>CAYYKP010000019.1:0-19606 GCA_964468055.1 uncultured Caldisericales bacterium
GCAAGCCCTGTTTTTACTCTGTCATCTATAATTATGGAAAACGTAGTTGTTATAAGGACAGCAACGGTCGTTGCAACAAGGGATTCCAAAAGCAGTTTATTAAATACCGCAATGTTTACTTGCTGAGGAATGCTGCGCGAAAGAGGTAGAATAATGTACGTGGAAACAACAATAGGAATAAGTGTATAAAATAGTACCACTATAAGTTTTGATAATAAAATTTTATTTCTGGATAAAGGGCGTGAAAACAGAAAAATACTGCTTTTCCTTTCGGTTTCTCCCGCTATTATGCCAGCTGCATTTATAACAGCAAACAGAAGGGCTATTTCAAACAAATTTTTTCCGAACCATTGGGAATAAATAAAGTAATTCAAATCTTTAAGCTTTGGAAGCATCGCCGCGATTTGGTTTCCAAGCTTGCCTAAGTTTATAAAGTTTATATTAAGCTGTGTTGTGAGGCGATATCCATACGGAACCAGTGATACTGCAGTTCCTATAAGTAAAATGCTTTCCATAATAAATTTAAGCAAATTCTCTTTGAGCTCTTTTTTAATTAGCACTTTCATCATTAACCTCCATATAATGCATGAATATTTCTTCAAACGGAATGGATTCTAACGTAAGGATCTCGCAATTACTATTTTTTAAGTTTAACAGAACATCTTTCTTATTCGTATATGTTTTATATTGAAAAATACCTTCTCCTACCTGACTGCACTTTTCTTTGAGCGGATTTTCACCATCAGTATTTTTGAAGGTAATTACCACAGTATTTTCCTTTATCATGTCAATATCACCTTCCAGTACTGTTTTCCCATTTTTTATCAATCCTACCATATCGGATATTTTTTCCACCTCGCTAAGCACATGGGACGAAAAGAATACTGTAAGATTTCTATTTGCCACCTCATCTACAAGGAACATTAAAAGTTTATTTCGCACTACCGGATCAAGTCCGTCTGTCGGTTCATCCAGAATAAGAATATCCGGCTCGGTGGAAATTGCAACATAAAGAGATAAAAGCTTTTTCAACCCTCTTGAATAAGTAGAGATTTTCCGTTTAAGAGGAATGTTGAATACATCCTGCAGCCTGTTTATTTTCTCCGAAACTTTTTTATTATATATTGCAGCATTAAAATTTATTATCTCGTATCCGTTCATATAGCCATAGAGAGAAAACTCTTCAGGCACAAAACCTATCTTATTATTCTCCCCTATCTTACCGAAGTTAACCTCTTCACCAAAAATTTTTACGATGCCACTGTCTTTTTTTAAAAGCCCCAATAAAATCTTGATTGTTGTAGTTTTGCCCGCACCATTCGGACCTAAAAACCCGTAAATATGCCCGGAAGGAACTAGAATATCCAGCTCATTTAATGCAGGCGTTGCCCCATAATTCTTGTAAAGTTCTCTAACTTCTATCGCATTCATTTTTCTTCAAGCTTTACAGCTGTACCATACGCAAAAAGCTCTGCCGCACCTTGCATAACAGACGAAGTTGCAAACCGCACATTAATTACAGCATCTCCCCCCATCCTCTCGGCACTCTTTTCCATTCTCTCTAACGCTTCCTCTCGCGCATCCTTAAGCAGTACTGTGTATTCTTTTATCTCGCCACCCGCTATATTCCTTAATCCCGCTAAAATATCCTTTCCTATATTCTTTGCACGCACTATGTTGCCGCTTGCAACACCTAAAATTTCTTTCACACTTTTCCCCGGAACGTAATCAGTTGTCGTAATGATCATTTTTTACCACCCCTTTCTCTTAATTTTTTAATTAAAATATCCATATCAATCCCCTTGTTTTCCGACTCATAAAGTAAATCATCAATTAAAATATCTATCTTGTCTTGCACTTTGGAATTCTCATCTTTTTTTACAAATGTTCCTCGTCCTACAAAGGTTTCGACAACACCTTCTCTCTCGAGTTCTCTATACGCACGTGCCACAGTATTAGGATTTACATGTATTTTAAGGGCAAGATCTCTTACGGTAGGAATTTTATCGCCCTCTTTTAATATATCTTCCGCTATTTCGATTTTTATTTCATCAACTATTTGCCTATATGCAGGTGTTCCGCTATGCATATCTATATAAAATTCTCTCATTGTATTAATACAATAATGCTATTGCAAAATTTGTCAATAGGAATATATTGATTCGCAAAAGATTTTTATATTCCAAACTTGCAGTATAATATTTTTAATGGAGGAAAATATCAAAAATAAAATAAAGTTTGTTAAAGAATTTGTTGGAAGCTCCCTGCTTAACGTTGTTTTCTTAAACAACGATAAACAAATACTCTTCATTAATGAGGCTGCAGGCTCCAATCTAAAGATATCCATTTCAGAATTAAAAGGGCTTAACTTTATAGAATTTTTGAAATCATTTTTTAAAACTACGGATAATCTATCCGAATTGAGCAAGAAAAATGGCAAACTCCCCACTTTAATAAGAGGGCAAGAGTTTTATGAGGTTCAAATGTTTCCCGTTACAATTGACAAAATCAAGGTTGGCTATGTACTGGTATTTCACAACGTTACAGCAAAACAAAAAGATAAACTTGCAGCACTTCAGGAAGATACATTTCTCAGTCAAATTATTAAATTTATTCCTGATATGCTGATCGTAACAGACAGGGAAGGCAAAATAATCGTGTGGAATAAGGCAGCGGAGGAGATGACCGGAGTAAAAAAGGAATTAATGCTTGGGAAAGATAACCACGAATATGCAATACCTATATATGGGAAAAGAAAACCTTTTCTCCTTGATGTTGCATTATCCGGGAAAATTCCCGAAGGGAATAACTATTCGTCTCTTGAATACAAAGGAGATACGGTTACGGCATTTACCAATAAAGCGACGTTAAAGGGAAAAAACAGGATTCTCTGGGGAAAGGCAACGCGTTTCTATGATTTTGAAGGAAACGTTCTCGGGGCAATAGAAGTTATACGCGACGTTACAAGAATAAAACATATGGAAAGCGAACTAAGAAATCTTGCGGAACGAGACCCTCTGACAAATCTGTTCAACAGAAGACAGCTTGTTATACTACTAAACAGGGAACTAAACAGAAGTAAAAGAGAAAAAAGTTGTCTCACGGTATTCTATATAGACGCAGATAATTTGAAAGAAATTAATGATAAGTTCGGGCACTCCGAAGGGGATAAAATGTTAATGAATATAGCAGAAGCATTTAAGAAAAGCCTGAGAAAAATTGACATTATTTCCCGTGTAGGTGGTGACGAGTTTGTAGTTGTCACCCCCGGACTAAACAGAAAGAATGCAAAAACGTTAATCAATAGGGTTCGTAATAAACTAAAAAAACTCGACAAGGGAAAACCTTACAAAATTGAGTTCAGCTATGGTGTATTTGAGTTTAACCCCGCAATCCATAACATATCATTGGAAGGCATACTCGTTGAGGCAGACAAAGAGATGTATAAAATGAAATCACATAAGAAAAAAATGCTCTAAATTATATTAAAGCACAGCATTCTTCCCTTGTTATAATTTCTTCCCCGTTTTTCTTTATAAGTTCTATGAGTGGTTTTGTAGGTTTAACAAAACCTTTAATACCTTCTTCGTATGCCATCAGATCCAATTTCTCCCGGTATCCACCGAATGGCCGCATACACCCCAAAAATAGAGTAGTATGTGAAAGTCTTTTGTGCGCTTTATTTATAAGTTTTTGCACATCTTTTAAATCCGGCGAAGGACATTTGGCAAACGGAGTGTTTGGCGTCGGAATAAATATATCAATTACAAGAAGGGTAGGCTTCAGAGATGCAAGTTCATCTATTGTTTCAAAGTCGCCTTTTGTCACCTTTCCGCAATTTAGGCCGACTGTAAAGTGCGGCACAATCCGTGATGACGGATAACCGTCTTTGTTTTCTATATACCCGCCCAGGATTCGCCTTGTAAAAAGGTACGTTTTTTCATAGTCTTCCTTGTCCTTATCGTGCAGATGGTAAACATCATGAATTACTTTATCATCAAACATAAAATCAAATGAAATGCGATTTACATACGGCTTAATTTTAAGAATTTCCGCAGCGGAAAGGAGGCCTGTATGAAAATTCAGTTTCAATCCCATATCATAAAGTTTTTTTATAAAAGCAAGATGTTTTACAACCGGTACTTTTCCTTCTTTGGTGGAACCCCCGCTTACAAGTACGGAAGTGTAATAATCCGGGCGTTTTTTCAGCAACTCAAGTGTTTGCTCTTTTGTTGCCATTCCCCTCAAATACTGCGCATTACAATGGTCACAATGCAACTCACATTGAGTACCCGTAAGACTCATCGCTATGGTGCGCCCCGAGGGATAGAAAAAGAAAATCATTTCTTCACCTTCACAGGGCAAGCATTTGAAAAAGTGACAATCAAAACAAGGTGCTTATTTACACCAACCTTATCCATTACTTCTTGCATTGCTTTAAATACCTTGCCGGATTCTCCGTATGTAATACTGCTCATACTGCCTAATTCAACAGGCAAGTCGAATGACTTTATAATTTCTACGGCCGCATTCACTGCGGGTGAAAGCTTTTGCTCACGCAGAGGATAAATTGAAAACTGTGCTTCTATAAACATATTATTTTACTCCTTTCCCTATAAGCAGTGCTCCGAAGGGCATTAAGAGTTTTCTGCCTAATTCTTCTATTTTTTCCGCTTTTTTCAGAATATTTTCCGATGGGTTCGGCGGTATAAATACACAAGACGAAATTTCCACATTCCTCAGATTTGCCCGGAGTAAATTTCTAAGCTCTCCGAACGTATAAAAATGTGCCTTTGTAAAAACATTTTTTTCAAAAACCCCTCTTATCCTACGCTCTATTCCATAAAGCGAAAACAAATTCAGTACAGCAACAATAAGCTCTCCTCCTGGTTTTGCAACACGCTTCATCTCTTTTATAAATTTATCAGGTGTTTTTGAAAATTCTATGGAAGTCATTGCAAGTACCGTGTCAAAGCTATTATCATCAAACGGAATATTTTCTCCACTGCCTTTTTTTACAGTAAATTGGCGCTTTTCGGCAATTTTCAGCATTTCATCAGAAGGATCTACTCCGGAAACTATCATTCCTCTATTACTGAATTCCATTGCAAAAAGCCCCGTACCGATGCCAACCTCAAGCATTGTTTTCCCTTTTGCAGGTTTTACCAGATCCATTAACAAAGCAACCTCAAGTTTTTTAACAGTTTTGCCTTCTGCGCTTTCAAACCATTTATCATAGCCATTAGCATATTTATCAAAAGTTTCTTTTTCGTTCATCAAAAATATTATATAACAGGAAATAAAAAATACAAGCCAAAGAAATGCTGATAAACGCTAATTTTAGCCATATACTCCATATTATAGGTTGGAAGCGCTTCTAAAAATTTCAAACGGAGGTGAAATGTATGACTGTAACAGAAGGGAATGGAAGGCTTGAGCTCCAATTTGATGCGGGCAACGGCAAAATAAGAAGGGAAAGTGTAACAGGGGTGAAACCTGCCTCGGTTGACCAGGACGTATACGATGTTGCAACAGGTATTACGGCTTTGATCAGCGACACACTTTCAGGAATTAATTTGCGCAGCGTAAAAAGCTACACAGCATAAAAGGAGGTAATAAAGAATGGCAGACACAAGTTACACGGTTCTAAGGCTCGTTTTCGGCACGGAGAACGGAAAGAAACATGCAATGGAATTCAATAATCCTCGAAGTGACATTACAGATGCACAGGTACAAAGTTTGATGCAACAGATTATATCAAAGAATATCTTTACTACAAAAAACGGTAATCTCACTACAATTGCTGACGGAGGAGTTGTAACACGCTCTTTCCACGACTTAGTGCCGTAAATTTTAACTTATACCCGCCTGTAAAATCACAGGCGGGCTTACACCAAAACGGAGGTAATTTAAATGACAGTAGAAGAAATTATAAAAATTATCGGCAATGTAGGGTTTCCAATTGCTATTTCCTTATACCTACTGGTAATTTTCGGGAACAAATTAGACAAGCTTTCGGATTCTGTAGATAATCTTGCACACTTTATTGACGGGTTAAATAAAAAATGAGGAAGATAAATTACATTATCTTGCATCATTCTGCAACTCAACCCATACTCAACAAAAGCGATGAGGACGGAAGCAAAATTGCAAGAGTAATCTGTGAGCGCTCTCGCAAGATTTATCAGGATAACTTTCCGGAATATAGATGCGATTATCATTTTCTGATTGGAAAAACAGGTAAAATTTTCAAGGGCCAACCTATCGAGCTTCCTTCATGGCATGCAACAAACTATATGATAAATTTGGAAAGCATAGGCGTATGTTTTCTGGGCAATTTTCAGACCGGTATAATGCCAAAAGCACAGTTTGATGCAGGGGTTATGCTTGTAAAAAAACTTATGCACAGATTTGATATTCCTTTGAAAAATGTTTTGAGGCATAAAGACGTGATATCCAATATCACTCACCGAGCTAACTCCACTGCTTGCCCCGGGAAAAATTTCCCCTACATCTCATTCCTGTCGCACCTTAACGAAAAATTGTTTAATGACATAACACCAGCTTATCCTTATTACAGTGAAGTTGAGTTTCTTAAAACACACAAGATTATAAAAGGAAATAACGGGAACTTCAATCCAAAAGCACTTGCAACGCGCGAAGAATTAGCACTGGTTGCATACAGAATTCTTTCAAAACTTATAAATTAGGCGGCCCAGGCCGCCCTTTTTTATATCTGTTCAAAGCAATCCGATTAAATGAAACATTTCTAAAGAAACTGCACATTGAAACGCTGCAAATACAAATTATTTCTCACGATTACCGAAAATTTTTGTTCCGATACGGACAACGTTTGCCCCTTCTTCTATTGCCACACGATAAGAATTTGTCATACCCATAGACAGGTATTTCATTTCAACGTTTTTAATTTTAAGAGTTTTAATTTCATCAAATAACTTTTTTGTTTCTATAAAATAAGGTCTTGAATCTTCTGAATTTCCAAAACGGGGGCCCATTGTCATAAGCCCCATTATCTTTATGCTTTCAAGTTGGGCAATTCTTCTTATTAACTCTATTGCATTTTCGGGCATTACACCTGATTTCTGTGGTTCTTTCCCGCTGTTTACCTCTATTAAAACAGACATTGTTTTGGGGATTCTCACACATTTTTTATTAATTTCTTCTGCTATCTCCATAGAATCAACGGTTTCTATCATGTCAAATATTTTCAAATTTTTTATTTTTAGCAAGTCATGTTTCTGTGTTTCGGGAGTCCCTATAAAATGCCATTCCACAGTCTTAGTCACAAATGGATATACCGCTTTCACATCTCGCATATAATTTTCACCTATAATTTTTACGCCAGCCTCAATTGCTTCATTAATTTCATCCGCGGTTCTTGTTTTGGCAGCAGCCTCCAAGATTACACCTTCGGGAAGTTCTTTTAATATATCTTTCACGTTTTTTGTAATCATCTTTTCTCCTCAAGGGTTTCACCCTTATCAAAACCTATTAGTCTTCATTCTAATGCTAACAGCCATTATTTTCGTTCATCATACCTACAATGCATTATTCTTATATTATAAAGTTTTTTAAAAATTTTCATATATGCAGCACTATTTATTATCCAACCGGCAGGGATTTTCAATAACTATTTCGTTTTAATTAATTTTATCTATTTAAATGTAAAAAAACTCAAAACAAAAGTAGCTATGCTCATCAATTGCATAACGTTACTTAATCATAAGGCTTTTAGACACGGTCAATTATCCTTAGAAAATTTTTTACCGAAATATCTGTTTTGTGGATTGGAGAAAAACCCTTATATAGTTTTGCAATCTCCACATCTTTTTTAAGATTTATATTGTTTTGGCTTACGGAATAGAATGTACTGTGTTCCTTGTGAAAACGCGCCAGGTAAAGCTGCTCGCTCATCCCGGGGGTTGGCACAAGCAGGGCTTTTTTATCAAGTTCGGCAAGATCCATAATGGTTGTATATCCGGCACGGGAAATGATAAGCCGAGCTCTGTTCATAAGCTCTACCCGTTTTTTGCCGCTTACATACGAATATGCAATAATATTATGTTCCTTATCTTCTATAGTATTGTTTTCTTTTGGATTTCCCAGTACAAATACCTTTTTCCCGTCAAGCTCTTTTGCCTGTTGAAACAGTATTGAAACAAAGCTCTCTTTCTTATCTTTTATAAATCCGCTTATAATAAAAAGATAATCAATATCCTCTTGTATATCCATTTTTTTATAGCTTGACAGCGGTCCTATATACCTAAGCTTTGTTTTAGGGATTAGCTTTATATTATGGCTTAAATTACCGGATAAAGATTTTTCCACATTTGCAAAATCCGGCACCATTATACGTGTAAAATTTCTGAAGTGGATACTGTTTGCAAGTTCCGTACTCTTTTCGGCAAGTTTTTCAAATAGGAGTGTTACAAAGTGAAGCTGATGAGAAATTATAAAAGACGGGGTTTTAAAAGAAAAAACGCCGTATCTTCCGTCCGTAATAATTTTATCTATTTCATAACGCCTAACTATTTTACCGGTAAAAATACGTTCTTTAACTATTGTTTTTGCAGTACGCATTAGGTCTGAGGCAAGTACGAAGTAAAAGCTTGCACTGCCATAGTTCCTTTCAAGCGGAGGATATCCGGGATAATCTATATATTCTTTTACGTCTGCGCCAAGCTCTTTTTTTAAAAGAGAGAGCGCACTTCCGGTACTTAATATATATATTTCATCGCCTCGCTTTGCCAATGCTTTTATCAAAGGAAGCTCGCGTGTCGCATGCCCAAGCCCCATATTGCATATGCCGTAAAGTATTCTCATACGGCTATTTTACGTAGTTATCCGAAAATTAAAAGAGTATTTACCTTTTTATTACCTCTAAAACAATTACATCTTTTTCCACATATAAAGTAGATTGCGTTTTGGCCCCGACTAAAACCGAGAAAATGCCGTCCACTACTCCTCGGCCGAACTTAACCTCGCTTTTTCTTCCGATTGTTTCTCCACTTTCAATTTCAAAGTTGTTATATGAATGTGCTTTTAAATATCCCTTTTCCAAATCCATTTCGTCTATCTTTATTATACTCCATCCTGTGAATAAAGCAGATAATGCAAAGATAGAGGGGAGCACATATTCTTTAGGTATGCCCTTTTCCACCTGCCTTTCTGCAATTTTCTCACCATAGGCATACCCAAACCAGTAAATGAATTCTTTTGCGATTGGCCCGACGACTTTTTCAGTAACCTGAATCATAAATTCCGGAAAGTAATCTACATCCAACATCACCCATCTTTTTCCAAGAAAAATAATTTTTCCTTCCTCGTTTGTAAAAGGTTTTTCTTTTATACCAAGCTTTTCAGTCAACATTTTGTATTCTTCAATTGTTTTTTTTATTTCGTCCTTCATATCAACCTCCTCAGTTATATTTCTACTCATTTGAATTGAACAATTTTTTGTTTCATTACGAAATTATAGTTAATTTTCATGAATTATAAAATCATACTTCTTTTATACATTTAGCTGCTTAGATAAAAAACAGATATAAAATGCCCTACCATAATATAATTTCCGGTAGGGCATTCAAAAATACTAAGTAATTCCAATAGTGTGAGCAGAGATCAATTATCAAATAATCTTTTCTATTTTTCTATGCTCCTTTATTGCCGCGGCCTCTTCTTTTAAAGAAGGAGACAGTCCCGTAAAGTCCATTATGGGCAACACAAACATAATTCCCGTACCAGGCTCTTTAAATGAAGCAAGCTCTTCTTTTACAACACGTTGTGCATCTCTCAAAGTACGTTCCTCTTTTATAATTGTAAATATAGTTTTGTTTTCAGGCCTTCTACCTTTTCCTGCATTTAATATTTCCTGAAGCGTCCCGAAAATAGGAATCTCGGATTCAAGTGTTCTTCCCATTCCTACCGAATCAATCACCGTAGCGCCTCTTACATCTACTTCCACAAAACGCTCTAATATACTTTCAAGCTTTTCGGTTTTATTTAGTACTACAACCAATAAATATGCCATAATGCACGCCTCCTTATTATCATTTTACACTATTTTATATACTTTTCAAGCTCCGTAAAATTATTTAGAATTTTAAAAGGATTGAGCTTCAACATATCTTCCACTGGAGTTACACCGGACGGAACAATAAAACACTTCACTTTTACATTATTGGATATCAGAATATCATTCTTACTGTCTCCGACAAATATGGTTTCTTCTCTCGCCACACCTGCATTCTCCATAATTTTAAGAAGAGGATAAGGATCAGGTTTACTTTTTTCAAAACTATCCTTCCCATAAATTGCAAAAAAATAGTCTTTTAAACCAAACTCATTTAGAAGTTTCACAACAAAACGTCGGTATTTATTAGATAGAACCGCCATTTTTACATTCTTTAAGTGTTTTAAGGTTTCTTCAACCCCATCCATCGGATGCGCAAAATCCATATAATGCTCCTCATAGTAATTCAGGAATAGATTAAAGAGTTCTTTGTAAAGTTCGTGATGTCCCTCGTCCCTTAGTATCCTTTTGATTAAAAGTGGAGTGCCATCACCCGTGTATCCCCACACTTTATTACGGGAAACAGGTTTAAGTCCCATTTTACGCAGGGAAGTATTCATCGCTTCAGCCAAATCCTCGCTTGTGTCAACAAGCGTACCGTCAAAATCAAATACTATCAATTTTATTTTCATGCACAAACTATAGCCGTATTTTTCTTTTTTGTCAATAAAGCATATAATCTCATGTGGATAGGAGGATGTATATGAAAAAAATTTTAAGCATTGTAATGGCAGTGTTTATAGCTGCGGCATTCTTCATCGGCAGTACAAACGCCGATATAAATAAAATATCTCGGGATATTGACGTAAATTCAAAAATCCCGGTAGATGTAATTGTAGAGCTACAAGATACCCCTGTCGCTATATATAAAAAGAGTTTGAAATATAAAATACTTTCCATTATTAATAAAAAAGCTGATGTTTCTTATTCGAACAGGCTTTTAAAAAAACAAGAAAAATTGATGCGGCAGGTAAAAGAGTTAGGAGGAGAAACGCATTTTACATATACGTACGTTTTCAGCGGTTTTTCATGTAAGCTTTCAGGAGATGCAATAAAAACCTTTGCAAAGCTAAGAAATGTAAAGAAAATTTATCCTGACAAAAAAGCATATTTGTTAAGAGAAAAGGCAGACCAAATAATAGGAGCTGACAGGGTACATAAGCTTAAAGACATAAACGGAAATTACATTAGCGGAAAAGGTATAGTCATAGGAATCGTAGATACGGGGATTGATTACAACGATACAGAGCTTGGCGGAGGGGGATTTCCAAACAGTAAGGTAATAGGCGGATACGATTTTGCAGACGGATATGCAGATCCCATGGATACCGACGGGCATGGCACACACGTTGCGGGTATTATTGCGGGTACAAAATACGGAGTTGCTCCCGGTGCAAAAATTTATGCATACAAGGTATTTTCGGGTACAAACGAAACTACGTCAACATCTGTCATCGTAAAGGGGATTGAACAGGCGACAAAAGATAAATGCAATGTAATTAATATATCCATAGGTACGGTATCAGGGAAAGGGGATGGTTCTGACCCGGAGTCCATAGCCGTAGAAAATGCAGTTAAAGATGGAATTACGGTTGTTGCAGCAGCAGGAAATACAGGCGGCAGATCGGAAGTGCTACCTTTCCCTTTCAGCGCACCCGCATCAAACAAAGATGTCATAGGAGTAGGGGCAAGCGATGACTCTGAACACGGTATAATTACAATTGACAACAAAGACATATCAGGATTATACCCCTCGGAATCTCCATCCTTTACGGACGGAAAATACAAGATTGTTTACTGCGGATATGGTCGAAAAGAAGATTTTACAAATAAAAATATAGAAGGGAAAATTGCCTTTGTAAAGAGGGGAGATGTATATTTCGGAGACAAAGATTTGAATGCAAAAAATGCGGGAGCAATAGGAGTAATATGTTTCAACAGCGGAGTAGGGCTTCCAAACATAAAGCTTCAATCCGAAGGCAATCCAAATGCCAAAGACTTTATTCCGTTTTTCTTTATAACAAATACGGACGGTAGGTTTATAGAAAAATCACTTGCCGCAACCGATGAAATTTACATTTCAAATAAAACAGGCCTGGGAAAGATGGCCACTTTTTCATCAAACGGGCCTACTGCGGACTTTCACTTCAAACCGGATCTCGTTGCTCCCGGTGTAAATATTAGCTCTACGGTACTTCACAACAACATTGAAAAATGGTCCGGAACATCTATGGCAGCACCTTTTATTACAGGATCGGTTGCGCTACTTAAACAGGCAAAACCGCACCTCACTCCCAAAGATATAAAAGCAGTACTTATGAATACATCCGATATTTTAACAAATCCTGACAGTGGAAGGCCTTTCTCTCCGCTTATGCAAGGAGCAGGCAGAGTAAACATATATAATGCCATAAAATCAGACGTAGTAATCACGCCGCCCTCGGTAATATTCGGAAGCGGAGAAAATTCTGTTTCCGAAACATTTACCGTAAAAAATCTTTCAAGCAATGTGCTAATACTTTCGTTATCCGAAAAAACGTTTTCAAATAATACAATCAGTGTAAAAATTCCAAACAGCATTGTTATACCTTCTTCGGGCAGTACAACATTCTCGGCGAACTTTAACGCAAATAACGTAAAGAATGGAAACATATTCGGGGCAATATATCTGTCCGGTAGTAATACCCCGCTCCACATCCCATTTATTTACATACCTGAATTCGGAATTCCGCAGCCGCTGGAAAACATTTCATTGACACAGAAAACAATAACACCAGGTAAAAACGGTAATCTGAACTTTACAGTAGGCGTAGGGGCAGAAAACAGTGAAGATAAAGGAGTGCCTTACACGGAAAATATTGCAGACGAAGTAAAAGTTAATATTTATAATAGCAGTGGAAGGCTTGTTGAAACAATTTTCGAGAAATCCCCGATTTCCATAGGGCAGTACTCGGTTAAAATACAAACTACTGACAATTTCGGAAATTATATTCTGAATAACGGACAATATTTTTATAAAGTGATGTATGTGGAACCGAATGAAAACCAGGACACGGAAAAATATTTCCCCAGCATCGTAAAAACGGAAAAAACGGGAAGTTTCACTGTACAGAATATGCCACAAGGTAATATTTCCCTTACACCCGAGAAGAATGAAACACTTCTTTTAAAAACAGAAGAAGACTTTTGGGTTGACGTGAAACTTTCACTTATAAGCCCCATAATAAACCTTAAAACATCAGTTATGTACGACCCTACATCTCTAAAACTCCTCGGGGTGGAGAAACTACCCGGGATAAATTACACAAGTTTTTCATATTCATCCGATTCCGGAATAATTTATATTACAGCTTCCGGAAATTTCAAAAAAACATCACCTGTTCTGCGTATTCATTTTGCGGCAATAAACAAGGGCAGTGGAATAATTGCGTTCACATCAGCTTCTTATTATCCTATCAGCGAAAATGTAACACTAAGACCTATCCCGTTTCGTATCGGCAACTATTCGCGGCCTTTTGACATAAATGAGGATAAAACCACTGATAGCAAAGATTATATAATTTTTCAGAAGAGTTACGGACTGAACAATAAAGATGCCGGATTTAATATAAAATGCGATTTTAACAAGGACGGCATTATAGATAGCAACGATTTCTTTATGCTTTCGCGGCATTTCGGAGAGATTTATCCTTAAAGGAGAATAATGATGAAGAAGATAGCGGTTTTTATTGCACTGATATTTATTTTTACAAGCATCCCGCATATTTCAAATGCACAGATAGTAAGCGGATTTAGCACCATACAAGAACTGGCAATACCGGGTAATGATTTCATCGGAAGCATTTCCTTGTCAGAAGCAAATTTCTACGAAACGGATTTCAATTCGAAATACCTTTTCCCAATGCAGGGAATATGCGGTATTGGAAACGGTAAAATTGCAGTAATTGATAACTCATACGGAAGAATTCATATATTAAATTCGGTTCTGGAAAATGAGCTAACTTTCGGATCTCTAAAGGAATTTACATACCCAACGGATATTGCATTTTACGGAGGAAATTTCTATGTGACAGATCCATTGAGAGATAACATAACCGTGTTCAGCAAAAACGGACAATTTGTTAAATCATTTGGTAATGCCATATTTACTTCACCTATTGGAATCGCAGTTTCAAAAGATGGTATATATGTATCGGATTATTTTAAAGAAACGTTATATAAACTTGACACTAAATATGCTATAAAAAAAACCGTAAAAATAGATTACCCCGGAGGACTCACGGAAAAAGACGGCAGAATATATGCAGTTAGTATGTCCGGGCGTTCGGTTTATGTATACGATAAAAATTTAAATTTGCTAAAAACTATAATAAACAGCAACCTACATTTCCCTTCGGATGTGGATGTGGATAACTCCGGCAATATATACGTAGTGGATCGAGGACTTATAAAGGGAGGGGATTCCATAGGTAGAGTGCTAAAATTTTCTCCGGAAGGAAAATTCCTGTTCACCATAGGTACGCCTGCAAAAAGCTATCCTAACCAAAAAGACGGAGCACTACTCACACCATGCGGAATTGCACTGCAGGATGGGAACATATTTGTAATGGATGGCGGATACTACTACTGGGACAGTAAGAGTGAAGCGCCATTCGGTTCACCTATAGGAGAAAGACTTACCGTCTTTAGCGACACAAGTATATTTTTATCTAAAAAAGATTTCCCTCAGCAGACACAAGATCGGCTTGTAAATCCGCTCAGCGCTACACTTGACAAAAACGGAAATATCTGGGCAGTAAATTATGGAGGGATGGAAAACAGTGAGCTTGTAGAATTTTCGCCGTCCGGAGAATTCGTAAAAAGAATTAAAAAAGTAGGAAGCATAAATCTTTCCTCTATTTACTGTGTATATTCGGACAAAAAAGGACACATACTGGTCGGTGGGGACGGCATAATTGTTGTGTTGAATAATTTAGGGAAGCTCGAAAGTTTGCTTGACGGACTGAACTCCGGTAAAATACGCAAAATTATAAAAGGAAACGACGGATATTTTTACGCTACTTTATTTCAAAAAAACAGCATTCTCAAATTTTCCATAAACGGGAAAACAAAAAATATTATTCCTGTTTGTAATTTTCCTTCCGGTATTTGTGAAGGCAAAAATAACCACTTTTATATTACATCCGTTGACGACAACAAAGTGCATATATACAATGATACCTTTAAAGAGATAGGAACAATAGGCACAGGTGGCGGGCGCGGAAAAATGAATTTCTACGTACCTGAAGACGTTGCAACAGATGAATATGGAAATATTATTGTTGCCGATACGGAAAACGGCAGGCTTTCTGTTTTTAATAATGACGGAACACTTGTATATCAAAGCCCACGCATATTTTACGAAATATCCTCCCTGGAGGTAGAGGACGGGACTCTCGTTGTCTCCGACTGTTTTCACAACATAATTCGCGTACTGAAGGAAAATACCACGGAGAAACAATACCTCTTCTTTGCATCCGTATATCCGGATTCTCAGCTTGTATCTCCGGGGGGAGAAACAGACTTTAGCTTAAACATTGTTAATGCAGGCACAAAATCAGATAGTTATAACATATTTATAGAGAAAAATATTTCTCCTAACTGGACAATTATCCTTGGAAAAAATAGTATTTCACTTAATCCGAACGCTAAAGTTACAATTCCTATTTCCGTAAAAGCTCCGAACAATGCAGCAGATGGAGATTCAATAACGCTGAATATAACAATTTCATCTCCGCATAATAAAAAAATTCTCGGTGCCAATATAACTGTTTCAACAAAACTCCCTCCCACACTTCATGTAAAGAGCGACAACGTAATGATAGGGAAAGAAATTGCTGTTCCGATATACGTAAACGGATTAAAGAATGTGACGGGTATTGCATTCACAATGTATGTGCCTGAAGGACTGAACTTTGAAAGTATACAAAACGGAGGCCTTATAAATAACGGCCTTATTCTGTCAAAAACAAATAAAAACAGGGTAATGTTTGCAGTTGCCATGAAAGGCGGACAAACAATAAGCGGAAGCGGCATTGCAGCCATAGCAAAATTCACAGGAAATAATATCTCGGAGAATATGATAGAATTTACAGATGCATACTGCGAAAACCCGGTAGGAGGAAAATTCAATTTTGATATAAAAACAGAAAAAATAGCAGTTACTCCGTATCTGTTTATAAACTTCTCCAACGGAATAGAATCACCTGACCAAAACTTTATATTTACAGGAAAAACAACAGTTAATACAAAGGTTACCGTAAACGGACAAACCGTAAAAGTAAACTCAAACGGTACATTCACCGCAACGGTTATATTGAACTCTCAAAAAAACACTATAACGGTTACTGCCCAGTCAAAGAACGGAGAAAAAACAGTAATACAACGCACTGTATTTTATCACGGAAAGCAACTTATCACTATTAAATTACAGATTGGCAATCCTATAATGACAGTAAACGGTGTAAAAATGGAAATTGATCCGGGCAGAGAAACAAAACCATTTATAGTAAACGGATGGAACAGAACGGTTGTACCCATTCGCGCAATTATCGAAGCAATCGGGGGAGACATAGGATGGGAACCGGATGATAGAATGGTATGGATAATTGTTGACACAACAACAATAAATATGTGGATAAATAACCCTCAGGCAAAGATAAATGCTACAACAGTATGGATAGACACCTCAAATCACACTGTAAGCCCTATTATAGTCAATGATAGAACATTCATTCCCGTAAGATTCGCTGCAGAATCGTTGGGCTGTAATGTACAATGGGACGGAGAAACCAGAACCGTAACAATAACATATGAGAGGTAAGAAATGAAAAAATATATTCTTGTAATCGATGAAGGAACAACAAGCACTCGTGCAATGGTTTTTGACACAAATATGAAAGCAGTATCAATGTCTCAAAAACGATTTACTCAGTATTTTCCAAAACAGGGTTGGGTAGAACATGATGCCGATGAAATTTATCAAAAAGTAATAGAAACAATAGGGGAGGCAATAGAAAAAGCAGGGATAAAAAGCAACAAAATTATATCCGTAGGAATTACTAATCAGAGAGAGACCGTTGTACCTTTTAGTAGAAAGAGCGGGAGGCCTCTTCACAAAGCAATTGTATGGCAATGCAGAAGAACGACAAATCTTATAAATAAACTTAAGAAAACAGGCATTGAAAATGTGCTGCATCAGAAAACCGGGCTTTTTCTCGACCCATATTTCTCAGGCTCTAAAATTCGGTGGCTGAAAAGCAACGTAAAAAATATTAATGACAACACACTCTTCGGAACAATTGATGCATACCTCTTATTCCGTTTGACCAATGGCAAAAGCTTTAAAACAGATGTAACAAATGCATCAAGAACTTTACTTTTCAATATAAATACACTTTCATACGATTCTGATTTGCTTAAAACATTCAATGTAAAAGGTAATGAACTCCCTGAAGTCATGGAAAGCGCTGCAATATTCGGAATAACAGAAAATGTGCCAAATCTTCTCGACGGTACCCCCGTAACAGGAATTTTAGGTGATCAGCAGGCGGCATTACTCGGACAAGGCGGCATAAAAAAAGGCATTGCAAAAAATACGTACGGCACGGGAAGTTTTTTGCTCATAAATACAGGAAGTAAGCCACAGTTTTTTCAAAAGGGCATACTCACAACAGTTGCATCTAAAATAGAAGGCAATGTGCAATACGCAATGGAAGGAAGCATCTTTATTGTGGGGGCACTTATAGATTGGCTGAAAGATATAGGACTAATAAAAGACGTATACGAATTGAATACAATTCTTAAGGAAGGCACAAAAACAGATATATATTTCATTCCTGCATTCACCGGGCTTGGCGCACCACACTGGGATCCGTCTGCACGAGGCGCAATTTTCGGACTTACAAGAGGTACAACCCGTAAGGATATTATAAGAGGCGCAGCACTTTCCATTCCGCTTCAGACAGAGGAACTTCTCAGGGTAATGAAGCAGGGCGGAACAGATATATCAGAGATTAGAGTAGACGGCGGCGTTTCAAACAGTAACTATATTATGCAGTTGCAATCCGATATATCAAATGTCAAAATTATGCGGCCCAACGCTAAGGAAATCACGGCAAAGGGCGCAGCACTTGCATCGGCAATAGGTGCAGGTATTATAAAAAGGAAGGATACAGAAAAGTTCGTTGAAGCAGACAAAATATTTACCCCGAACATGGATATGGAAGAAAGAGAAAAAATGTTTACAATGTATTTGAAAGCAATAGATAGAGTTAAAAATTGGGAGGCGTAAAATGAAACTAATGAAAGGCGGAGAACCGTTCTCTTTTGAGAATGATTCAAATGTAGGAGTACTGGTGCTTCAGGGGTTTACAGGGACAACGAGCAGTGTAATCTATGAGGGAAAGTGTCTTGCCAAAGCAGGTTTTAATATAGAAGGGCCACGCCTTTCAGGACATGGAACACAGTGGCAAGATTTGAACAACGTAAAATACACGGAATGGATAGAAAATGTAGAAAAAGGGTTGGATAAATTAAAAAAACGCTCAAGTAAAATATTCGTAAGCGGACTTTCAATGGGAGGAACTCTTTCCCTGTACTTAGCCGAAAAACATCCCGAGATAAAAGGTATCATATTGGTAAATAATGCAATACTTTTTCACGATCCGCGGATTCCTCTTTTACCTCTGCTAAAATATTTTATTAAATCAACACCTGCAATCGGTTCGGACATCAAGGATCCCTCCAAAAAAGAAATAGCATACGAGCGTACACCAACTGCAGGAGCGGCTGAAATGGCAAAATTTGTAAATATAACAAGAGAAAACCTTTCCAAAGTGAATCAGCCTGCACTGATATTTAAATCTAAGGGAGACCATGTTGTGCCCCTTGATAATGCAGAATATACAATGAACCATATTTCTTCAAAAGATAAAAAGCTTATCTGGCTTGAAAATTCTTATCATGTTGCAACAATGGACTACGATAAAGATTTGATTTGTGAAGAATCCATAAAATTTATAAAGAATCATGTGTAAAAATATATGAAATAATCTTTTGGGAGGGTATTCGTCCGATAAATGTGGTAATACCCTCCTTTTATTTCGAGCTGCTTCTTTTCGTTTTTTGCCACAATTAAGATATTTCATTTCTTACCAGCCCAAAATCCTTAATCTATTATAGCTATGTTACTTTCTTTTCCTTTTCTTCTACTTTATTATATATAGAGGTCTATGGAGGATTGGTGAAATAATCAAAATGCCTATTCTTGTTGTTACGAACTTGTTGTGTATGTCATACTGAACTTGTTTCAGAATCTCGACTTTTTAAAGCGGAGTTCCTTCGCAAATGCAGCTCGAGGTGACAACATTACGCAGCCATTCTTGAGGGAGCAGCGAAGTGAAGAATCTCTCACCAAATCTGTCATCGTATGTAATACTCTAGGTTGTGAGGAAACATATCTTTGACTATACT
>CAYYKP010000020.1:0-18844 GCA_964468055.1 uncultured Caldisericales bacterium
GCAGTTTTATAAAAAAACTCCTGCCTTATGGGGCAGGAGTTTTATACTTATTCTAAGACCAATTTTTGGACTTTTATTTATTAATGCTCACCTATATTTGCACGAATCTTTGCAGCAAGTTCTTTAAGTCCATCTTCAGGGGAAACTTTACCAAGATAAACCTTCTGAAGTGCGGCATCGACATCTCTTCTTGATGGATTCCATGCAGAGATAGGAGGCTCCACAAGACAATTAGCAAGCTGATCATATCCAGCTCTAAGATCCGGATGTTCGCTGATGAAGTTTTGAAGTACAGGAAGTTTAAGTGCAGATTTTCTTACAGGAAGATATCCAGAACCAACTGCCCAATTCGCAGTCTGCACAGGAGAAGTAAACCATTTTACAAATTTCCAAGCATCATTTTGCTGCTCAGCTGTTGAATTTGTTCCAAAAATAACTACATTCGTGCCATACATTACTGAATGCTGTCCTGCAGGGCCTGCTGGCAGTGGTGCTTCAGCAAAATTGAATTTACCACCTACAGCCTTATTCATATAATAATAACTTGCAACACTTGCAAAAACAAATGCACTTTTCTGGTTGCCAAAATCTGTCTGGTAGCTATATCTCGTTGTAATATGCATTTCACCATTTTTTACAAGGTCATTAAATTCCTGCATTGCAACAAGAGCGGCCGGTTTTTCGGCATTGGGTGTTTTATCAAACATCACTTTAGTGTAATCTTTTGAAAATGCCTGCCCTCCAAACTCATATACCCTTGCATACCAAAGATCAACACCGGGCGTATAAGATGAACCCCATTGGCTACCATCAGCCTTTGTTAAGATCTTGCAGTCTTTATCAAACTCATCCCATGTTTTTGGAGGAGCAGAAATTCCATTCTTTTTCAGCATATCGGCATTGTAGTACATAACAATATTACTCTTGTTGAATGGAAGCATCCAAAACTTTCCATCAGGAAGATAACCATCATTCCACATATTTGCGAAGAAATCCGATTTCTGGCTTTTTAACAATCCATCCGGACCGTTCACAAAGTTCTCCATAGGAATTAAATAACCACCAGTAATATACTGTGCTACCCAATTCTCATATGCTTGAGTAAGAACCGGCGGATTACCACCTGCAATTGCAGCAATAGTTTTTTGTTCAAGCGGATTATAGCTCGAGAAAGATGTTCCCTTGATTGCAATTCTGGGATGAGTTGCATTGAACTCTTTGATCATTTTCTTAAGAGTGTCACCCTGTTGATAATTCATTGCATTCCAGAATGGTACTTCTACAGGTTTCCATTCAGGAGAATAATCTATTGTAACAGATCTTTCTGTTCCATTCCATGACACTTTCATACCCAAAGTTTCTGCAACAAACCGTACAGGGACAACCGTCCTGGAAGTTTTCACAATGATCGTTGGTGCAGCATCAAGCGATACGTTATATCCATTTGCTTGTGCCTTTACATCATCAATCTTAAGAACTGCAATATTTTTGCCAAGAGTGATAGTAACAGTTCTGTTCTGGCCGTTCCATTGGACATTTGCACCCATTGCTTCCGTTACAAATCTAATTGGGACCATCGTCCTATTGTTCATAATTACCGGGGGTTGATCCAAATTCTTTTCTCCACCATTTACATATGCTGTCGGTTTGCCGATGTAAATCTTAACAGTAGTTACATTTTCAGCAGCAGTTTTAGAAAACGGTACAATAACAGTTGCAGCAAGTAAAACTGCAAGAATCAAAGCCAAATACTTTTTCATACTAAACACCTCCTTATATTATTTTGAGAATTTTTACTAACCTTGAAATCTTTCATTAACCTTTTAATGCACCCCTTGAAAGGCCTTCAATGAACTGTTTTTGGAATATTAAAAACAAAATAAGCACAGGCATCATTGCCATTGTTGAACTGGCAGTCAAAAGACCCCATTGGTCTCCTTCTTCACCCAAATATGAATTTAAAGCCACCTCTAACGGCCATATATGTGGGTCTCGTGCAACAATTAACGGCCATAAAAATGAATTCCAACTACCAAGAAAAACAAAAAGTGAAAGAGTGAGTACCATGGGCGCTGCCATAGGAACAGCAATCGATATAAAGTACCTTCCTATCGAGCATCCGTCCACTTGTGCAGCTTCCCATAATTCATTTGGTAAAGTCCTAAAGAATTGCCGCATAAGGAATATGCCAAACACGCTGGCCCCCCACGGAACGATCATCGCTTGATATGTATTAAGCCAATGCAAGTTTTTAAGAATTACATAATTAGGAACAAGAAGCATTTCTCCTGGAATCATCATTAAACCCAGAAGTAATACAAATATTTTGTTCCTTAATGGAAATTTTAATTTTGCAAAAGCAAATCCGGCAAGTGTAGAATTAAATACAGATAATACGGTTGTTATCGTTGCAATAAATATAGTATTACCTATAAACCTCCACCAAGAAACGTCAAAAGGTGGATTAGTCCACATATCTATGTAGTTTTTAAAATAAAAATCCGGGATTAGCTTAGGGGGAAACCTAAATAAAGTTGCTGGTTTGTCAAGAGAAGAAACAATCATCCAATAAAACGGAAATGACATGATTACAACAGCAAGGGCTAATATAAAATAGGTGAAGAAAACTGACCATCGAAATTTTTTATGATTTTTCACTTTCAGCCTCCGTACTTTGATCACCGGCATAAAATACTTTTTTCCCGGTAAAATACATGTTAAGAAGGGTAAGTGCAAAAATAAAGATAAACAACATTACGGAAATGGCACTTGCATAACCAGCCTTCCAATCGCTAAAGGCCTTAACATATAAATAAAACCCCATTGTTGTAGTACTGTTATAGGGACCTCCACTTGTCATAACAAAAACCGGGGTAAACATCTTAAATGCACCAATCATAGATATAATCAGGATGAAGAAAGTTGTGGGAGAAAGAAGGGGCCATACAACATGCCAGAAAACACCACTTGCATTTGCTCCATCAATAGACGCAGCCTCTTTAAGTTCGGGAGATACACCGGAAAGCCCAGCCATAAAAATAATTGTATCAAAGCCAATTTCATGCCAGGATACATACAACACTATTGCAATAAGTGCAGGGGGAAAACTTAAAAGCCACTTTACGGTGTGTAAATGTAGAATTTTAAGCAAAGCATTTATAATACCATAATTAGATTCGTTAAACATCCACATCCATACTATAGAAGTTGCAACAAGAGGGGTTACATAAGAAATAAAAATTCCTAAACGAAAAAAACTTCTCCACCGTATAGGTTTCATCAGTAAAACGGCAAGCAGAAGAGATACGCTGATTTGTAAAGGCACACTCATGGCCACATATTCTACTGTAACAAGAACAGAATGCCAAAATTCAGGAGCGTAAGGGGATCTGAATAATAGATTCTCATAATTTTGTAATCCGATAAATTGTTTTGGGCCAATCATATTCCATTTCAGAGTACTGATATAAAAAACAAAAATGGAAGGAAAAATTGCAAATGTAAACAATATTAGTGTAGCAGGTGAAATAAACAAATAACCTGTTAACGCTTCCTTTATGCGTTTGGCCTTTTTTCTTCTGGTAGAAACCGCTTCATCCATATATCGTCTCCTTTCCCATCTTGCAGAAACATTATATTCAATTTACTGCTGTTTGTCAAACCACGAAAATTATACTAAAAACCTATTTTATAGTTATTTTGCCAATTATTTATTCAGGCTATCTTATCAATTTATATGGTGAGTTTTCATTATTATATTTCACAAGGAGATTACTATCAATTTTTTCTTTTAATAAGGATTCGTAAATTGCATCAACAAAAAACTTTTCTGAATCAAAGTGTTCCACATCAAGAATATTAACACCCAATTCCTTGGCGTGTACAGCAGTGTGATAAGTAATGTCCCCCGTTATAAACAAATCAACGTTCTTATTTCTAACATATTCAAGTAAAGAACTTCCGGCACCAGTACATAATGCAACTCTTTGGATTTTAACGTGTTCATTTCCTATAAAACGGAGATAATTAGCTTGTAATTTTTCCTTAACAAATAATGCAAAATTATCTAAAGAAAAAGTTTTTTCTAAACTCCCTATCATTCCGATACCACTATTTATGTTATCTATTTTTAGTTCATATATATCGTAAGCTGGCTCTTCATAGGGATGAGCCCTTTTCATGGCTGCAATAGCCCTTCCTACGAATCTTTCAGGCACTATTGTTTCTATTTTTACTTCCTCAGTAGAAGAGTGTGTTCCTTCCTTGCCAACAAAAGGTTTCGATCCTTCAAGCGGTTTGAATGTGCCTATTCCAAAGATATTAAAAGAAGAATCGCTGTAATTACCAATCTTACCTGCACCTGCACTGAACAATACGTCTCGTAGCTTATTCGCATAATCAGCAGGTACATAAACTGCAAGCTTATAGATTTTTTCATTAGACATTTGAATAGGTCTTTCCTTTCTAATTCCCAACAAATTGCCAACATAATCATTTAATCCGTTTTCAGAAATATCAAAGTTCGTATGTACCGCAATAATATTTATACCAGAAGTCACTGCCTTAAAAAAAACTGGCATGTCCTGTTTAATTATCTTTTTAATCGGAAAAAATAGAATTGGGTGATGAGCAAGAATTACATTTGCATCACTTTTTATAGCCCTTTCAACAGAACCCCCAGTCACTTCAAGTGTAATGAGAATTTTTCTAATCTCGGAATTAAGGTCTCCGAACTGTAAGCCGCTGTTATCGTAATTTTCCTGTAAAGAAAACGGAGCAATATTGTCAATCCTATTTAATAGTTCCTTGAGTTTCATGAATCAGGCTCTCCTTCCTTAATTTTGCAATAATCTTCCACGGAGAAATCCACACAAAGAATCCAATGACAAACGATATAGCAGATTTTATTATTTCTTCCATGTTAGGCGATATATTTGCATTTGGTATGGGTAATTTTTCACCCGGAGAATTAGGTTTTACCATTGGAGGTTTTGAATAATTTACGTGAAATATCCCAGAGCCCAACGAAATAAAGGAAAAAGAAACTATCATAAGACCTATAAATGCAACTGCATAAAAAAAGAAATTACTCCAAAAGTTCTCGTCTGATTGATAAATTTTACCCTCTGCCGATCCTAGCCGGCCTTCACGCTTAATAATTGCCCAGTGAAAAATAAAAATAAATGTACCGACAACTAATGCAAAACTACTACTTGCAAGCGAAGAAACTCTATACAAAGAATCGGGTTTATAAATGATATCCACTACAGACGAGGTAGCTGACATTAAGCCAAATACAGCCATAACTATACCTACCAGGCTTAAAAGAAATAAATAAATACTTCTTAAGATTTCAATTTTGTTTTTCATTATTACCCCCCTAATTTTAATTTATACCACGTTCTCTATTATAACCTTCAATCCAAATTTATTTATTAAGAAGAAATTAATATAACGATTTGAAATTTCTTTATTACTCATTCTTATTCATTAATATATGGCGCGCCCAGCAGGAGTCGAACCTGTAACCTACGGTTCCGTAGACCGTCACTCTATCCAATTGAGCTATGGGCGCTTGTTACTATTATAGTATAAAGAGAGATTTTCTCAAGTATTAGTATTTTCCCGATTGGACAAAATGGTGATTAAAGATTCTTCGCGATCTATAAATAAGGGGAATGATACAAAAATATCAGTAAATTTTGACCGAAACGATGGAGTTTTAAATCTACCATCAAAATAAAAAACAACGCCCTTATCTTTGTCTCTTACCAAGTCATACGAAATATTTTTTAGAATAAAGGCGGCGTATACATTAAATAGTTCTTTGTTGTAGTTAACCGAAGAAAGGTTCGGAAGGCGCACAAAAAAGATCTCGTCAGCATTAATTTCCGCGAGTGAAATATCATATAAATATAGTTCTACTTCTCCTATATCATCTTTCAAATCTATTCCTCTCGCTTTTACATTCTCTCCATTTCTGCGAAGTAAGAAATAGACCCTCTTCCTTGTTTCATTAGATGAAAAAAACATCACTGCTTTATTCCCCTTTTTGTGAACTCTATCAAAAAAACGTACAAATTCAGTGATAAATTCTTCTCTATTCGGAGAATGTAAAAAAAGAGGAACTACTGACATAACTTTGCCATTAAAGTCATTGTCTACAGTAAAACTATCTCCTCGTATACCCGTAAAGCTTTCAAGGACATTTTTATGATTATCTATTCCCATCTTTGGTATAATAAAGGAAACATTGCTTAAGTGATTTTTAATTTCATTAAATACAGATTTCACACGATTATCAGAAGCAAATATAAAAGGGCTTCCACCCCTTCTTTCTAACCAGAAGTACTCCTTACCAAAAAAAGATAAAAGAATAGGATTATTAAAATTTCCGAATAACATTCTCATTTCAGTAGCTGCCCATTGGATATCATCACCTATTCGTTTTTCATCCATAATTCTGAATACCTCTTTAATATGTTTCGTATCAGAATCATTCAATTTGTAATACTTTGCAAAGAACAAAAAATCGTTCAAAGAAAACCCCACTTTGGAAGAATAAAAAGTTTTAATCAGGCGATATGCATTCAAAAAAATAGCATCTCTATCCGAAAAATCAAATTTAAATTTCAAATCACTGAAAAAGAATGAATGATTTATTATAATAATATTACTTTTTTTGGCATTTTCAAACATAGATCGCAAAGGACATACCTTTGCATAATTACATTTTGTCCATTCCGTATCGCAAAATGAAAGCAATCTAAGCAATTGATTTTTCATAACATAAGTAGGTGCATCGCGTAGCATAAAATCCTTTGATTCATAGAGATACGAGAAAAGTGTTGCAAAACTCATTCTAAAATTATTAGTTAACAAATCCAAATGTGTGAGGATATAATCTATATTTTTAGGACAAACAAATCTGTTAATTTTGTCAAGTAAATAGGCATTACTTCCGTATTTTTTTGCAAACTGTATAATCCTTTGTTTTGTATAAGAATCATAAACCGAAACAATCAATTTTTTAGTTAAAGAAAAATTCACTATTTCTTTCAAAAAATTATCATTAATATTTTTTTGCACATAACTATTACTATTTAAATACTTGCCTATATCTCCATGTATTTCTAATGCATCACCTGGGGATGGCTCTGGTTGTAACTCCTCATTCTCATTATTATTCAGTTTCCATATAAAACTTTTTTCGGTTTTATCCGATTTCTCCCAATTGTTTCCAAAAATATGTTCATATTTCCTAATAGGTTTAGAAATTTCTTTTACCTTATGCAGTAAATACGGAGAAGATGTTTTTCTTTTTCTTACAATCTTCTTGAATAAAGAATACAACATAAGTGTATCGGATATAGCCCTATGTGCTTCTTCTTTTTCTAAAGAAAGAGTTTTTACAAGATTTTGCAGACTGTGGGACTTAAGCTTCGGGAAAAAAATTCTCGAAAGTTCAAGTGTATCAAAAAATTCATTTTCAAGATGCTTATCCATAAATTTTTCAAGAAATATCTGATCAAAATGAACATTATGAGCAATTAGGGGAAAATTACCAATAAATTTTCCCAATTTTTTCCTTGTTTCTTCAGGTGGTGGTGCATTTTCCACATCTCCAAATGTTATCCCGGTAAGATTAGTAACGAGAGATGGAATATTACGATTAGGTCTTACGAAAGAAGTGAATCTTCCTATTATTTTATCGTTCATTACCTTTATCGCACCAATTTCTATTACCTCATCCGTATCGGGATTAAGTCCTGTTGTTTCAAGATCAAAAAAAATTAAAGTAAGTTCGTTTTCTTCCATAAATAATCCTTTCTTTGTTTTTATTTAAGATATACGATTGTTACGCCGGTTCCGCCCTCTTGCATGGTTCCTGTTTGGAAATGCGCGACATGAGCTCTTCTTCTAAGATATTCGAGTACTGCCTTACGAAGAACTCCTGTTCCTTTTCCATGAACAATATATACGAAAGGCAAACCCATAAGGTATGCAGAGTCAAGATATTTATCCAGAGCCTCAATAGCCTCCGCCACAGTATATCCATGTAAATCCAATTTCATGGGAACTTGCACTTCAGGAATTTTTATTCTGGAAACTTCATTTTTCCTTTCTTTATTCTTAATCTTATCAAATGGGATTTTAAACAGGTCGATAATGGGTAGCGTTGCACGTATACCCCCCATCTGAACAATAACTTTTTCCTTACCTATATCCTTATGTATAACTATCCCTTGCTGTTTAAAACTCCTTACATAAACAAGATCACCGTCAGAAATATCATCTATTTTCAAATGTGCTGTATCCTGCTTCCTTTCTGTAATATTCAGTATCTTTTGCCCCGCTTTTTTTGATTCTTCACTAACTTGTACCTTAATCATTTGAATTTGTTTCTGGCTTCTTATTTCATTATCAAGTTTTTTCATAAGATTATCCATCTTCTCTCTTGTTTCAGCTACAATTCTTTGGGATTCACTATATGCTTTCTTAATTTCAAGTTTTTTTCTCAATTCTATAGAGTTAAGTTTTTCCTCATAAAGTGCCTTTAACTCTTTTATTTTCTTTTTATTCATTTCTATTTCTTCTCTTGAAGCGCCTATCTTCTTCTGATCCTGTGAGATTTTGGACAAGTATTCCTGAGCAATTATGTGTTCTTCAGAAAGTTCTTTTTTGGCAATATTTAGTACTTTATCTGAAATACCTAATTTTTCAGCAATAATAAAAGCATGACTTTCTCCGGGAACACCAACATAAAGCTTATAAGTTGGTTTAAGAGTATCTACGTCAAATCCTACTGAAGCATTTTTTGCAAAAGAAAATTCATATGGAAATTCTTTTAGCTTGCTATGGTGGGTAGAAACAACTGTAAGAATTCTTTTATCGTACAGATATTTAAGAACGGCAAAACCAAGTGCTGAACCTTCTTCAGGGTCAGTCCCGGCACCAAGCTCATCTATTAAAACAAGAGAATCAGGGTTGGCTTCCTTTGTTATCTGAATAATTTTTCTCATATGCGCAGAAAATGTGGAAAGACTTTGTTGAATACTTTGTTCATCCCCGATATCGGCGAAGACTTCTTTGAAAAACCCTATTTCAGAATCAGAATATGCAGGGATATGAAGCCCTGACTTAGCCATAATCGTAAAAAGACCAATTGTTTTCAGAGTTACCGTTTTACCTCCCGTGTTAGGTCCTGTTATTATAAGCATATAGTAATCATTGCCTACAGATATATCTATAGGAACGACTTGTCCCCTCGGGATAAAAGGGTGCCTTCCCTGTACGATACGAATCTTTCTCGCTTTAGTGAGTTGGGGCTCGGATGCATCCATCATTATTGAAAGCTTTGCCCTGGCAAAAATAAAATCCAGCTCGCATATCACATTCAAAGAAGCAATAATTTCTTCCATTTTAACATTTATATCCGATTCAATTTGAAGTATTATACGTTCTACTTCTTGCTTTTCCTTTGAAGCAAGCTCTACCAGCTTATTGTTTAAATCCACAACAGATAGAGGTTCAACAAAAAGCGTAAGCCTACTACTTGATTCATCCTGAATGACGCATGAAATTGCATTTTTCCCGCTTTGTTTAATAGGAATCACATAACGCCCATTTCTTCTCGTTATAATTTGGTCCTGAATGATACCCTCATATGTTTTAGAATAGATTATGTGTTGCAGTATTGTCTGAATCTTCATATATGTCGCATGAATTTCACGGCGAATAATTCCAAGCAATGGAGAAGCCTTGTCAGAAATAGTTCCGTCTGGCTCAACGGAATCTTTTATTTCTGTTACAAGTTTTTTAAAAAAGCTCAGTTTTCTGCCATATGTAGCAAGGATTGGAAATTCATTTTTCTGCGAACTTAGCATGCTGTTAATCTCTGAAATTGTATTAAGCACTAATGACACTTTAAGAAGTTCATCCCCACTTAATATAGAGCTCACCTTAATGCGTTCTAATATTCGTTCTATCCCCATAAATTCAAGAAACGGCAGAGTTCCTTCTAATTCGTAAAACCTTCTTACTTCGGTTGTTTCCTTTAATTTAGCCTGGGCTATATCAAACTCTTCAAACGGAATAAGGTTTTTTGCAAATTCACGTCCCCCTTCAGTAGTACAAAGTTCTGAAAGCTTAGAAATAATTCTATCAAAATCTAATACCTTTAATGCCTCTTTGCCCATAGAAACCCTCTTAATTCGTCCAATTCAAAAGTATTTATTACCTCTTCTTTTGTCAAATACGCCCTACGAAGAAGTTTAACACCATAACGCATAAAATTTAAGTGCCCTACATTATGGGAGTCCGTACCTACGGAAAAGTATTGCACACCAGAACGTTTTGCCTGTTTAATCAAGCTTACGGACAAATCCATTCGTTTTGGAAATACATTTACTTCAAGTGCAATATCGTTTTTCCTTGCATAATCAAAAACAGTTCCAATATTAAAACTAAAGCCATCCCTTATAGAAACCAACCTGCCCATAGGATGGGCGAGAATATTTACATATTTATTCGAAAGTACTTTTTTCAAACGCATTGTGTTTACCGTATTTGTTTTATCAAAACCGGTATGCATTGCGGCAAGACGCACATCAAGCTTCTGTAAGAAACTATCATCAAAATCAAGTTCACCTTTCCTGTTTATTTCAATTTCACTTCCTTTCAAAATTGTAATTTCGCCTTCCCTATTTAATTTATCAACTATATTCATTTCTTTCAATAATCTACGTTTACTAAGCCCGTTTGCAACTTTCAAGGAATCGGAATGATCAGTTATGGCAATGTATTGATAGTTATGGTAAATGGCTTCCTCCCTAATTTCATCAATAGAACTTGTACCATCACTGAAATTCGAATGTATATGGAGATCTCCCTTAATGTCAGAATATTCCACCAGCCGAGGAAGTGCATTCCGCTTCGCAAGTTCTATTTCTTCCTCACCTTCACGTATCTCAGGTGGAATATACTGGAGGCCGAGTTTCTCATAAACAGCTTTTTCACTTGTTCCTTGGACTAAGATATACCCCTCTTGGGATATATCAAACCCCTTGACCATTGCTATATTTTTAAGTTTTTGATTGTGCAATTTTGAACCAGTGTAATATATAAATGCTGATGAGAAATACTTCTCGGGAACAATGATGAATTTAATCTGAACATTGTGTGGATCCTTTAAATATAGTTTAAATTTATTTTCCTTTTCCACTTTTTTGTAAGTAAGGCAATTTTTTATAAGATCCGGAGTATTGTGACCAGAAACAACAAGATTCAAATTGTTTACTTTCTCTTTTCCTCTCCTGATACTTCCTGCAACCTCTACGTGTTTCAAACCTTTTTTAAGCAACAGATTTCTTATGGAATTTGCATATGAAAATCCTTCAAAAAGACTAAGTTCTCTATTTTCCTTATTATATAAGAGAAGACTTTTTCTAACCTGCTCTTCAAACCGTGTTCCAAATCCACTTTTATCTCTTATTTCATGCTTTCTCAGAGCTCTTGACAAATCAGAGATAGAATCTATGCCTAGGGTTCTATAAAGCATTGTGGCATTTTCAGGGCTCAAATACGGTAATTTTGAAAGCATAATAAGTCCTTTCGATAATTGTGATTCAAGGTCTTTTTTAAAGGAAGGTACTTCACCGGTTAAGATCTCTTCTACATCCGATTTTATAGCTTCGGGAAGAAAGAAAATGTCTTCCTTGTTTTCAACGGGGCATTCCATTGCCGCAATAGAATAAGCGCTTTTCTCATACACGGACGCAAGATTCCTTTTCCCTTTTAGGAGAAGCAAAAGTTTTACATCCATAAGAACCCGGGCAATATCCCAATTTGTCATTTTTTTCTAAGTTTACCTTCCACTTTTTTCTCTACACTTTCTTCAAGCTTTTTAATAAATTTATCAATATTTTCTCTTTTTAGAGTTCGTTCTTTTGAATAAAAAGTAAGCGAATAAGCAAGATTTTTCTCATTTTTGCTTAAAGGTTTTCCCTCATAAATATCAAACAAAGTAATATCCTTAAGTTCTTTTGGGGCAACTGACAAAATTGCTTCTCTCACTTTCTTTTCTGGAATTTCCTTACCTACAACAATTGCAATATCCATTTTTAAAGGAGGATACAAAGGATATTCTTCAAATTTATGCTTTCTCTTTTTATTTTTTAAGAGCTCCTCAAAATCTATCTCTGCGTAAAAAACCGGTTGTTTTACATCAAAATTCATTAATACATCAGGGTTCACGGTTCCTATTAACCCTACTCTATTTTTGTTCATATAAATTCCTGCGGATTGATAAAAATGCAAAAATTTAAACTGTTCCTGTTTGAAAACAGCTTTAGCGCCTACGTAACAAAATATCTTTTCCATTATTCCTTTCAAATAATAAAAATCATAAGGCAGTATACGCTTAAAGGGATTTACGGACACGCTGTTACCGGACAGTAAAATCCCAACACTGTTTTTCTCAGTGTACGTCTCATTGTTATACGAAAATATTTTTCCTACCTCAAAGATTGCAATGTCAGATATACCGTTTTTTTTATTTATTTCTGCAACATTCATCATGACAGGAAATAAAGAAGGCCTTAAAATACTTATCTCCTCACTAAACGGATTTACGACCGACGCAACATCTTCCAGAGGTAAGGATGATTTGATTATAAGGTTTTTACCTATTAGAGAAACTGTTCGTACTTCCATCAGGCCATTTATAATAAGTTTATTTTTTAAATTCCATAAAAATTCTTCTTCATCTGTTCTCTTTGCACTTTTTAGTGCATTTATTATAGGTTTTTCACCAAAAGAATTATATCCTTTCATTCTCAGTACTTCTTCTATCAAATCTTCTTCAATATTAATATCTCGCCTGAATGAGGGTGCTTTTACATCAAAAGAATTTTCCTTATATGTATAATTAAACCCTTCAAAATCAAAATATTTTTTTACCGATTCTTTGTCTACTACCTCTCCAAGAAGCTTTCCAATACGCTCTACTCGCACATTCACCGGTTTTTGCTGCGAGAGATTTGAAAAAACATTACTGTTCATTGCATTACCCCCTGCTTCTTCTATTATTAATTTTGATGCAAATAAAGAAGCCTTTTCCGGAAATTCAGGATCAGTACCTTTTTCAAAAAGCATCGAAGCATCGGTAATTAAATTTAAACTCCTTGAGCTTTTAGATATGCACGAAGGTAGGAAATAAGCACTTTCAAGAAAAACATTTGTTGTATCAAATGTTACTTCGGTTTCTTCCCCCCCCATTACTCCCGCAAGAGCGATTGCCTTGTCCTTATCTGCAATAACAAGATTCCATTTGTTAAGTATTCGCTCCACTCCGTCCAATGTCTTAAGTTTTTCGCCTTTTCTTGCATTTCTAATAATCACCTTTTCTTTAAGTTTGTCAGCATCAAATGAATGCAATGGCTGTCCATAAAATTTCAAAATAAAATTTGTAACATCAACTATATTATTCACAGGACGGGAACGTAGCATAAAAAGTTTTTTTCTTAATGAATACGAAGATTTTTTAACTACTACATTGCCGATTACTCTACCAGAATAAAATGGAGCAAGTTCTTTTGCTTCGACAACCACAGGAATTTCAGTTTTACCATTCAACTCAATATTGGCGTCTATTCTAAATCTAGAAAAATCTGCCCTTCTATTCTCTTTACGCGCTTTCAGAGTTTCAATCCAGCGTGCAACACCAACAAGATAAAAGGCATCTGCTCTATCCGGCAAGAGTGAAAGCTCTAAAAATTCATCGTCAATAGGTAACGCCTTTTCTATGGGCATCCCAATAGGAGTATCCACAGGGAAAACAAGTATTCCTTCCTTTTCATCACTGCTTAAAAGCTCGCTGTCGATGCCAAGTTCCTTATATGAACAAAGCATTCCATTTGATAAAACTCCCTGAAGTTTCCTTGGCAAAATCTCTGTTCCATCTGCAAGAATACTATGCGGAACTGATAAGGGAACAACATCTCCATCATGCAAATTTGTTGCAGCAGTAACAATTTGAAATTTATTATTGCCGGTAAAAGCTCTTAACTGGAAAAGTTTCGTTCCTTCAATTCTGGCAAGTCCACTAACTTTTGCTGTAATAATATTTTCGAACTTATGTTTTGTATTCTCTATTCCCTCTACTTCAAGGCCTAACAGAGAAAGTTCATCACCCAAGTCTTTAGCTGTATATTCAAAAGGTATAATTTCCTTTAATAATCTCATTGAAACAAGCATATTCCTCGTTACCTCCTATTTAAATTGATTAAGAAATCTTAAATCGTTCCTATAGAACAAACGAATGTCAGGAATATTGTATTTTACCATTGCAATACGTTCAATACCCCATCCAAATGCAAACCCCTGGTATTTCTCAGGATCAATTCCCACGTTTTTCAGCACGTTGGGATGTACCATACCAGATCCTCCCATTTCAAGCCAACCTCCGAAATTGATGGAGGTTTCGGCCCCTGGCTCCACAAACGGAAAATATGAGGGATTAAAACGTACTTCTACACCCTCTCCGAACATTCTTTTTGTAAATTCCGAAAGCGTGGCTTTTAAATTTGCAAAATTTATATTTCTATCAACTACAAGCCCTTCTATCTGGTGGAATATAGGGAAATGATGTTGATCAGGAGGATCTTTTCTATAACATTTTCCAACTGCAATAATTCTAATAGGAGGTTTATATTTTTCCATAGTTCTAATCTGGATAGGGGAGGTTTGTGTTCTTAAAAGAAATTTATTAAGTAAATAGAATGTATCTTGCATATCTCTTGCAGGGTGAAACTCAGGTATATTCAACGCCTCAAAATTATAATGTTCTTCTTCTATTTCAGGTCCCGTCATTATATCAAAACCCATAGATAAAAATATTTTTTCTACTTCAAGTGTGGTTTGACTTAAAATATGCAATGCTCCATCTTGCAGCTTTACACCTGGCACAGTAACGTCTATCCTTTCTTCAAGTAGTTTTCTCGTATGCTTTTCCTTTTCTTCTTGCTTAATTAATATTGAAACGGATTCTTCAATATACTTTTTAAGGTTATTGATTTCTGCACCAATAGATTTTCTGCTTTCTTTAGGTACGGACTTCATCTCTTGAAATAATTCGGCTATCTTACCTTTACGACCAAGAAAATATTTTTCAATCCCTATAATCCGATCTATTGATTTGTCCTTAATCTTTTCTTCAAATTCTTTTTTTACTGATTTTATTTTATTTTCCATTAAAGCCTCCAATCCGTTAAAGTAAATTTTATTCACAAGTACACGATTGTCAAATAAAGTTTACTTCATTATAATAGAATATGAGAAAAAACGCATACGCAAAAATTAATCTTACACTCGAAGTTATAGGAGTGAAAAAAAATGGATATCACTTAATAAAATCTGTTTTCCAGAAAATAGATTTATGCGATAAAATAGAAATTCAAAAAAGTAACAGACTCAAAATAAACTTTTATCCAAGCATTATGGCTGAAGGTTCTACTGTACATAAAGCAGTACAATGTTTTCAGAAGGAAGCCGGATTAAAAATAAATGCAAAAATAATAGTTGAAAAGCATATACCTGAGGAATCAGGGCTAGGAGGAGGAAGTAGCGATGCGGCTTCCACTCTACTCTTATTAAATAAAATGTATAATAACCCTCTGAGTAAAGAAAAATTGTTACTAACGGCTACAAAAATAGGAGCCGATGTACCCTTTTTTCTGCAGGAAGATACAGCCCTGGTAGAAGGAACGGGAGAGCAGATAACACAAATAAGCTGTTTAAGAAAGAAATTTTATATAGTGCTTGCGTTTCCAAATTTTGGAATTTCCACAAAAGAAGCATACAAACTTTTAGACAGGAAGTGGTTTGCGGACAATGGGGGAAAAACCAAAATGTTAATTACTTCAATGAAAAAAGGAGAAGATATAAAAAATTTATTTTATAACCATTTTAAAATAGTTTACAATGATTTCAAACCTGAATTTAATATGTTTATTGACAAAATAAATAAATTGAGCAAAGCAAGATTCCACATTACAGGCTCAGGTTCAGCTATATTCTCTATATATTCTAAAAAAGAAAATGCTAAAAAAATACTCTATGTGCTACTACAAAACAAAGTTAATGCAATACTGACAAAAACAATTTAATCGATTTGGCGTATTCCAACTTTTTCTATAAAATAAGCTTGATGATAAGAATAATTTATATAGCGATTGGTGGCTCGGTTGGCGCAATTTTAAGATACTGGGTTTCAGGAATTGCCTACAACGTATTAGGCACAAGATTTCCTTATGGAACACTCAGTGTGAATATTGTAGGCTCATTTTTCATTGGATTACTTTTTGAGCTGCTTGAAGAGACCTCAATATCTCCAGATGTCCGCATGCTGATATTCGTAGGTATTTTAGGTGCATTTACTACTTTCTCAAGTTTTGGCCTTGAAACGGTAAACTTGTTTAGAGATGGAGAAATACTGCTTGCGACATGGAACATTCTATTAAATACAATATTAGGTATAGGGGGAGTGTTACTTGGTGTATTTTTAGCAAAACTTATTTTTTATGTAAGGGGGTAAAATATGAAATTACCGGAAGAGGCAGTATTATTAAGAATCTTTATAGGGGAAACAGACAGACATAAGGGAAGACTACTATACGAGCAGCTTGTTAAAAAAGCAAGAGAGTTAAATATGGCAGGAGCAACCGTTTTCAGAGGTATAATGGGATTTGGCGCAAATAGCAGAGTTCATACATCAAGAATGCTGAGACTCTCTGAAGACGTACCGATAGTAATCGAAATTGTTGACAATGAAAATAGAATAAACGCATTTCTGCCGTTCCTCAACGAAGTTGTTGAAGAAGGGTTAATCACAATGGAAAAGGTAAAGATTTTAAAATATACACATAAAAAGAAATAAAAAAAATAAATATATTTAAATTCCATCATGTAAAACCGCCATTTATTTGTAGAACGATATTAAATAAATATATTTAAATTTCAAATTTCTTATTTTTATCTATTTGGTTTATAAATTAAACTTTATATTTATAGAATTTCTGCCCTGCTAAAAATATCTCTATAATTTCTCCTTCACCTTCAAGAAGTTCGATGTATTTTAAAATCTCATCTCGGTGCACACCTAATCCTTCTTCCAGATCTTTAATTGTTTGCGGGCGAATTTTTATACTGCTTACTATTGCATCCTCTACATCTTTTCTATAAGCCTTGTTCGTTTCTCTGTCAAATGGTTTTATAACTTCAGCACTATTTCCTATAATTTTCCGTGCAAACTCAAGCTCCTCTTCGGAAAGCGGTTTTGCAAATCCAAATGCAGGCGGACGAACTACAGTATTAATCTGAACATTATTGGCATGAAGATCTCTTAAAGCTTTATTAAGTCCTATGTAATTCTCTTTAGCATCATTTATCCCTTTGACAAGCATAATTTCAATATAAATTTTACCATTATACTCTTCCCTAAGTTTTTTTATACCTTCAATAATTTTATCTGCAGTTACACCTTTTACCGGTTGATTAATCCTTGCTAAATATTCATCATCAGCCGCATCAAGAGTACATTTCACTAAATTAGCAGCACTTAATTCTTTTCTTACCTCCTCGACATAAAGTAGACTTGAATTTGTAAGAACAGCAACTGGAGTATCCGTAAATTTCTTGATTTCACGAATCATATATCCTATTTTAGAGTTTAGAGTAGGTTCTCCTGAACCTGAAAAAGTAATGTAATCTATTGCAGAACCTTTATATTCTCTCAAAAATATTTTTAACTCATTAAGAATTTCAGAAGCGGGAATATATTCTTTACGCTCACTTGTAAGCAAGCTCGTTTTAGCCACTTCACAGTAAACACAATTGAAACTGCATACTTTTAACGGAATAGGATCTATACCCAAAGATACGCCTAGCCTTCTCGATGGAACAGGACCGTAAATATGTTTATATTTCATAGAAATACCTCCTAAAATTACTCCCCACATTTAAGTGGGGAGTAAATATACTATTTATTTTCTAAATTTTCAATACGCTTAAGCAATTCTTTTGTTTTTTCGCTAAGTACCTCAATGGTTTCATTCAGACTTTTAATTTCTTTACTTAAGTCGGGAGGAATATTCTCCGATATTTCATTATGCGGATGATTATGTTTTGGTTCAGAAAATACAACTTTTCTGCCTTCCTTCTCTGAAAATTCTCCTCTTTTAAAACGTTCAACAGCATCTCTCAAAGTTCCCGTTACACCGATAATAATTTTCACTCCAGCGCTTGTTAGTACCTCACCGGAATTTGGGCCCATATTAACTGTGAGTGCAACTTTTGCACCCTTGTTGGCTATGAACTGGGACGCTTGAATCCCTGCACCACCCATAGCATTTGCCGCAGGATTAGGCATTATATTAAACTTATTTAATTCAGTATCGTAAAATGCATAGTAAGGACACCTTCCAAAAGAAGGACTCACCATAGAATTTTCATTATTTTCATCAGCTGGTAAACAAATTATCATATTAAAACCTCCTCATTATTTTCCTAATTCCGAAAGCCTTTTCTCAATATTTATTAACATATCGGAAATCTGCTTTAATTCGTTGTGTATAATTCCAATTTCATTCTCAGGGGTATAGCCTACACTCTGAGATGGGTAATATCTCTGCGCATAAGTGCCATACTCTTCCGGTGTATATTCCGATCTCCACCAACCTCGTGGAAACTCCGGATACATCCTACAATACGGAGTAGGATTGCCATATCCAAAACCTCTACCATATCCAAAACCTCTACCATATCCAAAACCTCTACCATATCCAAA
>CAYYKP010000021.1:0-18611 GCA_964468055.1 uncultured Caldisericales bacterium
TCAGGGTCTCTAATTTGAGGGGGTTGGAATACACCCCCTCAATACTCCCCCGAAATACGAAAAAGTAAAAAACAGCTACGAGATTCTTCACTTTCCATGATTTTCTTGACATACATAAAAGAGTTAAAACACGGCAAAATCGATGCAAAGTGGCTCAATTCGTTGGTGCTTGATCTTGCAGATAACATAGGCAGAAACTCTAAGGAAAAGCAAAAAATCGAGAAGCTGTTTCATTATCCGTTTTCAGGCAATTTTTCCATAAATAACGAGAATGACATATTAAATACAAATAGCAACGCGTGGCTTTATCTGTTAAATCTTGGAAATTCTGAGGTAAGTGCTCCAATCATGAAGGAAATAATGGCAATTTTGAACAGATAACCACTTTTGCGGCTAAATATAACTACGCTATTTTGTCTTGAATAGAGGAATATTAAATTCTCAATGATTTTTGAGAGGGGGAATATTTCTGTAAAAATTATTTATTTTGGCCGACTTTAATTTCTGGGTTTATACAGAATGTTCTTGTTTGTTGCAAAGTAGAAATTTTTCATCCCGCTTAGAAAAACAGCAGCCCAAAATCCTTAATCTATTATAACTATGTTACTTTATTTTCCTTTTCTTCTACTTTATTATATATAAAGGTCTATAAAGGATTGGTGAAATAATCAAAATACTGCTTCTTGTCATTCTCAGCGAAGTGAAGAATCTTGCCTTTCAAATAATAGATCCTTCGCAAGAACGGCTCAGGGCGACAGAGTAAAATCAAGAAATAACCCTCCTATCTTTAAGAAATTTAATGAACTGAATGCGAATCAAAAGACGGAAGAGAAATTACCAAAGATTAGCCTGTTAGTAATAGATAAATTACTAAATAGTAGATGAAATGCGATATAAAGAAAGGAAGATCCTAGAAAAACCGGGTACTTTGTTAAAACATCGAGCATCAATAAAAACAGTTATTGATTATAATAAAAACTATCAAAAATATATTATAAAAAATGGTCTGAAAAAGATATATTTTCCAATATACCGCTAATCCTCTTTGAAGAAGAACAATTTAGTATATACTTTTATTAAGTTGGCCAAATGAACTTCGTATGGAAAATTAAATGAGGCAACACGATCAAAACATTCTATACTGAAATATAAAGTGCGCCTGTAGCTCAAGGGATAGAGTGGCGGCCTCCGGAGCCGCAAATAGGGGTTCGATTCCCCTCAGGCGTACCACTACTTTTCTATTTCGCTTGCAGCCATAAGTGATGCAAGCTTTGAATGCTCGTAATAAATTCCGCCCTGAAGATAAATTACATAAGGTGCCCTCATTGGGGCATCAGCTGATAGTTCTATGGATGAGCCCTGCACAAACGTGCCGGCTGCCATTAGAATGTCGTTTTCGTATCCCGCAAGAGGCGAAGGCAGTATTTCCGCATCCCAATCAATTGGTGAAACATATTGTACTGCTTGTGCAAAAGTGATAAGCTTCTCGGGGCTTCCAAGTTTTATCGCCTGTACAATATCACCTCGTTTTTCACTAAAAAGAGGCTTTACTTCGTAACCGATTTTTCCAAATAGCCTTGCGGCAAAGACTGCACCTTTTAGTGCGTTTGATACAACCTGAGGTGCAAAAAATGCTCCCTGAAGGAATAAACGCGTCAGGTTTAGCATAGGTCCTATTTCTCTACCTGTTCCGGGAGCTGTAAGCATCGCCTCTATTTTCTCGATATACTTCTCTTTTCCTGTAATATATCCGCCGGTAGGAGTTATTGCGCCGCCCATATTTTTTATCAGTGAACCTACCGTAATGTCAGCGCCTACATCGCTGGGTTCTTCGGTTTCTACAAATTCTCCGTAGCAGTTATCCACCATAATTGTAATATCAGGGTTTATATTTTTGACAGTGCGGATTATCTTTTCGATTTCAGCAACAGTCAGTGCTTTCCTATATGAATATCCTCCGGAACGCTGAATTACTCCTACGGTGGCATTTTTGATTTTTTCCTCATCTGTTTCCTTCGTAACATCTGTTTGTGCGAATTTTATACCATATTCTTTTAAGGAGCCTATTGTTTTTCTTGTACCTATTATTGCTTCGCCTGTCTCATATGGTGCACCACTCAGGTAAAGCAATGTATTGCTAGGACGCAGCAACCCAAACAGAGAAATTGCGATTGCATGTGTACCCGAAACAATCTGTGGCCTTACAAGTGCTGCTTCCGTATGAAAAATATTTTTATATACCTCTTCAAGTTTATCTCGTCCCGGATCTCCGAGTCCGTATCCTGATGTATCTTTGAAGTGAAAATCACTTATGTGTGCTTTCCTAAACGCTTCAAGCACTTTATAAAAGTTCTCTTCTTTTATCTTATCAATTTGTTTAAACTGTGGCTTTATTTCTTCCTCACACTGTTTTCCAAGTGCTAAAATTTCTTTTTTTATATCCATTTACCTTTTCCTTTCCGAACGATTCTACCACAAACCGCACTATTTAGAAATATTTAATATGCAATCCGATAGGCTATAAACTTTTTATAATTGCGATTACTGTTATTTTATTGACAATGAAAATAATCCGTTAAGTTCAATCTGGTTAACCAGCCTATGTTATCTCACAGCGAAAGGGGATAATGTAGTGTATGGTTATTTTCTATTGTAGAGTTTTATTAAATAGGCGGAGGTAATCTTTTATATGGCGGGTAATGAGGAATTTTTTATAAACGCTTCTAAAACCTTTTTCACCAAATGAATTACGTTTTTCCTCATTCAAAATAAGTTCTTCGGCATTTTTTGTGCATTCGGTATTTGAATTTACAAGGTATCCGTTTTCTCCGTGCTGTATCTGTACGGTAATTCCTCCGGTTTTACCTCCTATAACCGCACGTTTTTTCCAGAGTGCCTCTGAAACAGTAAGCCCGAATCCTTCCCTTATGGATTTCTGCAGAACGATTGTTGCTACACGTTGAAATGCATTTACTTCCCTACTTCCCACTCCGTCAAGATTTGAAAGTATTAGCAAATCCTTGTCCTCTCCCGCGTGTCTTAATGTTTTCTGGTAAAATTGCCACCCTTCCGGATCATCTGCTGCCATTGAGCCAATTAGCACAAGCTGCAGGTTTTTATGCGAGGATTTCAGTTTTTTGTATACATCTATAACACCAATCGGGTCTTTCCACGGATCGAAGCGTGAGATTTGAACAATGAGAGGCTTATTAATATCAACCCCGAATTTACGCACAATTTCTGCAGCTTCATTGTAGGAAATCGGTTTATTTTTTTCAGACAGAGGATCGATGGAGGGGTATATTATCTCATTTTTTTTGATTCCAAGCCCCCGTGCAAATTCGTTCATGCTGAATATTGTATTTTCATATGCAGGTAAGAATTGACGTACTACATCTTGTGCCTGTGCGTTAGGCGTTGTTGTGTCAATATGGCAACGCCATATAAAATGACTATTTGTTTTTTTTAGAAAAAACGGAAACGCCATCGGTTGCGGATCGTGTACTACAACAATATCAAATCTATCTTTGAACTGTGCCGCATTTTTTCTGTTTATCTCAATGTAGTAATTAAATTCATCCTTTGACACGGCATCTGTTTTTCCCTGCAGCATATTGTGTATCTTTTTTGTAACCGAGAAGAATTTTTCATCTCCTTCCATTACAAACCAGTGTATATCCACTCCTATTGATTTGGTTACGGGCACAATCGATTGGAAAAGTTCTGCTACGCCTCCTCCAAAAGCAGTAGAATTAATAAATGCAATACGTTTTCCTTTTAGGTTTCCGGAAAGATTTTTTAAATCATCACGTTCTTGACTATTTATAAAATCCTTGTAATCGGTAATATTTTTTTTGCCTGCACTTATTTCTCTCACGGAAGCCTCCCTTTATGTCCTATTCCACTGTTACTGACTTTGCAAGGTTTCTTGGCTTATCTATATCAAGCCCTCTTGATTCTGCTATATAATATGCAATAAGCTGAAGCGGTATAACGGAAATTACAGGTGAAAGCTCGTCAAGCGTTTTCGGTACAAAAAAAGTTTTATCCGCAACTTCTTTAATCTTATCATATCCTTTGCTTGCGATAGACAATACTTTTCCGCGACGTGCCTTTACCTCTTTTATGTTGCTCAGAGTTTTTTCCCGCAGAGGGGTAAACGTATCAATTGCGATTATAAGAGATTTTGCCGTGACGAGTGCCAATGGGCCGTGTTTTAACTCTCCTGCAGGATATCCTTCGGCATGCACATAAGAAATTTCCTTAAGTTTCAGCGCACCCTCAAGTGAAAGTGCGTAATCAAGATTTCGTCCTATGTAGAATGTTTCCTCAATGCTATTTGTAGTGGATGCGAATTCTGCAATTGAATCGCTCTGTCCTAAAATTTCTTCCGCTTTTTGGGGAAGTTTTGTAAACTCGTCTGCAAAAAGTTTTTCTTCTTCCCTTGAAAGGTTACCCATAACCTTTGCCAGATAAAGAATAGTAAGGCCAATTACCTCAACCTGTGCAACGTATGCTTTTGTGGAGGCAACTGCGATTTCAGGACCTGCATTTACATATATAACCTGATCTACTTCACGGGATACCGAACTGCCCACTACATTTACGATACCTATGGTTTTTGCCCCTTTTCTTTTTCCAAGCCGTAGAGCCGCAAGCGTGTCTGCGGTTTCTCCGGATTGGCTTATGACAAAGAGCAGAGTATGTTCATCTACTATAGGATCGTGATAGCGAAATTCAGATGCAACCTCTGCCTCGCAGCTAATTTTAAGAAATTTTTCGGCAAGGTATTTACCTACAACACCTGCATGATATGCGGTGCCGCAGGCGACAAAATATATTCTTCTTATACCGTTCAACATTTCTTTGTCAATATGCAGGCCGGGTATTTCTATGGTGCCGTCTTTTATGCGCCCCCTCATTGCATCTCTTATTACTTTGGGCTCCTCAAATATTTCTTTTAACATAAAATGCTTGAATCCGCCTTTTTTTGCATCGTCAACATTCCATGTAATCTTTTGAATATCACGCTTTATAGGCTTAAGATTTATGTCAAACAGATTTACTTTGTCTTTTTTAATTTCTGCAATGTCGCCATCTTCCATTATGATCACATCTTTTGTATGTGAAAGAAGCGCTGGTATGTCAGATGCAACAAAATTTTCGTTTTTTCCTATTCCTATAACAAGTGGACTGTCCTTTCGTACGGTGATAAAACGGTCCGTTTCGCTTTTACACATAACACCAAGAGCAAAAGAACCCTGAAGCATATTTACTGCTTTGTGTACGGCTTCAAGCAGATTACCTTTATAAAAATCTTCAATTAAATATGCAATTACTTCGGTGTCGGTGTCAGAACGGAAGGTATGCCCTTCATTTATCAGCATTTTTTTTAATTCAAGGTAGTTTTCTATGATACCATTGTGTACTATGGCAATGTTTTTACTTTCGCTGTAATGAGGATGTGCGTTTTTGTCATTTGGTTCCCCGTGCGTTGCCCAGCGTGTGTGTCCTATACCAAGCGAGCCTTTGAGCTTTGAGCCTTTGAGTTTTGTTTCAAGATTTTTTATGCGTCCCTGTGTTTTTACTACATCTAATTTATTGCCTAAAATTGCAATCCCTGCCGAGTCATAGCCTCTATATTCAAGGTGTTTAAGCCCTTCTATGAGTATGGGAAGCGCTTCTTTATCGCCGATATATCCAACAATTCCGCACATTTTATATTTCCTCCTGTATTTTTTCCTTTATTTTTTGTACTGTGGTTTTTACCTCGTCTATATCTATTCCTTCAACCATAATACGTATGAGAGGCTCGGTACCTGAAGCGCGTACGAGAATTCTGCCCCTATCACCCAAGTATTTTTTCTCTTTTTCAATAAAATCTTTTATGCTTTTCCTGTTTATAATTGCCTTATCTTTTATCTGCATGTTTTCTAAAATTTGCGGATAATGCTTTATTCCCCTGTGAAGTTTACTTAAAGGGATACCTGTTTCACTCATTACTTTAAGCAGTGATAGGGCGGTGATTAATCCGTCACCGGTTTTACTTTCCTCAAGTAATATTATGTGTCCGGATTGCTCTCCTCCTATTACCGCACCGTTTTCTTGCATCTTTTTTAAAACGTATCTATCCCCTACGGGCGCCCTGAGAAATTTTATTCCGTTTTTTAGAAATGCTTTTTCTACACCCATATTACTCATAACAGTACCAACAACAACGTCATTTTTAAGTTTGCCTTTTTCCTTTAGATATCTTGCGATAATCAGCATTATTTCATCGCCGTCGACAAAGCTGCCATTTTCGTCAATAAAGAGTACCCTGTCTCCGTCTCCGTCGTGTGCAATTCCTATGTCTGCGCCGTTTTCCAGCGTTAATTTTCTAATTGTGCTGATGTGAGTTGAGCCACAATTTACATTTATTCTTCTTCCGTCAGGCTTATTGCCGTAAAGAAATTGTTTTGCATTAAGCCTTCCGAGAGTTTCCGGAGTAGTGTAATATGTTGCGCCAAATGCAGTATCTACTGCGATTTTTAATTTACTTAAATTTAAAGGAAATCTCTCAAGCAAATGATTAATATAAAAATCACGTAGAGAGTTATCGGACGCAATATTTCCGACACTCGAACCTCCCGGTAATTCTTTGGTTGGATTTCCAATAAATCGTTCAATTTGCATTTCTGTTTCATCGCTAAGTTTAAATCCAAAATTATCAAATGTCTTTATTCCATTGTCTTCAATAGGATTGTGGGATGCCGAAATCATCACCCCGGCAGAAAATCCTTTCATAAGAGTAATAAGAGATACGGCAGGGGTGGGTAAAATACCTCCTTTCACAATATCCATTCCCGCACTTGAAATACCGGAGGAAACAGCGTCCCTCAGCATAGGAGAAGATATACGAGAATCTTCTCCTATAAGGAAAGGTTTTTCTCCTTTAAAAATTGTGCCTACCGCACGTCCTATATTTACTGCTATCTCTACAGTGAGTTCTTTGTTTGCGACGCCTCTGGCGCCATCAGTTCCAAATATTTTTCTCATAACACCTCCGATTTTACGGATAATTAGAAATAAATCAAGTAGATATTTTTCTACGTGTATTTCCGATTATAATACCCAAAATAATAAGCGAAAGTCCTATAGTAGTTGATATTAATATACGCTCTCCTACAAATATATGAATGAAAAACAGCGATAGAAACGGAGACAGATAAATAAGGTTGCTAATCTTTACCGTTGTTTTTGAAAGTCGCAAGGCTTTTAGGAATAACAGATATGTTATTCCCATCTCAAAGAGGCCTGCATATATTGCAGGGACAACGCCTTTTATGTTTATAGTTTTTATCTCATTTTTGAAAAGCGCCAATATAAAAATTAAAATTGTCCCTATTAAAAAATTCAGACAGAGTTTTACTGCCTCGTCTCGTTTGTCTTTTAAATTTATTATCCAGAAAATTGCCCAGATAACTGCACTTGATAAGGCAAGTAATATTCCCGACATGCTATTAAAATGGAATTTTGCAAATTGTCCCTCACTTGCTATGAGGGTTACTCCCGTGAAACTAATAAATATTGCTATGTAGTCAGTAGCAGAAACTTTTTGTTTCAGAATAATTGCGGAAAGGATCGTTAGCATAATTGGCCATGTGTAATTCAACGGCTGTGCTATCTGTGCGGGTAACAGGTTGTATGCGCTGAATAATACGATGTAATAGAGGAATGGGTTTAAAAGAGAGCTGAAAAATGAATGAAGAAACATAGACGATACGAATAACTTTTTTAATTTTCCCTCTGAAAGCACGATGATAAATAGAATGCAGAATGATGTAAAAGATGCAATAAGCAGAAGTTGAATAACTGAAATATACCTTAAAGCAATTTTAAAGGCAGATGCAACGGTTGACCAGAGGAAAATTACTATTCCCGTATATAGATAGGCCTGTTTTTGATTTTTCATATGATTATTGTACTACGACCTGTTAATTTTAAAAGGCCTCGCTAACGAGGCCTTCATTTTTAAAGTTTAAAATTCTTTGCCCAATCGTAAACAAGCGGAATTTTCCAGAATTTTCCCTGAAGTGCGTAGACAAGCCCGATTAATGAAACAATTCCAATACCTATAAGAGTAAGCCATATTAATACGGATACTATAAGCCCAAGAACCGGAATTGATGCAAATATTAGGTCAACAATCCAGAGTACAATTTCTGCAATGAAAAGAACCAGTCCTTGTTTTGCATGTTCTTTAATAAATTTACTATCTTTTTTCATTAAAAGTGGTATCAGTACAAGAATCCCCAGATAGCTTATAGCTGCAAGGACTTTATTTTCTTCAACATCTTTCGGGTCAAAATTACTAATTTCCTCCATATATATCCCTCCCTTCTTTTTTCATATTATACCTAAGTTTTGCTTTTATCAAAATACAAATGAAAGTTCTTGTAGAAAATTCGTCAATATATAATAGAGATACAAAATCCGGACTCATTACACATCAGAATTTCTATCTGATAAATCTTGTAAGCAAGAAAATAATTGACTTTGGAGGAGATATTATAAAATATATACTGTCAAAGCAAAAATAGTTTTTTATAAAAATCGTATGGCAACAAAACCTTTTTCTAATACGTATTTACACGGTATTTCTCATATTTGAAAACCTTTTTTCAAATATTATCGTAAATCCACGGAAATTTCTTGCTGCCCAGTTTGTATTTAATATATGGAATGCAAAAGATTTTGCGCCTCCTCTGTCCTTCTGAGCTGTTTTTGCGAGGAATTTCGTTTTTAAAAGACGGATTGTCGTGACTCTTTCGCTCTTTCACAAAAATTCTTCTCTAAAAAACTGCAAACAACAACTATGATATTTTATTTACCTTATCCGGGATTAATAAAAGAACCTTAAAGGTTAGGTTTTGAAAGTGTTTGTATCTTAGGCCAATTTAAATATTAAGTGAGGTATCAACAAATTACAATAATTAAACTTCATATTTTTTTCACAATTCAGATTATAATAAAATTGATGAAGGTAAAAAATAGCCTTCACAAGTTAATCAGATCAATTGGCCTGCGTTTTAGCTCCTCCTTTTTCGCAGGCCTTCTCTTTTGTCTAAGATACCTAAAGTTTGCAAATATTATGCCTTATATTATAATAATTATAAATAATATACAGGAGATGAAATGGATAGGAAATTTTTTATAATATGATTATATTTACTGTCTTAGTGGTAATATCATTTACCTTGATTGTTAAGGCAACAAGGCCTGATTACAAACTTAATGCCGCTAAAAGCTTATTTGAGAAACAGCTGGAAATTTCGTTGAATAATGCCAAAGATATAACAAAAAATGGAGATTTTTTTGCGCTAAGCATTAAAGGGGTTCCAAAAATTGATATCGAAAAATATAGACTTACAATAAACGGCCTTGTGAATAATCCTGAAAATTTTACTTATAATGACTTAAAGAGTATTGAACATAAAAGCGAAACCGAAACACTTACATGCATTGCACTTGTAAGTGCAAAGGCAGTGTGGAGTGGAATACCGGTGAAAACATTGCTTGATAGTGTGGATGTTAAAAACGGTGCAACCGAGGTAGTATTCTATGCTGCAGATGGTTATTCTTCATCAATACCCATTGAAGAAGCTTACTCTGACAAAGTAATATTGGCAACGCATATGAACGGTGAACTTCTGCCTGAAAAACACGGTTTCCCGCTGAGGCTTGTTTATCCGGGGTACTACGGATACAAATGGGTTAAGTGGGTAGACCACATAAAGGTTGTGAATTACGATTATAAAGGATTCTGGGAATCCCAGGGATACAGCGACGAAGCGAAAATTAAGAATCCGTAAAATCTCCTTTTCATGGAAATAGATTTGTATGCTATAATCTATTAAACACATTATGGAGGTTGAAGATGAAAAAAAATGTAGCAAAATCTTTTTTGGCACTTTTTATTGCAACTTTGCTTGTTGTTTCCGGTTGTGCGGCAAAGCCGCTTACTTTATCTCAAGATGACAGCGGCAAAGTTTTGAATCTGAAGGTAGGGCAAAAAATTGTTATTGATCTTGAATCAAACCCCACTACGGGTTATGATTGGGAAATTGCAAATCTTCCCGATAATTTAAAAGCAGAAGGAACAACCTATTCTCAGAAAAATGCCGATAAAAAGGTTGTTGGCAGTGGCGGAATAAAAGTTTTTAATTTTACAGTAATATCAAAAGGAAAAGGCAATCTTATTTTACAGTACAAAAGATCATGGGAGAAAGCTGAAACTTCCTCAAAGGAATTTCATATTACGGTAAATTCACGTTAACATATTATATATAAGGAGGTTAAGTTATGGGTAGAGTAATCAGAGCGCCAAGAGGTACTGAACTCCACTGCAAGGGGTGGGGACAGGAAGCGGCAATGAGAATGATTATGAACAATCTTGATCCTGAGGTTGCTGGAGACCCTGAGCATCTTATCGTTTATGGTGGTTCGGGAAAAGCCGCAAGAAATTGGGAATCTTTTGATGCAATTATAAAATCTCTGAAGGAACTGGAAAATGATGAGACTCTTGTTGTTCAATCAGGGAAACCGGTTGCTGTTTTTAAAACCCATGAGGATGCGCCACGTGTCCTTATTTCAAATTCTGTAATTGTTCCTCACTGGGCTAATTGGGATTATTTCCATAAACTGGAAGCAATGGGGCTTACGATGTACGGACAAATGACTGCAGGTAGCTGGATTTATATAGGTACACAAGGAATTCTTCAAGGAGATTACGAAACATACGCAGCTGCAGCGAAAAAAGCGTTTGGCAGCGAAGATCTTAGGGGTAGATTTGTTCTTACTGCGGGACTTGGGGAGATGGGCGGTGCTCAGCCCCTTGCGGCTACAATGCTACACGGGGTTGCATTGGTTGTTGAAGTAGATCCGGAAAGGATAAAGAGAAGAATTAAAACAAAATACCTTGACACATGGACTGATAACCTCGACGAAGCTCTTCGGATGATAGAGGAAGCTAAGAAAAAGAAAGAGGCTTTATCTGTCGGGTTGCTGGGTAATGCGGCTGATATATATCCTGAGCTTTTGAAACGAGGTATAATGCCTGATATTGTATCGGATCAAACGCCGGCACATGACCCTATGGCATACATTCCAAACGGGATGAGTCTTGAAGATGCGAGAAAGATGAAAGAGAAAAGCCCTAAAGAGTACAAGAAACATTCTCTTGAATCAATAGTAAAACATATGGATTCTATGGTGCAATATAAGAGAAAAGGTGTTGTGACCTTTGTTTACGGAAATAACATCAGGGGGCAAGCAACTGAAGCAGGATATAAAGATGCGTTTGAAGTGCCGGGATATGTACCCGAATATATCAGGGATTTATTCTCCGAAGGCAAAGGTCCGTTTAGGTGGGTTGCACTCTCAGGGGACCCAAACGATATTTACATAACCGACGAAGTAGTAAAAAAAGAATTTGCATATGATAAACATCTTGTGAATTGGATAAACCTTGCACATGACAAGGTAAAATTTCAAGGCCTTCCCGCACGAATTTGTTGGCTCGGGTACGGAGAGCGTGCAAAATTCGGACTTATTATAAATGACCTTGTCAAGAAAGGCAAAATCAAGGCGCCAATTGTTATAGGGCGCGACCACCACGATACGGGCTCAGTTGCATCCCCCAACAGGGAAACAGAAAGAATGAAAGACGGTTCCGATGCAATAGGTGACTGGCCGGTACTGAATGCAATGTTAAACGTTGCAAACGGAGCAACGTGGGTGTCGTTTCATCATGGCGGCGGTGTAGGAATTGGTTACTCCTTACATGCAGGTATGGTAATTGTGGCAGATGGAACCGACGATGCGGCGAAAAGACTTGAACGTGTGCTTACTGCGGATCCCGGGCTTGGGGTGGTAAGGCATGCAGATGCTGGATATGAAATTGCGCAAGACTTTGCAAAGAAAAACGGCATAAAGATGCCAATGGGAAAATAGTAAAAATATACAAAATTATTAGTTTCAAATGAAATATTACGATAGAGAGTGCCTGACTTTGTGGGCGCCCTCTTATTTTAGAAAGGTTTTTATTTCTCTGATTTGGTATTATAATTCTAACAATAGGAGGTAAATGAAAATGGATATAAAAAGAGCAATTGTTATAGTGCTTGACAGCGTTGGTGCAGGTGAAGCCGAAGATGCGAAAGAATACGGAGATTGGGGTGCAAATACGCTTTTACATGTATTGCAGTATAATCCGAGTATTCATCTTTTCAATATGGAAAAACTCGGGATGAAAGGTTTACTTGTAGGAGAAAAAGGTGATTATGTTGCTTCCTACGGAAGAATGAAAGAGCAGTCAAAAGGAAAGGACTCTATTAGTGGACATTGGGAGATGTCAGGCGTAATTGTTAATAAGGCTTTTCCTACGTACCCGAATGGATTTCCAAAAGATGTAATTGACAAATTTGAAACACTTACCGGCAAAAAAGCATTGGGAAACAAGCCTGCCTCCGGAACGGAAATTATAAAAGAGCTTTATAATGAACATATGAAAACAGGTAATCCAATTGTGTATACTTCTGCTGATTCGGTTCTTCAGATCGCGGCACATGAAGATGTAATTTCTTTGGATGAGCTTTATAAAATGTGTGAAATTGCACGAAATCAGATATGTGTCGGAGAACATGCTGTTGCAAGAGTTATTGCACGTCCTTTTATCGGAAACTTGAAGGAGGGTCTTGTAAGAACTTCCGAACGTAGGGATTTTGCGTTAAAACCTATCGGCACAACGATTCTTGATACAATAAAAGAAAGCGGTAGAGAAGTTGTTGGTGTAGGTAAAATTCATGATTTGTTTGCGGGAGTAGGGCTTACAAAAAGCATCCACACCGACAGCAATATAGATGGTATTATTAAAACAATAGACTTAATCAAAGAAGATTTTGAAGGGCTGTTATTCACAAATCTTGTGGAGTTTGATTCGCATTGGGGACACAGAAGAAATTTTGTTGCATACGGAAACGGATTAAAAGATTTTGATGAAGCTTTGCCTGATATATTAGACAATATGAAAGAAACAGATGTTTTATTTATCACTGCGGATCATGGGTGTGATCCTACATTCAAAGGACATACCGATCATACGAGAGAGTTCGTTCCAATCATTGCATATGGAAAGCACTTTAAGGCGAATTATAATCTGGGCCTTAGAAATTCATTCTCGGATATGGCAGATACTATTTCTGAAATATTTGGACTACCTCATCTTAACGGTGCAAGTTTTTTGAAAGAGATTCATGTATAGATGGATACTGCCTCGCTGCTGAAAAATGTGCTTCAACTGGAAATTAAGAAAGGTTTTGATAACAGAGCAGTAGTAGGCGGGCTGGATAAGTTTATATTAAATAATATCGATAAGGTGCCTTTAAAAGATACGGATAAAAAGGAGATAAGGCACCTTTTTTCAAGTTATAAATCATCCCCGTTACACAAACGCAAAGAAATTGTGGAAAAAGCACTAAATATTGTTTTAAAAAAGCCGGCTAGAAAAACCGAATATGAAAAATTTATTTCTATTTCAAATACTTTTATGCCTGTGCAGTACGTAAAAGGAATAGGGCCTAAGAATGCACAAATATTAAAAAAATTAGGAATTGTCGAAGCATACGATTTGCTTTATTATTTTCCAAGAAACTATCTTGATTTAAGCAATGCGGAAAGGATTGCAGAACTTAGTGCAAATGAGCAGGTAACGGTAAAAGGTAAAATTATTCGTGTTGAAGAGAAACGGGCACGAGTAAAACTCATGATCGTTACTGTTACGGACGGTACCGGATATCTTAAAGCAGTTTGGTTTAACCAGCCTTATCTGAAGGATACTTTTAGAAATGGGCAAATGGTAGTTTTCTCCGGGAGAGTGCAATATTCATACGGTAGGTGGGAAATGCCTTCCCCTGAGTATGAAATTGTACAGGAGGGAAAAGAGCTTATTCATACTATGCGAATTATTCCTATTTATTCGCTCACGCAAGGTATATCACAAAAATCGTTGCGCACAAAAATTAAAAACATAATTGATATATACGCTTCAAGTCTGCTTGATTTTATCCCGGAGGAAATTATTAAAAAATATCACTTTACAAGCATTTCCGATGCATTAAAGAATATTCACTTCCCGGATAGTTTTCCGGCTCTTGAAAAATCAAAAGATAGGTTGATCTTTGACGAACTTTTTATGCTACAGATTATTCTTGGAATGCGAAAGAAGGAGATAAAAAGCAAAAGAGGTATAAAATTTAGTGCTTCAAAGAAAGATACGGATGAATTTGAAAAGCTGTTGCCTTTTACACCGACAAAAGGGCAGGAGAATGCAATGCATGAAATTATGAAAGATTTTTTGTCAGGAAAACCGATGAACCGCTTGCTTCATGGAGATGTAGGCTCGGGTAAAACAATTGTTTCACTTTTTGCATTGTATCTTACGGTAAAGAATGGATTTCAGGGCGCAATGATGTCTCCGACCGGAATTCTTGCACACCAGACGTTTAAAGTGGCAGAGCAGATTCTTGGGAAAATAGGCATTAAAATTGCACTGCTCACATCCGGAACTAAAAAGAAAGAGCGGAAAGAAATTTTGGATAAAGTAGCAAATGGTGAAATAGATATTTTGATAGGTACTCATGCAATCATACAGGAAGATGTAGAGTTTAAAAATCTTGCGTTGAATGTTGTGGATGAACAGCACCGTTTTGGGGTAATGCAGAGAGGAGTTCTAAGAAAGAAAGCAGTTTTGTTGCCGCACACACTTGTTATGAGTGCAACACCAATTCCGCGCACGCTTGCATTGACTTTATATGGAGACCTTGATATTTCTCAGATAAGGGAAATGCCGAAAGGGAGAAAACCCGTTGCAACGAAAGTATATGCAAATAATTTTAATGCTCCCTATGTAATGCTGGTGTCGGAGGTTAAGAAAGGACATAGGGGGTATGTTGTATGCCCTCTTGTTGAAGAAAGTGAAAAAACAGAACTGCAGTCAGTTCAAGAGAAGCTAAAGGAACTAAAAAGTACATATCTGAAAAATTTTAGGGTTGGCATTCTTTATGGCAGTTTAAGTTCCGATGAAAAAAAACGCGTTATGGATAATTTTAAAAATGGACAGCTTGATGTTGTCGTATCCACCACAGTAATAGAAGTAGGGGTGGATGTTTCGGATGCAACTGTAATGATTGTTGAGGACGCAGACCACTTTGGACTTGCAACTCTTCATCAGTTAAGGGGCCGTGTTGGCAGAGGCGATTTGCAATCTTATTGTTTCCTTCTTACGAAAAGTACAAAAGAGGAGGCACTGAATCGTCTGCGTGTACTTGAGCGGACAAATAATGGTTTTGAAGTATCCGAGGCTGATTTGAAAATGCGTGGTCCCGGTGAACTGTTCGGATTAAAACAGCACGGTTTGCCGGAATTTAAAATTACATCTTTGTTTAGGGAGAGAGACTTAAAAATTCTGGAAATTGCACGAGAAGAAGCAACAAATTTTATAAACGGTAATTTGTCCTGGAATAAAGAAAGGCAGGATGAGTTTATGAAAATTTTGGAAAAGAAATTCGGAGAAAAGGTTTCAATGATAGAGGTGGCATAAATGAGAATAATTACTGGTAGATTCAGAGGTAAAGAAATCAGTCCGCCTTCTGAGGGAATCGGACTGCGTCCCACAAGTGACAAGGTGCGTGAAGCAATTTTTGACACTATAAGAAATTACATTGAAGGAGCATTGTTTCTGGATCTGTATGCAGGTTCCGGCGCTATGGGAATGGAGGCAATTAGCGAGGGGGCAAGGTCTGTCGTGTTTGTTGAAAAGAGTCCTTATTCTCTACGTGTATTGAGGAAGAATGTATCGGATTTTGGTATAAAAAATGAAACTTTAATCGTAAAAAAAGATGTTTTACTGCTGCTAAAAAGCCCTCAAAAACTTTTCGAACGAATGAACTCACCCTTTGATTTTATCTTTTTAGATCCTCCTTTTCCTTTAAGGCTTGCGGGAAAAACGGTGCAGCTTCTTGCTGACAGTCCTTTTATTTACGGCAATACTTTTATCGTAGCGGAACATGTGGACGAGGAGGTTTTACCGGATGAAGTAGGCGGGCTGCATTCTCTTGAAAAATTTAAAGAAAAGTATTACGGAAAGGTAGTTGTCAGCTATTATAGGTCAAAGGCTATTTCCCCTTCATTTTGATGATTAAATAAAACAAGCAACGCACAACTGTGGCAATTTTATTACAATTGGTGCCAGGCACCAATGTAAGCCATTCTTGCGAAAATTACCGTATTGTACTTTAACGACTTTTCTTTTTCTTGATATATTTTTACGGATAATTTTACTTTCTGGAATGAGAATATAACTATTAGACTTTCATTTGCGTTTGGAATGACAGACAACTACGAGATTCTTCGTCGCAAAAGGCACCTCTTAAGAATAACTGCGTGAGAGGGTTGTCACTCTGAGCTGTACTTGCGAAGAGTCTTGCTTTTTTTTATGATTATGAAAAACAAAGTTTAAGGAACTTCTATTCGTGCCTGGCACTAATGTAAGTTTTTTTTGTAACTATAAAAAAATACAACTACGAGATTCTTCGTCGCAAAAAACGCTCTTCAAGAATGACAGTGCACGAGGATGCTATCTTAATCTGTCTTTGCAAAGGATCTCTCCTTTAAAAATGGATTGCCTCTCTATTTCGTTTTTTATTTTTAATTCTGACAATTCTTTATAAATAACCTTTTTCTTTGAGCCATTGGTACGCATCTTTCAAGCTTTCTTTAATATCTCTGCTTTTATAATTCAGGATGTTATGAGCTTTCCTGCTGCTTATTCCTGAGTTTGACCTGAGTACTCTGATTGAATATGTTGTAAAGAGAGGTTTTGTATGCGAGAAAAAATAGTATATCGGAGTAAGGGGTGCAGTTGCGGCTGCAATAAAATAAGGCATTTTGAACCTTGGCCCTGTTACACCGGTAATTTCTTTAAGGTATCGTACCAGCTGAGGCACTGTTGCTTTTTCTCCGGAAAGTATATAATATTCTCCGGACACCCCATTTTTTGCCGCGGAAATATGTCCCCTTGCAACATCTCGCACGTCTGCAAAATCATAAGCACCGTCAATATATGTTTTTAGTCTGCCCTGGACAAAATCTATTATAAATTGTCCCATCTGAGAAGTGGAGAAGTCGTAAGGTCCTACAATTCCGGTAGGACAAATCAGCACGGCATCAAGCCCCTTTTTTACGGCATTCAAAACTTCAATGCTTGCTCTTGCCTTTGTCTTTGAATAATTACCGAATACTTGCTCTGGGTCAAATAATTGCCTTTCGTCAATTATGGTACCCTTTGGGGGTTCATGCAAGGCATGTACGGAGCTTGTATAGACAAGTCTCTTTATGTTATTCGCAAAACATGCATTGATTACGTTTTTGGTACCTTCTACATTTACTCTTTCCAATAAATCCGTACTGTGTGAGGTAATAACAACCGCTCCTGCCATATGGTAAACGATATCTGCATCTTTCAGTGCCTGTTTTATAGAATCAGGATTTGTTATATCCCCCTCTGTGATCTCTACATCAAGCCCTTCTATCGGTTTTAAATTGTCTCCGGGAAGAACAACAGCCCGTACTTTTTCTCCGTCACTTAAAAGTTCTCTAATGAGCACATTTCCAATATGCCCCGTTGCTCCTATTACGGCATTCAACATTTAGTCACCTCCCAATCCTTTCCACAATTTTAGTGCAAGTTTATTTGTATTAATATTTTTATGCTCAATCCCTACCCGGATCCATACGGAGAGCATAACTCCCCACAGCAAAGTAACATCTTCCTCGCTGCAGTTTCCCTTTAACGAAAGAATGAAATCCCTCAGAGTTTCCCTAATTTTGTCATTTATCATCGTGCTGAGCTCACTGTTTTTTATTTCAACAAAGCTTACTTCACGCATCGTTATAAGAATGCCTGAGATGTATATTTCTAAAACTTTTATATTAGTTTTTAAAAAATTATCCAGTGCACTTACCGGGTTTTTCACTTCCTTAGAAGTTCCTAAAAGCTCGCTTTTAATAGATTTTATAGAATTATAAGCAATCTCTTCAAGTAAAGCATCTTTTGATTTAAAATACGTATAGAAGCTTCCCTTGGATATTCCCGCTGCTTTTGTAATTTCCTCTATAGGGACGTTGCTAAAGCCTTTCTTCAAAAATAGTTCCTGTGCAAACTGCATAATTTTTTCTTTTTTCATTACTGCCTCCTATCGACTGACTGGTCAGTCACAATATAGCACAAAAGTTTAAAGTTGCAAATAAGTGTATAAGTTAGATACATTTGATATTCAAAATAATATAAATTTACAATGGTACCTATTTCAACGTATCCTAATTTGTTATGTTTTGAGGAATGTTTTCCTTTCTCTCCGTATCTATTTCTTATCATCTTTCTCTTTGCTTATTTACTCTTAGGTTATGGTAGCTAAAAGATAAGTAGAGAAGTTTAAGGCTATATCTCTTAATGGCCTTTTCAAGTGCTGGATACGGAAATGCTTTTGGTGCTTCTCTCGTTAGGATTTGTT
>CAYYKP010000022.1:0-1473 GCA_964468055.1 uncultured Caldisericales bacterium
TGGGCGGTTAGTTCAGAGGTAGAACGCTTCGTTGACACCGAAGAGGTCAGTGGTCCGATTCCACTATCGCCCACCATAGTGTTATTTATAGGGAGGAAAAATGTCTGAAAACATAAAAATTAAAGTAAATGAAATTGAAAAACCTTTTAAAAAAAATACCTCCGTAAAGGAAATATTTAATGAGTTAGGTATCTTAAAGAGAGAAGTTATTGCAGCTAAATGCGACGATAGATTGGTAGATCTATCTGAAACAATATTTAATGACTGTAACTTAGTCCCTGTTACTGTTGACACTCCGGAGGGTGAAGAAATTTTGCGGCATAGCGCTGCACATATTATGGCACAAGCAATAATGCATCTTTTTCCTGGTGTGAAATTTGCAATAGGACCTTCAATTGAGAAGGGTTTCTATTATGACTTTGACTTAAAGCATACTTTTACTCCTGAAGATCTGGAAAAGATTGCAAACGAAATGAAAAGTATTGTGAAAGAAAATGAGCCCTTTATACGCAAAACTGTTTCTAAAGGCGAAGCCATGAAGTATTTTGAAAAAAAAGGAGAAAAGTATAAGTTAGAAATTCTTAGTGAAATTCCAGATGATACAGTAAGTATGTACTCACAGGGTGATTTTACTGATTTATGCAGGGGTCCGCATATTTCATCTACTGGCTATTTGAAAAATTTTAAACTTCTTTCTGTTGCAGGTGCATATTGGAGAGGTGATGAGAAAAATAAAATGCTTCAAAGAATTTATGGAACTGCTTTTGCAACGAAAGACCGGCTAAAGGAATATCTTAAATTTCTAGAAGAGGCAAAAAAAAGAGATCATAGAAAACTTGGCAAAGAATTAGATTTGTTCAGTATAAATGAGAATATTGGTCCTGGCCTTATTTTATGGCATCCAAAAGGTGCAATGGTGAGAAAAGTAATAGAAGATTTTTGGAAGGATGAACATATTAAACGTGGCTATCAATTCCTTTATACTCCACATGTCGCCAGAGTAGATCTCTGGAAAACATCAGGACATTGGGATTTTTATAGGGAGAATATGTTTTCTCCTATAAAGGTTGATAAAGGGGAGTATATGATAAAACCAATGAATTGTCCATTTCATATGATGGTATATAAATCTAAAACCCGAAGTTATAGAGATTTGCCAATAAGATATGCAGAGCTCGGCACGGTTTACAGATATGAAAAATCTGGTGTATTACACGGCCTTCTCCGTGTAAGAGGGTTTACCCAGGATGATGCACATCTGTTTGTAACCCCTGAACAGTTAGAGGGTGAAATTATAGGAGTTTTGGATTTTACGAAATACATGATTGAAACTTTCGGTTTTAAAAAATATAATATTTATCTTTCTACTCGGCCTGAAAAATACGTTGGAAGTCCGGAGAATTGGGATCTTGCTACCAATTCCTTAAAAGTAGCTGTTGAGAAACTTGGTTTACCCTATAAGGTCGATCCCGG
>CAYYKP010000022.1:1573-15228 GCA_964468055.1 uncultured Caldisericales bacterium
TGGCTTGCACCTGTACAGGTAAAAATCGTTCCCATTGCAGATGCACATTTTGATTATGCTAAAAAGGTATATGATTTGCTTTTTGAAAATGGTATAAGAGTTGAGCTTGATAATAGAAGTGAGAAAATGAATTCTAAAGTAAGAGATGCGGAAAAAGAAAAAGTTCCCTATATTCTTGTGGTTGGTACTAAAGAGATTGAGAATAACACTGTTTCTGTCAGGAAACGTAAGAAGGGAAATCTTGGGCCCATAAAGGTTGAAGAGTTCCTTAAAAAAATACTGGAAGAAATTAAAGAAAAAGCTATTGATTAAATATTAAAAATTAATATAATGCTTTATAGGAATAGAAAAGGGTTTTACCCTACCTTAAGCGGCGTCGAGGCCTGCGAAAAGGTTTTATACTATAAGAAAATATATTATTAATTATAGAGGTGGCCTCGTGCCATCTATATTTATTTATGGAGGTGAAAATATTAAAGAAAAAGATGTAATTGCAAATGAGAGAATCAGATGGAGAGAAGTACGCGTAATTGATGAAGACGGGAAACAAATGGGTGTCATGAGGTCAAGGGATGCTTTTAATTTTGCAAGGGACAGAGGATATGATATTGTTGCTATCTCACCTAATGCAAATCCTCCCGTTTGCAAGCTTGTAGACCTTGGGAAATTTTTGTATGAAAGAACAAAAAAAGAAAAAGAAGCAAGAAAAAAGCAGTTAAAAGTAGAAATGAAGCAGATGCGATATAGATTAAAGATAGATAAAAACGATTTGGATACTAAAAACAAGAAAGTACGCAAATTTTTGGAGGCCGGGAATAGAGTAAAGCTTGAAATATGGTTTAGGGGCCGGGAAATGGCGCATACCGAGAAAGGATTTGAACTTACAAAAAGAATTGTAGAAGCTCTTTCCGAAGCAGGTAAACTTGTGTCTGAGCCAAAGCTAGCTGGTAGAAATTTAATATTTTATTTGGAACCAACTAAGGAAACTTTGAAGAAATTAAAGGAAAGGAGAGATAAAGATGCCAAAAAAAATGAAAACGATGAAGTCAGCAGCAAAGAGATTTAAAATTACAGGTAGCGGTAAAATTGTTGCCTATGGTGCAGGTCACAGTCATCATCTCGAAAAGAAAGGAATGAAAAGAAAGAAAAGTCAATTGAAAAAAAGAGCAGTCCAAAATGAAGATATAAAGAATATCAAAGCTTTACTTCCTTATTTGAAGTGAAAGGAGAGTGGTTATAAATGAGAGTAAAAGCAGGAGTTGTTAATAGAAGAAAACATAAGAAACTTCTAAAATTGGCAAAAGGCTACCGTGGTGCGGCATCTAAAAGGTATAAGGTTGCAAATGAAGCTGTTATGCATGCCCTGAAAAATTCCTATGTGCATAGACGTGAAAGGAAAAGAGAGTTCCGTAATCTTTGGATTGTGCGCATTAATGCACTTTCAAGGCAGTATGGAATGAGTTATAGTAGGTTTATTAACGGACTTAAGAAAGCAAATGTGGATATTGATAGGAAAGTACTAGCAGATCTTGCGGTAAATGATACAGATACATTTGAGAGCCTTATAAATAAAGCTAAAGAGGCGCTTAATTTAAATAATTAAGTTCTTTGAAAATTTTATGTAAAAAAGGGCACAGACAAATTTGCCCTTTTTTACATTTATAATTCCTTTTTTCTTCTCTTAAGTGCTATGAATATAATAAGAGTAAGAGTCACATCTAAAACACCTTTTATTAGATTAAAAGGCAAATTCAGCTTAAACAAATAATTCATAAGAGCTTTGTGTGTAATTTGCGGCATCCAGAATGTGGGAACTGCCCACATATTTACGGGGATCATTACGGTAGCCATAGAAAGGGCACCAAGTATAAGTCCTAAAATCACTGTAGTAATATTCTTTTTTTTATATGTTACTATTCCCGTAATAAATGTAAAAATTCCCAACGCAACAAAATTTATGGATGCACCAAGCAATCCTCCTCCACCACCACCACTGAGAATGTAAAGGAAGTCTTTTGTAAATGCTATTGCAATCCCTGCCCACGGTCCGAGATAGATTGCTCCAAGCAAAAGGGGAATATCCCCAAGATCCGTTTTTAAGAAACTTGCCGATGGGATTAACGGAAACTCTGTGAATCTCATAAGCACAAAACTTAATGCTGCAAGAATACCTGCAATAATAATTACTCTTAATTTGTTTTTTTTCACTTAACGTGATTGTCCAGGGTCAATCTTCACCTCCTTTTATCCAGACTATACTGTCGGCTCCGGAATTTCACCGGATCAACCTTATTCTAAGGTTTGCGGGCTTATAGTTATTCACTCTTTACCGCCGATCAGGAATTGTCAGACATTTGTCTAACTCACCTTGCCCTGAAGGCCATGTTTATTATAGCATATTTGTAAAAATATGAAAATAATGTATTATTGCTATTATGAAAAATGTTAGTCTTGTAGCACTAAATTTAATAAGATTTAATGAAAGAAAAAGATTTAAAGAGATTTATAATGCTTTTTTAGAAGGTAATGATATAGAAAATTTCCTAAGTAAATCCGAGTTAGATTTTGCAATTGAGGAAATTAAGAAAGCAGATAAGCTTGGCGCTAAGATTGTAACCTTAGAATCAAGTGAATACCCTAAATCTTTAAAATCCATCCAGGATCCGCCGCTTGTTCTATACATAAAAGGTTCCGTTACAAATTTAGATAATCTTTCTGTGAGTATTGTTGGCTCGCGCAAATGTACATCGTATGGAAGAAGCGTAGCATATAATTTTGCAAAAAAAATATCCTCCTTCGGAATCACGATAGTAAGTGGTCTTGCCGTAGGTATAGATAGCGCTTCCCATATAGGTTCACTTGATGGAAAAGGAAATACTTTTGCAGTGATTGGAAGTGGCCTCGATTGGATTTATCCAGCATCGAATAAAGCCCTTGCAGAGAAAATTACACTTTCCGGGGCTATAATTTCTGAATTTCCTTTTGGCACACGTCCTGAAAAATATAATTTTCCTTTTAGAAACCGAATAATAAGTGGGATTTCCCCTGCTACGGTAGTGGTTGAAGCTGCAAAAAAAAGTGGCTCTTTAATAACTGCACGTATTGCTGCAGAACAGGGAAAGGATGTTTTTGCAGTTCCCGGGAATATTACGAGTAGAATGAGTGAAGGCACAAACGCACTCTTAAAAGATGGAGCTATTCCAATAACCGATGTAGATGACTTACTTTCTTATGTTAAAGAATTTAAAAATATTTTCTCTATAGGACGTAAGGAAGATAATCTGTTAAAAGGACTTAGCGATAACGAGATTAAAATACTTTCTATAATTGAGAATGGTGCAGAAACCGTTGAAACTATTTCAGAGAGAAGCGAGATTAACGTTGCAAGCCTTATTTCTACGTTAACCTATATGGAAGTAAAGGGAATAGTTAAGAGAAATGGAGGAAGATATATAAAAGCTATATGAAAATAAACGTTATTGGCGGCGGACTTGCAGGAAGCGAAGCCGCGCTTTATATTGCAAGAGATAGAATAGAAGTAAATCTGTTTGAGATGCGTCCTATAAAAATGACTGAAGCACACAGGAGTGATCTATTTGCCGAGATTGTATGTAGCAATTCTTTTGGCTCTGTAAACCCCGAGAATGGTAGAGGTCTTTTAAAGCAAGAAGCTATAATGCTTGGCTCTTCCCTTCTTCAAACTGCTGAAGATTGCAAAGTGCCTGCTGGAAAGGCACTTGCCGTAGACAGAAAATGTTTTGCCAATAAAGTTACCAAACTTATTAACTCGAATCCGTATATAAAAATAATAAGGGGAGAAGTGAAGGAACTTCCCGAAGGTGTCAACATAATTGCAACAGGGCCATTGACATCAAAATCTTTTTTAGACTACCTAAAAGTTAACCTCGATATAAGTGATTTGTATTTTTATGATGCTCTCTCTCCGGTTGTAGCATTCGAATCTTTGGATATGAACAAATTATTTTTTGGTGGTCGCTATGAACAATCTCCGGATTATCTTAATGCCCCAATGACTAAGGAGGAGTACGATAAGTTTTATAATTCTTTAATCGGTGCTGAGAAGCATTTGCCGCATAGTTTCGACAAGAAGTTTTTTGAAGCCTGCCTTCCTGTTGAAGAAATTGCAATAAGAGGTAAAGATTCATTACGATTTGGACCCTTGCGTCCTAAGGGGTTTGAAAAAAAATATTATGCAGTTGTTCAGCTAAGGAGAGAAAATTTAGAGGGAACGCTTTTTGAACTTGTTGGTTTTCAAACAGCTCTTAAGTACGGTGAGCAAAAACGTGTTTTTAGCCTTATTCCGGGATTGCAAGATGCTGAATTTATTCGCTATGGTTCTATTCACAAAAATGCATATATTAAATCATCTGCGTTTATTAATGAGTTTCTTCAGTTAAAGAGTGACCCTCGGATTTTTTTTGCAGGGCAAATTAGTGGTGTCGAAGGATATGTGGAAGCTATTTCTACAGGTATTATTGCAGGAATCAATGCATTAAACTTTATAAAAGGAAGACAACTGACCACTGTACCTGAAGATACGATGTTGGGAAGTTTGATACAATTCATCACAAATAACCCCCTGGATACTCCTCAACCTATGCGTGCGAATTTTGGAATAATTCCCGAGCGTTTTTTTAAAATCCATAAAACTATCCGAAAAAAATCATTCATAGAGGAAAGCATAAATGCAATTAACCGGTTTAAAAAAGAGATATGAATGATTTGGAAAGAATTGCTATGCTTTATAAATTACTCTCTCCTTGTTATCTTTGCCCCTTAAATTGTGGAAAAAGTAGACTTTTAAATGAAAAGGGCATTTGTAATGCCGGAATAAAGGTAAAAATTTCTTCTGCTACAATTTATAAGGGAGAAGAACCTCCTCTTGTTGGGATAAAAGGCTCGGGAGCTATATTTTTTAGCTTTTGTAATCTAAAATGTGTTTATTGTCAAAATTATAATTTCAGCCAAAATGGAGCAGGAAAATTTGTTAGTGTAAAGACTATTTCCAAACTAATGCTTGATTTACAGAGCAGGGGAGCGGTAAATATAAATTTAATTACTGCAACTCATTTTTTACCTCAAGTAATAGCTGCGCTTTATATTGCTAAAAGAAATGGACTTATTATACCTATTATTTATAATACAAGTGGCTATGAATCAGTAAAAGTCTTGCAAATTTTGGAAGGATTTATAGATATCTATCTTATGGATTTTCGTTATGGTACAAATCTATGGGGCTATATATATTCTAATGTACCATCGTATGTTAATATAGCATCAGCGGCATTGCAAGAAATGTTTAGACAAGTGGGAAATTTAAAAATTGATGAAAACGGAATTGCAAAGAGCGGCCTTATCGTTCGGCACCTTCTTTTCCCGAATGGTCTCCACGAACTTGAGAACGTACTAAGGATTACTAAAAATAAAATAGGCAATGATGTATATTTTAGCCTTATGAGTCAGTACGTACCAGTATACAAAGCAAAAGCATTTAAAAAAATTTCAAGAAAGATTACAAGAGAAGAACTAATAAAAGCATCCCATTTACTAAAAATATATGGTTTTAAAAACGGATGGATACAGTACCTTTAACTTTTATTGTACTCGTTTAATAATGATTTTATCTTTGCGACAATAATATCCATTGCGATCTCGTTTTTACCGCCTCGCGGAATAATAATATCAGCGAATTGTTTTGTAGGTTCAACAAACTGTATATGCATGGGTTGTACGGTTTTTAAATATTGTTGAGTAACTGACTTTAAACTTCTCCCGCGTTTTAGTACATCACGTCTAATCCTTCTGATTATTCTGACATCAGATTCTGCGTCTATGAAAAGTTTAATATCAAAGATCTTTCTTATATCTTCATAGTAAAATAATAAGATTCCTTCTACAATGGCAATTGGGGTAGGACAAACTTTTTTAAATTTTTCTGTTCTCCTGTATTGTGCAAAAGAATATTCCGGAATACCTATACATTTCCCGTTTTTAAGCTCAAGTAGTTGTTTCTTAAAAAATTTTATGTCAAATGCGGATGGATGATCATAGTTTATTCTTTTCCTTTTTTCAATGGTAAGGTTTGGAAAATCTTTATAGTAGGAATCCATAGAGATGATGCAAGCTTTATCCTTTCCAAATTTTTTCTGGATAAGTTCTGCGACTGTTGTTTTACCTGAGCCTGTACCACCTGCAATCCCTATAAATGTTGGCCAATTCATTTTTCTATATTTTAGAAATTACAAGTTTGGTAATTGCCTTTAGTGCGTCTAATACTCCTACCCCCTGAAGCGCAATTGTTTCAAAGTATTGATACTTATTCTCCGTGTTCAGTGTTTCCTGCATTTCTCCTGTGGGCATGATATCATACATATCACGCTTATTATATTGAAATATAAGAGGAATTTTTTCTAGAGATTCACCATAGTCCGTTAAATTTTCTAACATATCATTATAACTATAAATATCTTCTTCTTTTTTTCTTTTCTGAGAATCTGCAACAAATATGATTCCATCAGTTAAACGTAAAACTGATTTTCTTGTAAGCTTGTATATAAACTGTCCGGGTACCGTATACAAGCTAAGTCTTATTTTAAAACCTTTTATAAAGCCAAGTTCTAGGGGAAGGAAGTCAAAAAATAAAGTTCTTTCCGTTTCTGTCGCAATACTTGTAAATTGTCCCTTTACTTTTCCAGGTAGTGAATGATAGATATGCCTTAAGCTTGTAGTCTTACCGCTTAAGGCAGGACCGTAATACACTATCTTAAACGAAATTTCCTTTCGTACAAAATTGAATGTGCTCATTAGTTCTCCTTTACGTTCTCAGAATAGGTTGTCTATCTCATTTTCTATATCTTTACCTATATTTTTTGGTCTTTCTTGTTGTGCCCCTCTCTTTTCAGCTTTTTTAACTATTTCTTTTACGCTATTTCCAATCTTTTTTGCCCAGAAACGAATTGCGCCAATTGGAGCACGATTATCGAATATAACTGAAAGTAGTACATTTTGAGTAATTAGAGAGATATGAATGTTTGTTTCCTTGCCCTGATGAAAAGTAATAGTAAATTCTTTTTCTCCTAATATACGTGCAAGTTCGTTTGTTGCCGAAAATACTCCTGCAGCAAGTGCAGATACCATCACTGCTGCATCTGAAGTAATATCTCCACTTTTTGCAATGAGTTCTCCGCTTTTATTTAATAAAATGATATCCTTTGCTTCAGAATCAGCAAGGTATTCACTAAACATTTCATTAATTAAATCAGATTCCTCTGCATTAAACACTATTTGTGTTTTTGACAGTCTTTCATCTTCCATTACTATGCCTCCGTTTTCATTATTTTGAGTAAGCCTTTTGTTACTAAGCTTTTTAAAGTTTGACAAGCTTTATAATATGATAATCCTTCTTCTTCCAAAATATCGTTTATGCTTTTTTGTTCTGCTATATTTTTTAATATTTTCCATTCTTCTTCTGATATAGAAACATTACCTACTGTGTTATCAGATGTGATGAGTCTATCATTTTCCGTAAAAATATTTTTTGTTTCTCCACACTCTTCTCTTACGGATATACCCTGAAAGATAATTTCCATATTGTTTTTCTTAATTGTTTTAGGTGGGAGAATAATATTTTGGATAAACTCAAATACGCCGTATGTTTCTAGAAAAACATCTTTAATAGCATCTTCTCCAGTGGAAAATGGAGCTGAAGCATGCAGAAGTTCTCCGTTTTTGAAATATATCCGATATCTCCGCCTATGTGCATTAATTTCTAACTTTCCACTCTTTTTACCTGCGGTGATCATTTGGATTACTTCCTCTAATTTAAAATCTTTTAAGCTTCCTTTTATGGGCATATCAATTTTCCTATTTTATTTTATATATAATTGATTTTTATGCAAATGCTTTTATAATGATTATGGAGGTGAAAATATGGTAAATTTTGAGTATAAAAATAAAAATGCATGGAGTAAGTTAAACAAACGCGAGGTTATGGATTTTGCGGAGGGCTATAAACAGTTTGTTAGTATCTGTAAAACAGAACGTGAAGTTGTTTCTTTTGTATGGAGCGAATTGGATAAGATGGGCTATAAAAAGCTATTCAAAGAAGGATTCAATGGTGAAGATTTTTTTGCAGTAAATGATATGAAAAGTATTCTAATATTCAAAGACGGAAAGACCGGGATTGAGAATGGCATGAATATTATAGTTGCACATATCGATTCCCCAAGGATTGACGTTAAACAAAATCCTTTGTATGAAAAATTTGATGTGGCAATGTTAAAAACACATTACTATGGCGGCATTAAAAAATATCAATGGACAACGCTTCCCCTTGCATTACACGGTGTGGTAATTTTAAAGAATGGGGAGAAGCTAGAATTTTCTATGGGTGAGGCACCTGATGAACCTGTTTTTGTAATATCAGATCTTCTTCCTCATCTTGGACGTAAACAAATGGCAAAACCTGCGAAAGAGGTTATTGAGGGTGAAGCTCTTGATCCTGTCGTTGGAAGTATACCATTAGAGGAAAAAGATAAAACAAATGTAAAAAAGGCAATTCTTGAAATTTTGCATAGTCAATTTGGTATTATAGAAGAAGACTTTATTTCTGCAGAACTTACGCTTGTACCTGCTGGAGTTGCAAGGGATGTAGGTTTTGATAAAAGCGCTATTACCTCTTATGGACATGATGATAAAATTTGTGCCTATACAGCATTTCGTGGACTAATTGACTCTGATGTTCCCGAAAGACCTGCTCTTGTTATGCTAATGGATAAGGAAGAAATTGGTAGCGATGGAATAAGCGGTTCTCAAAGCGATTTTCTTGAATATGTAATAGAAAGGTATCTCAAAGCTAAAGGAATTAAGAATGTTTCGGCAAGGGAGATTTTACATAAATCTTTTGCACTTTCTGCCGACGTGAACGCTGCAATGGATCCTCTATACTCAGATGTATTTGAAGAACAGAATGCAGCGAAATTTGGACATGGTATTGTTGTAACAAAATTTACAGGTTCCGGGGGTAAGTATAGTGCAAGTGATGCTTCTGCAGAACTCGTTTTTGCTATTAGAAATTTATTTAACTCTAAAAATGTTCCTTGGCAAATCGGGGAACTTGGAAAGGTTGATATCGGTGGAGGTGGCACAATCGCCAAATTTATGGCAAAAAGAGGTGTTGAAACAATAGATGCCGGTCCTGCACTTTTATCGATGCATGCACCTCATGAAATTGCTTCAAAAGCAGATCTGTATGCTTCTTATCTTGCCTATAAAGTGTTCTTATCAAGTGAAATTAAGGTATAATGAAAAAATCTATTCCCGTAATAGGAATTAGCATAATTTCCGGTGTATTAATAAGTTGGTTGGAGAAGGCTCTGTCCTTCTCCAACCTTAATTCTTTTAATGCCGTAAACATAAAACTTTCTTTTTTTCTAATTTCTCTTCTTGCCGTTTTACTTATCGTTTACCTCTCTTCAAACCTGTTTAACGCAATTTTGTCAATTGTACTGTATGAAGGCTCTTTTATCATGATGAGGCTCTATGTTGGAGATTCATTTGGATATGAATTATACGTGCGTTTTACAATTACTGTTTTATCGGCTTTAATTGTAGCAGTATTCCTTTATGCGGGTAAAACAATGCTAAACAGAAACGTTAATAAAGCCAAATCAAAAGCAAACATCGCATTTCCGTTAATTTTCTTTTTCGCTTCTGTTTTATTTGCGGCGACGGTTATTTTGTTAGAACAGAATGTTATACTATTTGGAATTCCCCGTATTTTTTACAGCTATCTATATTTTCTGATAGTGGGCTCAATTCTTTTTGCTTTTTTATCATTTAACGAAATTTCTGGTTTCCTTATAGGTTTTTTTTCTATATCTGTCTACTTTTTAATGATGACTCTCATAAAGAGTAACTTTGATTTTCGCTCTTTTGTATTTCTTGAACGAGAATTTGGTATTCTTATAGTATTTTACTCCTTGATTTTAGCTTTTTCCACGGCTCTTATAGGCGGCAGCAGCAGAGTTTTTGTTAGGGGACTCGTTTGTTCGCGTAATTTTATTGTAAGTAAAAAAGCAGAGAAATCCATAAAAAAGGAGAAACTTGAAGCGAAAGGAAAAGATAAACTTGAGATGCCTGCCGTAAAAAGGCAACATGTAGAAGACAAAGAAAAAGCCGTTGATAACAATTTAAAATTTTTAGCTAAGCAAAAACGGGATGAAGACGGTTCTTTGGGAGAACCTTCCAAAGGGAAATTGCACCCTGCCAGTAATTTAGGAGAAAATAGTGAAGATAAAAAACATACAAAACAAAAATGAGTAAATAAGCATTTGTTAGTTATATTTTTGATATTTATTTTTATTCTTTCTTTTTTTGTATTCTATACAGAGTTTTATAATAAAAAATGTTACAGGTAATTGTATGGTAAAAAACTTAAACAATATGGCTTTTACGATGAGATAGATAAATATTGGACCATATCAATGCTTCCCATATTTAAAATAATTTCAAATCCTGTTTGGGGGCAAAATAAAACTTTTCTAGGATAGGATTCAACACCAATAAATAATATATTGCTCTTTTGGTTTTCTAAATGTGCTCAAATTTTTTCTATTGATTAAAATCTGCAATTTTGTATAATCTTAGCAGAGTAATAACTCTTTCCTTGCAGTAGGACTGCAAAGGCAAATTAGACCGTAAGGAGGTAAAATAGATGAATTATTACGAAATGCTTTACATTGTTTCCCCTGTATTGCAGGAAGCAGAAAGAGAAAAGCTTATCAAAAAGCTCAATGATTTTATCGTACAGAAAGGCGGAAGAGTAGGGACAGAAAACCGTTGGGGTATGCGTACACTTGCTTATCCTATTAAAAAGAACACGTCCGGTTATTATGTACTTGAGTACGTTCAATTCCCATCAGAAGATTTGAAAGAATTGCATTATTTTATGCAAATTAATGAAGGATTTCTTCGCTCAATGATGTTGAGAAAAAGTGGTATTCCAGCTTCAGAAAAGAAAAAGGAAGAAGCAAAAAAAGTTGAAAGCACTGTAAGTAAAGAGGCTGAAAATGGCAACGGATCTAAATAAGGTATTTTTAACCGGCAGACTTGTTGCTGATCCTGATGTAAGATACACTCCTAACGGAGCGGAGGTTGCACAGTTTAGGATTGCAGTAAATCGATCTTACAAGCTAAAAGACAAATCCGACTGGCAGGAGGAAACATTTTTTGTAACAATAGTTACGTGGAGTTGGCTGGCTGAGAAGGTTGAGAAAAATTTTAAAAAGGGCGACGCTGTTATTGTGGAGGGTAGACTTAATATTCGAACTTATGAGGTCGATGGTACAAAAAAATGGATTACCGAAATTATTGCAAACGATGTAAAATTTCCCCCAAGAAACAAACGAAAAGATGTAAACGGTTCTTCGTCAGACAATTCCGAACCGGATGTCCCATTTACATAGGAGGTGTAATGTGAATAATAACAATAATACAAGAAGACCCAAAAGAAAATCATTTTTTTACAAACCAAGAAAAAAGGTTTGTATGTTTTGTGTAAAAGGCATTAAAGAAATTGATTATAAAGATATTGCAAAACTTTCTCGTTTTATAAGTGAAAAGGGCAAAATTCTCCCTAGGAGAGTAACAGGTCTCTGTGCAAAACATCAAAGACAGTTATCCGTTGCTGTTAAGCGTGCACGTGAAATGGCTCTCATTCCTTATGCTAAAAGATGAAAGTAAAAGTTATCCTTTTAAAAAAAGTTAAGGGTTTAGGTGAAATAAAGAGCGTAGTTTCTGTTTCCAGGGGCTACGCCCTAAACTATTTATTGCCTAGAGAGCTTGCAAAAATGGTTTCTGAGAAAGGTGCCGAAAAAGTTATCAGTAAAATAAGAAACGAAGAAGATGCAAAAAGAGCAAATGCATTGGAAAATAAAAAACTTCTTGAAAGCAAAAAAATCATAATAAAGGCAAAATCGGGAGAAAATGAGAAACTATTCGGGTCTGTAACTTCTTCCGACATAGAAGATAAAATTGGACATTTATTTGATGCCAAGGTTGATAAAAAACGAATCCGTTTAGAAAAACCTATTAAAAAGTTAGGAGAATATAAAATTCCTGTCAAGCTTTATAAAGAAATTAATGCAGATTTAAAGGTTATTGTAGTAGAAAAGGAGGCATGAACTACATGCCTCAGAGCAGCGAGAATTTACGAGTTCCTCCATATAATATAGAGGCTGAGCAATCTATTATTGGCTCGTTATTAATAGATAGAGACGCAGTTTATCGTGTAATTGAAATAGTAGATCCCGATGATTTTTACCGTGATGAACATAGATACATTATTAAAGCAATTTATGAATTGGCTTCGGAACAAAAACCTATTGATATTGTTTCTGTTGGCGATAAGTTAAAGAGTAATGGTAAAATTGAGTTTGTCGGGGGAATTACTTATCTTGCACGCCTTGCGGATTCAGTACCTAACTCTGCAAATGCAGATTATTATGCTAAAATTGTAAAAGATAAATCACTTTTGCGCCAACTTATTAAAGCAGGAGGTGAAATCTCTGAATTCGGTTTTGATCAAACTACTGACATCGATATTTTAATTGATAAAGCCGAAAGAAAGATATTCTCTCTTTCTCAAAAAAGAATGAAATCATATTTTGTTCAACTCAAAGAATTCCTTCCTGAAAATTTCTCCGAGATAGAGACGCGTTACAAAAGAAAATCCGGAATTTCCGGAACACCTACGGGTTTTAGCGATCTTGATAAGATAACAGGCGGTTTTCAGAAATCTGATCTGATTATTATTGCTGCACGTCCTAGTGTCGGCAAAACTTCTCTTGCAGTAAATATGTCAGAGCATATTGCAATTATGGAAAAGAAAGCTGTTGCAATGTTTAGTCTTGAAATGTCGAAGGAACAATTAATAGAAAGAATGCTTTGCTCCCAAGGTCGTGTAAATTTGCAGCGGCTTAAAACAGGATTTTTAACTGAGCAGGATTGGCCAAAACTTACCGAAGCATATAGTAGTTTATATGAAGCACGCATATTTATTGATGATAGTCCTGATGCAACACTTACTGACATTCGTGCAAAAGCAAGAAGGATGAAGGTAGAAGAAAATATAGATATTATTATTGTCGACTATCTTCAGTTGATTCGCAGCAAAGAACGTTTTGAAAATAGAGTTGTTGAAATTTCTAATATAACACGCGGGCTAAAAAATCTTGCCCGCGAATTAAATATTCCCGTGGTTGTTTTATCACAACTTAGCAGAGCCGTTGAGAAAAGAGATAACAAAAAACCAATTTTGTCGGATCTGAGAGAATCCGGATCTATAGAACAGGATGCAGATGTTGTAGTATTTCTCTACAGACCTGATGCTGACCTACGAAACGAAATAGAGTTATATGTTGCAAAGCAGCGCAATGGGCCTACTGATTTGGTAAAACTTCTCTTCCTGAGCGAATATACTCGTTTTGAACAAAAAGTACCCGAAAAAAAATTCTAAAAACTCTTGACAGAAAGTATAATATTCGTATTATGATAAAGGCAATGGGCCGTTAGCTCAGTTGGTAGAGCATCTGCCTTTTAAGCAGAGGGTCACAGGTTCGAATCCTGTACGGCTC
>CAYYKP010000023.1:0-15120 GCA_964468055.1 uncultured Caldisericales bacterium
TTAAAAAGTAGTAAATAAAACTTTAATTTAAGGAGGTGAAAGGATATGAAATGGGGTAGCAAAATCTTAGCATTTGTACTTGGAATGAGTCTTTTAGTTTTAACACTTGCAGCAAACTTTAAATGGCATTAAAAAGTAGTAAATAAAACTTTAATTTAAGGAGGTGAAAGGATATGAAATGGGGTAGCAAAATCTTAGCATTTGTACTTGGAATGAGTCTTTTAGTTTTAACACTTGCAGCAAACTTTAAATGGCATTAAAAAGTAGTAAATAAAACTTTAATTTAAGGAGGTGAAAGGGTTGTATTACACTTCTATTTACTATATAATACAACAAGCTATAAATAGGGAGAAAAGATGACGTGACAAAAAATAAATGGGTTATAAAGTATATTTCTTGTGTAGCTACAATATCTGTCTTTATATTTATAATTGCGCTGATTAAATTCAAAATTGGTTTCGATGCTAAAACTTTAATTTATTTTATAATTTTTGGAGCAGGCGTGATCATTGCCGATAAATTCCCGATTGTATATTTTCCACACAAAGAAAATCAAGCTGAAATAACCATTTCACTTGCACTAACATTTACTGCAGCTTTTGCTTTCCAGCCTGTTCATGCAATCCTACTAATGGCAATAGCAAATATATTAGCAGAACTTATCATAAGAAAGAGGAATTTTTTCAAAAAATGGTTCAGGGTAGTTTTTAACACTGCTTATCTCTCTATTGTAGTAGGCATTACCAGCATTCTTTTCCATAAGCTGTACAATCCACAGTTAAATTTTTTATCATTCCATAATATCCTAGTATTAACATTAGGTGGAATTGTTTATTTTGCTACAGAAACATTTATATTATTCGGATTGCTTTCTTACCTAAACAACGAACAATTCTTTAAATATTGGATTAAAAATGTTAAAGCTGCACAATTGGAACTTTTAACTTTGTTTCCGTTAGGTTACTTACTTATATATATTTATATTAAAAATTTTTGGGTTGCCATCCTTTTAGTTCCGTTATTTATTGCAATTTATTTTGCTTCCAAAGAGAAAGTAGACATTGTGAATCAAACGGAAAAAACTCTATACGCTTTGGCAACAATTGAGGACGATAAATTTCCAGATACTAAAAAACATTCTGATAGAGTTAGTAATCTTACTGAGGAGTTATGTAGCAGGTTAAATATCTCTGAAGATGAAAAGGATATTATAGTAAAAGCTGCAAGATTACACGATATTGGCAAAATTGCCATTCCTGACTGGATATTAGAGAAACCAAACAAACTCACGAAAGAAGAATTTGAAATTGTTAAAAAACATTCGGAAAAAGGAAAAGAAATAGTAAAAAATCTCAGCGCATTCAAGGAAGGCCCGGAGATTATATTGCATCATCATGAGCGTTGGGATGGAATGGGGTATCCTGACGGACTTAGGAAAAAAGAGATTCCGTTCGGATCTCGTATTATAACCGTTGTAGATTCATTTGATGCAATGATAAGCAACAGACCGTATAAAAATCCTCGAACTATTAAAGGCGCAATTGAAGAAATACAAAAAAACAAGGGGGAACAATTTGATCCGGAAGTTGCCGATACTTTTTGCAAGATGATAAATTATATTGTAAAAAACAAAAAGGATGATTTCTCCTTTTACTTTCCCATAAATTTTAATATAGGGTAATGCTTTTACTTCTCTTAATTTTAATTTCCTTTGCGATAGCCATTATAATAAATAAAGGGTTCAAAGGCAGTGAAGGTAAAGAAATACATGGTACTTATCTAATAATTATCGGGTTTTTTATTCAAATAGCAATTTTTAATACTAAATTTGCAATAAGTAAATTTAACAAATTTACACCCGTCTTTTATATTTTATCTCTATTTATACTACTAATATTCCTTATATTAAATCTTAGCTATAAAGGTATTATTATAGCTTTGTCGGGTTTTTTAATGAACATGTTTACTATAATTTTGAATAACGGGTATATGCCGCAGGATATAAACAAACTTATTTCAATCGGAGAGACGGAAAAAGTGGAATATCTTAAACAGTTCGGTCATTTCTACAATGCAATAATAATGAGCAACAAAACACATTTTAATTTTTTGGCGGATCGTATTGTATTTCCTTTTTTAAAATCTTTTGGCGGAGTATACAGCATGGGAGATGTTATTATAGTTATTGGCATCTGTTTTTTCATTTTCGAATATTTAGCTAAAGAATAAAAAAAGAGCAGGGAACCCCTGCTCGATAAACAGAAAGTAAATTCTATATTATTGCATAAACTATATGGGGTAGTACTCACCGGGAGCTTTCGGGAACAATGTAACATCCTCTATACGCTTTGCACCCGTAATAAAACGCACAAATCTTTCTATGCCTATACCAAATCCCGCAGATTTTACCAAACCAAATTCTTTGGCAAATTCGATGTACCATTTGAATTGATCTGGTGTTTGCCCTTTCTTTGCAATTCGCTTATAAATTTGATCCAACTCAAATTCTCTTTCTCCACCAGAAGAAGCTTCACCAAAGCCCTCAGGATAAATCAAATCCATATCCAACAATATGCCAGGACGTTTGGGGTCTTCTCTATCGTAAAATTCTCTTTCCATTAAGGGAATGTCTATTAGCCAAAATGGCTCTTTGGCTCTTTCCGACAGTTTTGTTTCAAAGTCTTTGCCGTATTCTCTAAATGCTTCAGTAAAAGTAATTTTTTTGAAAGGTTTCTGCGGAACAGTCAATTTCCGATTTAGGCCTTCTATAATATCAGAATTCTTCTCAATTAGCTTGGATATTGTATAAATTACCAAATCTTCCGCCAAATCCATAACATTTTCTCTCGTTGCATTTTTCTGTTCCACGTCAATCTGCGTAAACTCAATAAGATGCCTACCCGTTTTGCTCCGCTCTTTCGGTTCAAGCCTAATATTTGGAGAAAATGCAAATATTTTATCCAAGGAGTGAAGCGCTATTTGCTTATGAAATATCATACTTTTTGTAATTTCATACTTGTATCCGTATACATTTACTTGGGATTTGTTTGTAGGATGGTTTAAGGGATCTGTAATTGCAGAGATTATAACCGGAGGAATCTCTATAAAACCTCTTTCTTCCTTCAAAAAATCTCCCATAAATTTTCGTGTATCACTGTGTACTTTTAAGGCCTTTTTCAAAAAAGGCGACGATATGTGTTCACCATAATCTTTTATCTCCATTTACTCCTCCTTATACAGATATATTAACAATTTTGTCAAGAAACTTCTTTGCGCGATCCGTTTGTGGATTCTCAAAAAACTCTTTCGGCGTACTCTCCTCGACAATTTTCTTATCCGCCATAAATATAAGCCTATCCGCAACTTCCTTTGCAAAAGATATTTCATGTGTCACTACTATCATAGTCATTCCTTCCAGGGCAACTTTTTCTATAGTATCAAGAACCTCTTTAATCATCTCTACATCAAGTGCGGAAGTAGGTTCATCAAAAAGCATCAAGTCAGGTTGCATAGCAAGTGCCCTTGCAATAGCAACTCTTTGCTTTTCGCCCCCGGAAAGTTGACTTGGATAGTGGCCAACCCTTTTATCAAGGCCTACTTTTGATAAATAGTGCATTGCTATTTCTTTTGCTTCCTTTACATTTAAGCCATTAACCTGTTCAGGGCCTATAGTTACATTTTCAAGGGCAGTCAAATGAGGAAACAAATTAAAATGCTGGAACACCATACCTATCCTCTTTCGCATCAAAGGCAAATTTGAATTCTCATCAATTCTTTTGCCATCAAAATACACCTCACCACTCGTAGGAAATTCAAGAAAATTAAGGCAACGTATAAAGGTACTTTTTCCCGCACCTGAGGGACCTATAATAACAACTTTCTCTCCCTTTTCAAGGGAAAAATTTATATTATCAAACACAAGCAAATCACCAAATTTTTTAGTAAGATTGATTGTTTTAAGCACCTTTGCTAAACCTCCTTTCAAGCTTCTGCGCATAACGAGTAAGAGGTATCGTAAAAACAAGATAAACTAACCCGGCTGCTATATAAGGCGTCATAACATTAGCCGTACTTGCAGAAATTTGTTTTGCTCTATAAGTAAGTTCGGCAAGTCCCATAACCATAACAAGAGACGTGTCTTTAAACATCGCAACAATTTCATTAGTAATAGGGGGAAGAACTCTTCTAATAGTCTGGGGAAGAATTATATACCTCATAGCTTGTGAATAATTCATCCCCACTGATAAAGCCGCTTCCATCTGTCCCTTAGGAATAGATTCAATTCCGGCCCTGAAAATCTCGGAAACATATGCGGCTGAATTGAATGAAAGCGCTACAACGCCTGCAGTAAATGCATTTAATTTAACAATATTCCCGAACACAAAATATACAATCAGGATCTGAAGTAGAAGGGGCGTACCCCTTACTACTTCGATATATATTGTCGCAATCCATTTCAGTAATTCGTTTTTTGAAATTTTTAAAAGAGCAAGCCCCAATCCAAATGCAATTCCAAGAACCATAGCAAAAAGAGTCAGCCCTAATGTAATTTTTAATCCGCCTAAAAGATACGGAAAATTCTGAACGAATATATCAAGTTTAAATTGCATATCTTTCTACGCTTCTTAATTTTCCGGCTTTTTGCCAAACCACTTTTCATAGATCTGATCATATTCGCCATCTGCTTTTATCTCTTCAAGGATTTTGTTTACAGCATCCTTCAATTCCGTATCATTTTTCCTGAATGCAATTCCGTAATGTTCCACTGTGAGAAGTTTACCAACAAGTTTTATATCCTTGTGGCCTTTGGAATAAAAAGCTGTAACAGGAAGATCATTCACTATAGCATCCAAACGGCCAAGTTCAAGATCAGCAAACGCAAGCTGAATATCAGGATAAGTTTTATCAATTGCTCCCTTAATTTTCTGAACTGCAAAATCTCCTGTTGTTCCCATCTGAGTTCCAACCGTTTTTCCTACAAGGTCTTCCGGACCATTGATAGAGTTGTTGCTTTTCTTTACGGCAATAATTTGTCCTGAATCATAATAAGGAGTTGAAAAATCTATTTCTTTTTTCCTATCTTCAGTTATAGTCATTGCAGAAATAATTACATCAAATTTATGTGTTTCAAGTGCAGGAATAATTCCTCCCCAATCAGTTGTTATGATATCTGCCTTTACTCCAAGTTTTTTAGCTATGAGATTCGCAATATCAACATCAAACCCAACAGCTTTCCCGGCCTTAGTATCAATAGATTCAAACGGAGCATAAGTGGTATCAGAACCAACTCTCAAAACTCCCGATCTTTTTATTTTTGCGAGCGTATTGAATTTCAAAGTAACATTTTTAGACAATCCGTCTTTTGTTACTTCAACGTCTTCAGTAAATGGTTCTGCTCCATCAGCACTTACCTTTAAAACATACTTTCCAGGTTTTACATTATCAAAAGTAAAATGCCCATTAGTGTCCGTTGAAGCGGAAAACTTACCAATCTGAACAGTTGCACCCGCAACAACTTTTCCATCATCACCTTTTACGGTACCGCTTACATTCTTTGCTGAAGTGCAACCAGTAAAGAGCGTAACAACAAAAGCTGCCAAAATAATTAGCGTAATTACTTTCTTCATAATCATTCCTCCTTAAATTAAATTTTGATATTATACTGAAATATTTTTATGTGTCAATAGCTAAAAAGGATTTTAATGTATTATTTTGATGTTTTTGAAGTAAGATAACTTGCTTCCTTAGTATATAGTACATCTATTTCCGTAAATAAACATAGTGTACAATTTTATGGAACCTCTCTATTTTTTATTTATCCTGCTACGTTTGTTAACTCTGTTTGTTCTATAAAATAATCCTATATTCTTACTGCTGATGTCTTCAAGTAGTTTTCTATTAGGTGGTGGATTTAAGTATTAAAAGTACTTCACAGATTTTCATCATGTGTTCTGTTTATAGTATAATGCCAATATCCATATTTTTTTTGTTTTTCTAACGTAATGAAAGATAAATATGTCTAAACTATTCCAAAAAATATTTACACAAATTAAAAGTATGCGTGTTATACCTCTTAAATAAAATTTTCCACTCTGCCTTAGCAAGGATTGCAAAGTAATCCAGAATAATTTATCACTATCTGTTTGTAAAGAGAAAAAGAAAAATAGTTCATTTGGTTGATACTCACTTTGCAGGCATTTTATTTATAACATAGAATATAATGGATATGTTGCTAATTTTTTATCTTAAATAACTTTTCTATAATTATTTTTATACTTATGTATGAGCTTATTTCAACTTCCTCAGCTTTTTTAAAGTTTCGATATTCCTTTTGTATCCTTCTTCCCCACCTGGTGTTTCAAGAATACCAAAAACATTTTTGAAATTTTCGTCATTAATCAAAAGATCAAATGCCTTTAATCCTATTTTACCTTTGCCAATTTCTTCGTGCCGGTCCATATGAGATCCTAAATCTTTTTTCGAATCATTTAAATGGAATGCCTTTATTGCTTTCAAACCAAAGTAGCTTTGGATTTCTTTTTTTATCTTTTCGTATGACTTCCGGGTTCTAATATCATATCCGGCTGCAAATATATGGCAAGTATCAATGCATACACCAACTCTCTCAGGTTTTTTTATATGCTGAATTATATAGTCTACATGTTCAAATTTATAACCTATATTTGTGCCTTCTCCTGCTGTTGTCTCTAAAAGAAGCATAGCTTTCTTGGCATTTGTTTTGCTAAATATTTTATCTATGCTTCCGATTATTCTTTTTAGGGCAAATTCTTCTCCTTTACCTTTATGGGCTCCAGGATGAAATACTAAATATTTTATTCCCAGTTTTTCCGTCCTTTCAAGGTCAACTGATAAATTTTCAATAGAACGCAAATATGTTTCTTTAGTTGGGCTCGCGAGATTTACGAGATAGGACGAATGTACTGTACCCGGTATAATCCCTGTTTTTAAAATGTTAAGCGTGAATTTAGAGATTTCTTCAACAGAGAGTTCAGGAATTTTCCATTGCATTTGATTTTTTGTAAATATTTGCATTGTTTCACAGCCAATGCGTTTTGCACGCATGGGAGCCTTTGAAACACCCCCGGCGATTGAAACATGTGCACCTATTAGCATAACCTACCTTCTATAACGGAGAAAGCGCTTCTGAAGATTAAAATTTCCGAATAATCTTTATCGCCAGATTCGGATACTTTATTTGTACTTTTATATAACCCTATTTTTCTTTGCATATCCTCTTTCCCCTTCTACTTTCAAAATAATATAACTTTCCCTTATTTAGTTTCTCTAATGGCTTGCATTTACTTAATATGTATATACTGCTATGTGCAAAGCTTCTATCAAAACTTTTTACTTTAAAAGATGCTATGCTCTTTTGCTATACGTTTCAAATTCTGCAATTTCTTTCATAAAGTTATTATAGCATTTATTTGCAGTTTTTGGCTAAACAGTATATAATATTATTAAAGCAATAAGAAAGGAGGCTTACAGTGATAGTTGATTGGAAGAATAAATTTTCAGACCGAAGTCTTACGATGAAAGCATCGGCAATTCGTCAGTTACTTAAGCTTGTTGACAACCCGGAAATTATCTCTCTTGCGGGAGGTATGCCCGATCCGACACTTTTTCCTAAAGAAACAATTGCAGAAATTTCACGAGATGTGTTTATCAACCATGGAAGCAAAGCTTTACAATACGGGGCAACAGAAGGTATCCCATCCTTGCGAGAAACCCTTGTAAACGAAGGACTCAGTGAAGGAATTAAGAAATTGAAGAAAGAAAACCTTATTGTAACAACTGCTTCGCAACAAGGATTAGATCTTGTTGCGAAAATTTTTGTAAATCCAGGAGATACAATTATTGTAGAAGCACCTTCGTACGTAGGAGGATTACAGGCATTTAATGCATTTCAAGCAAACTTTGTAACCGTTCCTTTAGATGGTGAAGGAATAAAAACCGATATCTTAGAAGCAAAACTAGAAGAGCTTAAAAATCAAAATGTAAATGTTAAATTCATTTATTTAATTCCTAATTTTCAGAATCCGTCGGGCGTAACACTAAGCCTTGAACGTAGAAAGAAAGTTTTGGAAATCAGTCATAAATATGAGGTGCCCATTATAGAGGATGATCCTTACGGTGAAATTCGTTTTGAAGGTGATTCTCTTCCCCCGCTTGTGGCAATGGATGATATAGGAAATGTTATTGCACTACGAACATTCTCTAAGATTCTTGCTCCGGGCTTACGCCTTGGATGGATAATTGCCGAACAAACAGTAATTCAAAAACTTGTTTTAGCTAAACAGGCATCTGATTTGTGCTCTCCTTCTTCTACACAGTACATAGCAGATGAATTTATAAGGCAAGGCCATATGAATAATTACCTGAAACTTGTAAGAAAAACATATAGAGAGAAAAAGGATGCAATGCTTGCAGCACTGGAAAAATATTTCCCCAAAGAAACGGATTGGACAAAACCAGAAGGTGGAATGTTTGTATGGGTAAATTTGCCTGATTATATAGATACGGATAAACTATTTAATGACGCAATTAAGGAAAAGGTTGCTTATGTAATAGGAAGTGCATTCTATCCTCACGGAGAAGATAAGCACCATATTAGATTAAACTTTACTCTTCCTACAAAGAAACAAATTGACGAAGGAATAAAAAGACTCGGAAATTTGATAAAAAATAAAATCAAATAAGATAAAGCCCCCTCTATATGTATAGAGGGGGCTTATATATTTTCAACTCTCTATTTTATACTTTTAAGTACATTTTCAAGAAATGCATCTTCAGGAAGTGCACCTTCAAACTGAACTTTACCATCGTTTATAACAATTTTCGGAACTGCAGATACGCTGTATTTTTGAGACCAATCGGGAAACTCATTTGCTTCTACCATTACTCCGTTGATCAATGAATTCTCCATAGCCATTTGATGTGCAGTACGCACGGCACGCGGGCAGTAGGGACAGGAAGGCGTAACAAACACAAGAATATCCATAGGCTGTGAAACTTTTTTAATTGCATTTTTTGTTGCATCGGAGAGATTAGTCGAACCCTTAGATGCATCTATAATATCCTCCAAAAGGGAGGAAAATTCGTGGCCCGAAGGTATTCCATAATAGGATACATTTTTATTTGTATTTTTGCCTTCGACAAATAAAGCTGAAATTTCTTTAACTTTATACTCTTTTTCTTTTTCTTTGTTATCTTTGTAAACCGTTAGATTTACTTTATCAGATAAACCAACGAGTTCTTTTACAATTTCTTCGGTATATGGCAAATACTGTGAATTAAATTTATTCACTCCGCTATCCCCTTTTAAAAATAAAATAAGCTCAACCGGGTCTACCAAATTTTTTTCGAAAAGTTCCTTTACATACTTTTCGTCTTTTTCTTTTAATAATTTTTCCATACATTCACCTCTTTATTTAATAGATTTTATATAATGTTCGGCAGCAAATTCCGCAATAGCACCGTCACCTGCTGCTGTTATTACTTGTCTCAATGAAGTATTTCTAACATCACCAACTGCAAACAAGCCTTTCATACTTGTTTCACGTTGCTGGTTTGTTATTACAAAACCTCGTTCGTTCAATTGAACAATTCCTTTTACAAGTTCACTGTTAGGAATAGTTCCAATTGCAGCAAATATTCCATTCACTCGAAGAATAGTTTTCTCTTTCGTTTTAACGTTCTCTATCTCAAGACCCTCTACTTTAGAATCACCAACAATGTGGGTTGATATAGAATCCCATTGAATTTTTATCTTTGTATTTGCAAAAGCCTCTTCCTGCAAACCTTTTACGGCTCTTAATTCGTTTCTGCGATGTACGACTATTACTTTCTTCGAAAATCTTGTTAAATAAATAGCATCATGGATTGCAGTATCACCGCCTCCAACAACAGCTACTGATTTATCTTTGAAGAATGCAGCATCGCAAGTTGCACAATATGAAAGGCCTTTCCCTCTAAATTTATCTTCTTCGGGTACAGGCAATTTAACGGGATCCGCACCACTTGCAAGAATAACAGCCTTTACTTTTATGTTTCCATGGGAAGCAGTTTTAAGTAAAAAAGAGTTTTCTACTTTTTCTATTGAGCGTATTTCATCCGAAACAATCTCAGCCCCTAGACGAACAGCCTGTTTTTCCATTCTATCCGTAAGTTCTTTTCCGGAAATACCTTGAGGGAATCCGGGATAGTTTTCCACTAAATCACTGACAGCAATCTGCCCGCCAGGTGCAAGTCTTTCGAAAATTAATGTATTAAGGCGACTCCTTCCGGCATAAATACCTGCCGTTAATCCACCTGGCCCTGCACCGACTATTCCAATGTCGTAAATTAAATCCTTTTTAATATTTTCATTTTCTTCGCTTACAAAAACATTACTAAAATCATTCATATTACCTCCCTGATATAAATTATTACAAGAGCAGTATACTTTATTTTATTGAGAAGTCAATATAATTTATTCACTTTTTTGATATTGAAATCTCAGGTCTAATTTCACGCCAAATTCGCTCTAAATTATAAAACTCTCTTTTTTCAGGTACCATGATATGAACGATTACTTCTCCATAATCCATAACAATCCACTCTCCGGTTGACCTACCGTCTTCGGAAAAAAGAATATTGCCTTGTTCTTTCAGATCTGCTTTTAACTCTTCATATATCGCTCTGCTATGTTCAGGTACATCAGCCGTACAAATTACAAAAAAATCCGTGAGAGTTGTTATTTTTCTCACATCAATAATCATAATATCTCTACCTTTTTTCTCTTCTATCATCCTTACAATAAAATTTAATAATTTTTTTCCTTTCAAATTACCTCCCATCATTTTTTAATATTATATCTAATCTATTGTTTTTAGAAAAATGTTTGTTATAATAAATTCCGAAGGAGGTTAACATGGAAAATGGAGAGTTTGAAGATGTGGTAAAATACCTTGCAGATAACCTTGAAAGTTCTGTCTTTATCGGAATTATAGGAAAAGACGGGTTACCTGTAGCAGTAATTTCTAAAGAAAGCTTTGAACGTTCGGAGAGTAGTGCTGAAATTGCAGGTATTTTTAATAACGTAAACAGGGTCTCAAAAGTATTAAATATGGGTGAGTTTCAAGATTTTTTCTTTAACTCTGAAAAATTCGGATGTTTGGTTGTATGCGTAAATGAAAACTATTTTCTTGCGATTATTATGCACTCGCCCATAAATATAGGAAGATCAAGGCTTGAAGCAAAGCGTATAATGCCAAGATTAAAGAAGTTGATAGAACAATGAATAAGATTTTAGAAAAGCTCAAAAATACACCTGGTGTGCTTTCTGTTATCCTAACTGATACAAATGGTAATTTAGTTTACAGTAGTTCAAGTCTTGATACATCTCCTATGTTGATAGCAGGCCTTCAAAGTGCGTTTACAGGATATCTTGACGACCTATTATTTAATACTTCCATGGGAAAACTAAATGATACCATAATAAATGGGACTGCAGGTAGAATTATTATATCAAGACTTAAAAACAGTGATATCCTATCCGTTTTCATGACGGAATCAGGTAATTTGGGACTTGTGAAATTTGCAATATCAAATACAATACAAAATTTGAACAATACTTAATTAATAGGAGTGCAAAATGAATAAATTTTATATTACAACGGCAATTTACTATGTAAATGATAAACCTCACATTGGATCAGTTTCTGAAGCAATTGCGGCGGATGTAATTGCGAGATACAAAAGACTGGAAGGATTTGATGTTTTCTTTTCCACAGGAACAGACGAACATGCGCAGAAAATAGAAGAACGTGCTAAAAAAGAAGGAGTAGCTCCACAGAAATTCGTTGATAATGCGAGTAATTTATGGAAAAAAATATTTGGTGATTTTTCCATTTCATATGACAGATTCGTAAGAACCAGCGACATAGACCACGCTGAAGTAGTTAGACATTTTTTTCAGAAACTATACGATAATGGTGACATATATCTAGGTTCGTATGAGGGATGGTATTGTGTTAGGGACGCAACTTTTTTAAAAGATTCCGACTTGGTAAATGGAAAATGTCCAATCTGTGGAGGTACGGTTAGTAAAATAAAAGAGCCGAATTATTTCTTTAGACTTAGCAAATACCAAATTCCCCTTTTAAAATACTACGAAGAACATAAGGATTTTATCCAACCAACCTTTAGGTATAATGAGGTGATTAACGTGATAAAATCTGGGCTTCAGGATATTTCCGTGTCAAGAAAGTCATTTAAATTTGGTACCCCCGTGCCTTTTGACCCTGACCATACCATATATGTATGGTTTGATGCTTTGTTAAATTATCTAACTGCGATTGGATTTTTAAAGAACGAAGAAAAATTTAACAGATATTGGCCTGCTAACTTACACCTTGTGGGAAAAGATATTACACGTTTTCATGGGATTATCTGGCCAGCGATGCTTATGAGTTATGGACTTCCTCTTCCGAAAACAATTTTTGCACATGGTTTTTGGAATTTGGAGGGAGAAAAAATGTCTAAATCAAAAGGTAACGTGGTAAATCCATCTATTTTTGTAAAAGAGTTTGCCGAACGGGCAGATATCGATGTTAAAACTTCTGTAGATGCATTACGGTACTATCTTTCCAGGGAGGTTACTTTCGGGCAGGATGGAAATTTTAAAATGGATACTTTTATCTCAAGATACAATTCGGATCTTGCAAATGATTTTGGAAATCTCTTGAACCGTACTGTTTCAATGCTATACAAGTATATGGATGGAATAACCCCGGAAGTTATCAATGATGCGGAAGCAATTCAATTTATTGAAGAAAAGGAAAAAAAATATTTCTCCGATATGGATGTTTTCTCATTTTCTACCGCGCTTGAATCCGTTTGGAGTATCGTAAACTATTTGAACAACTATATACAAATAAAAGCTCCGTGGAAATTGAAAAACGACAAAAAAGAACTGTCGAAAATTATTTATACTTTGCTGGAAGGTATAAGGCATATAAGCGTTCTTGTTTCTCCATTTATGCCTTTTGTTGCCGATAAGATACTTTCATCTTTATCTCAGGAGAAAGTCAATGGTTTAGATTGGGGAATTTTAAAGTCCGGTATAAAAGTAGAAAAGCTTTCTCCTATATTCCCACGTATTGAAAAGAAAAAGATAAAAACTGAATTTAAAGAAGAAGATACAAAAAATGAAGAAAAAACAATGATAGATTATGAGGATTTTATAAAACTTGATTTAAGAGTTGCAAAAATTATAGCTGCAGAGAAAGTTCCTAAATCAAAAAAACTTATAAAGCTGCGCCTTTCTTTGGATGATGAAGAGCGCACAATTGTAGGAGGTATCGCACTACACTATACTCCCGAAGAACTTGTAGGAAAAAAAATTATTATTATAAAAAATCTAAAACCAAGAAAACTGATGGGAATAACATCGCAGGGAATGCTTTTAGCTGCATCGAACGATAAAGAATTTTCCCTTCTCTCGCTTGATGTGGATGTAAAGGAAGGATCTAAGATCAGTTGACATATATAGATGCACACGCACATCTTCTAAGTGATGAGTACGGTAAGGATTTAGAGAAAGAAATTTCGCTAATTGAAAAGAACAATCTCATGTTGGTAAATAACATAGGATACAGTATAAAGAGCTCTAAAGAAGCCGTAAGGCTCGCTGAAATATATCCTTTTTTATTTGCTACGGTAGGGGTACATCCTTATAATATAAATGGATTTAATGACGATTCTCTGAATACTATCAGAGAATTTTCAAAAAACAACAAAGTCCTTGCCATCGGAGAAATAGGTTTGGATTATTTTAGAGACATAACTGATTTTACTCTGCAAAAAAAGATTTTTTTAAAACAACTGCAACTCGCTAAAGAGTTAAAACTTCCCTTTATGATTCACTCAAGAAACGCTTTTTCGGACACTATTTCTGTTATAAAAGAGGTCAATTATTTCAATGGCATTTTTCACTCATTTGACTATGGAATAGCTGAAATGGAGCAAGTAATCAACCTCGGTTTATTTGTTTCATTCTCTGGCATGCTTACATTTAAAAAAAAAGATACATTAAGGGAAGCTGCTATGTATGCACCTCTGGATAGAGTGTTATTTGAAACAGACTCTCCATATCTCGCTCCTGCACCTATGCGAGGGAAGCGCAATACACCTGTATTTGTAAAATACATTTATGGTAAATTCTCTTCTATGCGCAGCATTGACATGGAAAAGTTATGTGTGAAAACTACCAATAATTTTAAAAATTTGTTCGTTAAGAGTACAGATTATATAGATAAAGTAAGGAGGCAATATGTTTAGAATTCTTGAGAAAAAAGTAGTTGCACCTAAAACAATCTTTATAAATGTAGATGCACCACTTATTGCAAAAAAAGCAGAACCCGGGCAATTCATAACTGTTAGGGTAAACGAAAAAGGTGAGAGGATACCCCTCACAATTGCAGATTTTGATAGAGATAAGGGAACCATAACGATGGTATTCCAGAAAATGGGTAAAACAACACATTTGCTTGGCAATAAAAAAGAAGGTGAATACATAAGCGACATACTTGGCCCACTTGGTAACCCCACAAAAATAGATAATTTCGGCACCGTCGTATGTATAGGGGGCGGGGTAGGCATAGCTCCCGTATATCCGCTTTCCAGAAAATTAAAAAGCAAAGGTAATAAGGTAATTTCCATAATAGGATACAGGTCTAAGGAACATGTTTTCTGGGAAAAGGAGATGAGAAGTGTTTCAGATAATTTATATATTGCAACAAATGACGGAAGCTACGGAGAAAAAGGGTTTGTAACGGATGTGCTTAAAAAGTTAATAGACAAAGGAACAAAGATAGACCACATATTTGCTATTGGTCCTGCTATTATGATGAAAGCGGTAGCAGACTTGACAAGGCCATATAAAATCGAAACAACGGTGAGTTTGAATTCAATTATGGTATGCGGAATGGGAATGTGTGGTGCATGTAGGGTAACAGTAGGAGGAGAAACAAAGTTTACTTGTGCAGATGGCCCGGATTTTAACGCACACATGGTAAATTTTGATGAACTTATGAAAAGACTAAACACATATAAAGA
>CAYYKP010000024.1:0-14606 GCA_964468055.1 uncultured Caldisericales bacterium
TGGCAAAAACAAAAGTCATTATTATGGGAGCAGCAGGAAGAGACTTCCATAATTTCAACGTATTTTTCAGAGACAATGAGGATTATGAGGTAGTTGCATTTACTGCAACACAGATTCCAAACATTGACGGTAGAACATACCCTGCAGTACTTGCAGGAAAATTGTATCCGAACGGTATCCCAATTTATTCCGAATCAGAACTTTCAAAACTCATTAAAGAGTACAATGTGGATAGAGTTGTCTTTGCATACAGTGATGCACCACACGAGTATGTAATGCACAAAGGGTCCGAAGTGATGGCGGCAGGTGCCGATTTCTGGCTAATGGGGCCAAACACAACAATGCTTAAGTCTAAAGTTCCTATTATCTCCGTATGTGCAGTAAGAACCGGATGCGGAAAGAGTCAGACAACGCGTAGAATTGTGAAAATTCTCAGAAAAATGGGTAAAAAGGTTGTTTCAATCCGCCACCCTATGCCTTACGGAAACCTCGCAGATCAGATTTCAGAACGCTTTGCAACATATGAAGATCTGGATAAATACCACTGCACTATTGAGGAAAGGGAAGAATATGAGCCACATATTGACCTTGGTGCTATAATTTACGCAGGTGTGGATTACGGTAAGATTCTTAGCGAGGCAGAAAAAGAGGCTGATATTATTGTTTGGGACGGAGGCAACAATGATTTACCTTTTTATCACTCTGATCTTAGAATAGTTGTTGCAGACCCACTGCGTCCGGGGCATGAACAGAAATATTATCCCGGAGAAACAAATTTCCGTATGGCGGACGTAATCGTAATTAATAAAGAAGACACGGCAAAATTTGAAGATATAGAAGAAATTAGAAAATCAGCAAGAGAAATCAATCCGGATGCAATAATTGTTGATGCAGCCTCACCGGTATATGTAGACAATGCGGAACAAATTAAAGGAAAACGCGTAATTGTAGTGGAAGACGGCCCGACACTTACACATGGCGGAATGAGCTATGGTGCGGGATATGTGGCAGCACGCAAATGGGGCGCAAAAGAAATAGTATCCCCGTATCCATACGCTATAGGCTCAATCAAAGCTACTTACGATAAATATAAACAGACAAGAGAAGTATTACCTGCAATGGGGTATAGCAACGAACAAATAAAAGAACTTGAAGAAACAATCAATAAAATTCCTGCAGACCTTGTAGTAATAGGCACACCAATTGATTTGAGAAGGGTAGTAAAATTAAATAAGCCTGCAGTAAGGGTAAGATATGAGCTTGAAGAAATCGGAAAACCGGATTTGGATGACATTGTCAGAGAAAAATTCGGAGGTAAATAATGGCAGTAAGTCTTAAAGGGAAATCGTTTCTCCAAATAAGCGATTATTCGAGAGAAGCACTGGAAGAAATCTTGGTACAGGGTGAGAAACTTAAAATTGATCACTTTGCAGGGAAAGATGAACAGCTTCTGAAGGGAAAATCGATAGGTGCAATCTTTGAGAAGCCTTCAACTCGCACCCGCATCTCATTTGCAGTGGGCATTTTTGAACTCGGTGCACAGGCACTCGTACTGGATACGTCAAATCTTCAACTGAAGAGGGGGGAAACGGTTGCAGATACGGCAAGAGTGCTATCAAGGTATCTGCACGCAGTCGTTGCACGCGTATACTCGCATAAAACACTGGAGGAACTGAGAGATTATGGTTCGGTTCCTGTAATTAATGCTCTTTCCGACTATACACACCCCTGTCAGATTATGGGAGATTTACTTACCGTAAAAGAAAAGAAAAGTAGACTTGACGGGTTAAAACTTGCATATCTTGGAGATGGAAACAATGTATGTCATTCTCTCATGTTCGGAGGGACAAAGTTCGGTATGCATGTTGCCGTAGCAACCCCTGAAGGATATGAACCCGAGGAAAAGGTTACAAAACTTTCCGAAAAATTTGCAGAAAAGGCAGGCGGCTCACTCCTCGTTACACATGATCCGTTTGAAGCAGCAAAAGATGCGGATGTAATATACACAGACGTGTGGGCATCAATGGGAGAAGAAACGGAGCACGATGCAAGAGTAAAAGTAATGAAGCCGTACCAGATAAATGATAATCTCGTTTCTAAAGCAAACAAAGATGCGATAGTCATGCACTGCCTTCCGGCACACAGAGGTGAAGAAATTGTCGATTCTGTAATCGATGGTCCGCAATCAGTGGTGTGGGATCAAGCAGAAAACAGGCTTCACATACAGAAAGCGATACTCTCGCTTTTTGTATAAAAATATGCAGGAATAGCAGATTCCAAACGGGGTGTATACACCCCGTTTTTTATTTTATATAACCTCATCTTATTTCAAAATTTTATTTTTATGATATAATCTTCGAAAAGACATGGAGGCGATATGCTAAGAAATTTATTTAAAAAGGGATTTAGAAATTCTTCTTTTGGATTGCCCGAATTGAAAATAGGGGGGCTTACAGCAAAATTGCCTATTATTCAGGGCGGTATGAGTGTCGGAATTTCACTTTCCGGGCTTGCTTCAGCGGTGGCCAACGAAGGCGGAATAGGCGTTATAGGAGCGGCTGGCATTGGAATGCTGGAGCCGGATTTCAATACAAACTTTAAAGATGCAAATCAAAGAGCATTACAAAAGGAAATAAGAAAAACCAGAAAACTGACAAATGGCCTAATTGGTGTTAATATAATGGTAGCTTTGACGGATTTTTACGATCTTGTGCGCGTAGCGGTTAATGAGAAAGCAGATTTTATTTTTGCAGGAGCAGGACTCCCCCTAAAAAATCTCGGCACTATAATGGGAGAAAAGGCAGAAAACATTAAAACAAAGCTTATACCAATAGTCTCATCGGCACATGCTACAAAAACTATTTTTCAGTATTGGGCAAAACATTACAGTGAAGTACCTGATGCGGTGGTAGTTGAAGGTCCGAAGGCAGGAGGACATCTCGGGTTTAAAAAAGACCAGATAAAAAATACTGCCTTTTCATTGGAAAATATAATACCCAAAGTTATTGACGCAGTTAAACCGTTCGAGGGTTATTTTAAAAAGAAAATTCCTGTAGTTGCCGCAGGCGGAATATATACCGGTGCGGATATATTTAAATTCATGCGTATGGGTGCAAGCGGGGTTCAAATGGCAACGCGGTTTGTTGCAACAAAAGAATGCGATGCATCGGACAAATTTAAAGAAGCATACGTGAAATGCAAGAAAGAAGATATCGTAATTATTGATAGCCCGGTAGGAATGCCTGGTAGAGCCATTAAAAATGATTTTGTAAAAGATGTGGAAAAGGGGGAGAAAAAACCCTTTACTTGTAGATATAAATGCTTGAAGACATGTGATTACAAAACCACACCATACTGTATTGCACTTGCATTAACTAATGCAAAAGCAGGTAATTTATTAAATGGATTTGCCTTTGCAGGCGAAAATGCTTACAAGATTAAAAAGATTACAACCGTTAAAAAACTTGTTAATTTATTGAAGAGAGAATATAGGAAAGCGGCAAAAGCAGCAGCAAAAGAACAGCATACCAGTACCTCCAGACTCAATATCTCCTTTTAAGCTTCCAAGTCTTTGTATCTGCGGATTGCAAAGGCCATAAGAGGAAAGCTCACTGCAATGGACAGTACCCCCGCAATAATAAACATCGCTGCTACAGTAAATGGTATACCTTTGAGTTTTACTAAAAAAGCGGCAAAGAATCCCGCAGCTAAAGCGACAAATATATAAATAACGTAGAGTATAGCGTTAATCGCAGCAGTTTTTCCGGATACAAGTTGCCGAGGATTCACCGGAGTTTTAAAGTTCGGAAAAAGCATCCCTACAAAAATAGCAGATGCAGTAAAAAGTAAAGGAAGAAAAATTGCAAAAGGTAATGTTATAAAAAGCAATTTACCGCCATTTCCTTTCACCAGAAGAAGTGAAACCAGAAACAAAAAAATATTAACAACTTCTCCGCTTATAAAAGGAATAGTAAATTTGGACCAGATAAATTCGTTACTCTGAACGCGAGACATTAACGGAACCCATAAGCTTTCCCTATCCAAAAGAAGTATAACCGATGTATTCTGCCCGCATAGCATAAAATCAACGATTACAAAATACAGAACGGGCATAAAGGCTGCATTGGACAAAGACTTGCCTGAACTTCGCACCGGATTAATGAGAAATACGATAAGAAAGAAGCCTATATAAGCAAGAGATATAAACAACGATGCTTTTATCTTAGGATCACGCATGAAAATTTTTATATCTTTTGAAATCAATGCATTAATATGCCTTGATAAAAATTTGGAACCTATAATTTGCTTCTCGGCCGAATGCGCGGAAACTTTTATGCTTTCTATTCGTTCGGCTCTAAATAAACCTTCCTTGTAATCCTTTTCCACAAAAATTAGAACAATGTAAAAAAACGCAACTCCTACCATAATAAATAGTAAAACTTCAAAAGCACCAATCCACAAATGATAGTTTTTAAATGCATAAGAAAATGAAACTGCAATGTTCGTGGGAAGCAATTTCAAAATTTCCTGTATTTTATTGAGGAGTAAAGGAATATTCTTATTATTTGTCATGTGAAATGCAGGGTTTGAAATCTGAGAAATAAAATAAATAATGATACCAAAAATCATATTCAATACAAGCACTAATGTTTGTAGTTTTTTAACGGACATCCTGTTTGCAAGAGGGACTATGATAAATGCGGCAAGAGAAAAAGGAATTAACGGCAAAGATATGCAGAACAGGAAAGAAACAATATAAAAAAGTATACTTAAATGAAAAACCGCACCAAAGCCTACGAAAAACGGATACACAAGAAATAACGGATATAAAGATTCTTCAAAGTTCGCAAAAATAAATTTTCCGGTGAATATTGACCGTTCGGTAACTGGCATGGAAAGCAGAAGTTTTGTATCCGAGGATAGGTAAAGCGTACTAAGCATTATAGTAAAGCTATTCAGTAGTAGAAAAATGAACATTGTGAACACAACACCGTTTATTACAAACGGAGCAATATCAACTGCAGGAAAGGGCTCGGGAAGTTTTAATAAGAATAGAAATTTTGCAAATCGCACAACAAAGTAAAAAATAACAACACCTGCCGTTAAAACACCTATAAGTACGGGAATCCTTAGAGATTTTTTTCTGGAAAGAGATGTAAGAGCCGAAATAAGCTGCGCCTTGAATATTGCCTTAAATCCTTTCATATTCAATCCTCCAAAAATTTAACAAGGTCCCTCGCATCTTCTCCGCCTGTTAACTCAAGAAACAGATCTTCAAGATTTGCCTTCTTATCCTCAGACTTCTCCTTAAGTTCTTTAATTGTTCCTTCTGCTATAAGCTCGCCATTGTTTATAATTCCAACCCTGTCACACATTTTCTCGGCAATTTCAAGAATATGTGTAGACATAAGAATAGTTTTTCCTTTCTTTGCAAGAGCCCTCAACAAGTCTTTGACAAGTTTTGCACTCTTCGGGTCAAGGCCTACCGTAGGTTCATCCAGAATAAGGACAGAAGGGTCATGGATTAGTGCTGCCATAATTACAATTTTTTGCTGCATACCGTGCGAATAGCTTTCTATAAGCTCATCTGCCTTATCTCGCAGAGAAAGCATATCAAACAAATCCTCCATCTTTTTCCTTGCGGTTTTCCTTGGTATATCGTAAATATCTGAAATAAAATACAGAAATTCCCTTCCGGTAAGCTTTTTATACACATTCGGAGTATCGGGAATCAGTCCGATGCGGGATTTTGCTTCAATGGATTTTTTCAATACATCAAATCCGTCGATAAGTGCCGTTCCTTTTGTAGGTTTTAATAAACCGGTAATCATTCTAATCGTTGTTGTTTTCCCCGCACCGTTAGGCCCTAAAAAACCATATATTTCTCCGGCACTTACCTTGATATTCAAATTCTCCACCGCGAGTACCTTATCGAAGTTCTTTGTTAAACCAAGTGTTTCAATCATAATTACCTCCCGGAACTTTATCTTCATACATTATAGCAAAGTGTGATATAAAGAACAAACTAATTGAAATTAAAATTATAAATCAGCAGAAGCAGTGATACGGCACTATATTTTTGTATGTTTACCCGATATGGAAGATATATTTATTTTAATAATAAGAAGATTAGTAAAACTTTTCTCTTCATATCCCCAATCATCTTTGCCGGACTGTTGTTTCATTATGATATTTAATCCTTTCCGTATAAAATCAACGTCGGATAATAGTTCCGCTTTCCCTAACCCAAACACACTGGTATAATGAGTATCCCAGTTACAGGCCTTATCAGCCGGTATAATATGCACATCTTTCTCAATTTCAAAGCATACGTTTTTATTTCTTTTCAAAATATCAATTTTCCTTCCTATTCTTGAGGAATGAATGTACAAACTACCATTTAGATAACCAAAGTTTACCGGCACTATATAGGGCATACCTTTATCAACCAATCCGATTCTACATACCCGTTCACTTTTTAAAATATTTATAATTTCTTTTTTATCGGCTATTTTTTTATCCTGCCTTCTTATAGGAAATAACCTATCGGAATTAAGCATAGCCTGCACAATGTTTATTTCTGCAAATGTTGCTTTTTCATCATCTTTCATTTCTCCTCCTCAAATCCACATATAAATAGCAATTAAAACCCAAACACAGGCAAAATGATGCAGTATTCGGATTTTTTATTATCAGTTTTTAAAAAGGCTCAATGATACTCTAACATAAATCTAAATTTTTATCTTAAAAAATTTTCTTTTTCCTACTTTTAAAACATCTCCGTTCCGTGCAGGAATGAGTGTTTTGAAGTCCGTTATCTTTTCTCCGTTAATCTTTACTGCCCCCTGCTGCATTAGCCTTTTTATCTCGGATTTGGATTTTATAATTTTATTTTCAGAAATAAGATTCAGGAGATCAAGCTTTCCGTTTTCCAAAAATCGTGCGGCATTTAGTTCTTTAATATTCTCCGGAGTTTCTTTTCTGCTGAAAACATTTTTAAAGTTATCTGCTGCAGTAGTAGCCTCCTCCTCATTATGGAACAATGCCACAATCTCCTTAGCAAGCTCAATCTTCAGATTCATGGGATTTTCTTTGCCGTTCTTTATAATTTCATCGATTTCTTTTGCTTCCGCCTCACTTTTATCAAGAATAAGAAAGTAATATTCGGAAATAAGTTCATCGGGTATAGACATTATTTTACCGAACATTGAATTTGCATCTTCAGTAATCCCTATATAATTTCCCAGGCTTTTGCTCATTTTTTTCACTCCGTCCAAACCCCTTAAAATAGGCATGATGACAGTAATCTGCGGCGGCATATTGTAAGCTTCCTGCAATCTTCTCCCCATCATTAAGTTAAATTTCTGATCCGTACCGCCAAGTTCCACATCAGCCTTTATTGCAACAGAATCATACGCCTGCATTACAGGGTAAAAGAATTCATGAAAAAATATGGGGATACCTGCTTTATATCTATTTAAAAAATCGTCTCTTTCAAGAATTCTCGCAACTGTAAATTTAGAAGTAACTTTAATCCATTGTTCAAGGTTAATTTCTGAAAGCCATTCGGAGTTAAAATGAATCTCGGTTTTATTTTTATCCAATATGGTAAATACTTGATCGAAATACGTTTTTGCATTTTCTTCTATCTGTGCACGCGTAAGAGAAGGCCGTGTTTTCGAACGTCCGGAAGGATCACCGATTAATGCCGTAAAGTCACCGATAATAAAAACCACTATATGGCCAAGCTCTTGGAAATCCCTTAATTTACGTAAAACAACATAATGCCCCAGGTGTAAATCAGGCGCAGTAGGATCGGCACCAAGTTTTACTCTAAGCTTCTTCCCATTATTTAACCTATTTTTCAATTCACTATCATTTATAACCTCAACCGTTTTACTTTTTATCTTTTCAAATGCATTCATTCTTACGCCTCCCGTGAAATGTTTTTATATTTTAAGAAAATTTGCTATAAAAGCAAATGTGTTATAATTTTATCAGGAGGTAACGAATATGAAAATAGCAATTGGTTCTGACCATGCAGGTTTTAAACTTAAAGAAGAAATAAAAAAATTCCTTGAGGGAAAAGGAGGAATAGATGTAATAGATTTTGGCACTCACTCGGAGGAAAGGGTAGACTATCCTGACTATGCAATTCCTCTCGCCGAAAGTATTTCAAAAAAAGAGGAAGATTTCGGTATACTAATCTGCGGAACAGGAATAGGAATGTCTATTGCTGCAAATAAAGTAAAGGGGATAAGAGCAAGCCTTGTTAGCGATGTTTACTCGGCACACTCGGCAAGAGAGCATAACAACGCAAACATACTTTGCATGGGAGGAAGAGTCCTTGGTATCGAGCTTGCAAAGGAAATTACGAACACTTGGTTAAACGCATCTTTTTTAGGTGATAGGCACGAGAGAAGAATAAACAAAATAATGGAATATGAAAAAAAATAAATCAATAGCGATAGATGGAGACTCAGGCAGTGGGAAATCTACTGTTGGCAAGCTTATTGCAGAAAAATTACAATATGATTTTATAGATAGCGGACTTCTTTATCGGGCTGCAACCTTTGCAATTATCCGGGCCAATCTAACCTCGGAAAAAGGTAAATGGACAAATTTTATTGAAAATACGGGTTTTAATCTGAAAAATGGCAAAGTAACCATAAATAATAAACAAATAACTTTGGAAAAACTAAGAAGCAAAGAAGTGGATGATTTTGTTTCACCTATTTCCACGGTAAAAGAGATACGGGATGCAGTTAATAGAATTCTGCGAAAGATTGCATCCGTAAATAATGTTGTTATGGTGGGGCGCGATATCGGATCGGTAGTACTTAAAGATGCATTTCTAAAAATATATCTTACCGCTGACCTCGAAGAACGGGCAAACAGAAGAGTTAAAGAACTTATAGAAAAAGGCAAACGAGTTAAATTTCAGGATGTACTTAAAAATCTTGAGAACAGAGATGCAATCGATTCATCAAGAGAAGTGGCGCCACTCGTTGTGGCAAAAGACGCATACGTAATAGACACGACAAATTTGTCCGTATCTGAAGTCGTAAACAAAATAATGCAATTCATAAGCGGGAGGGAATATGCTTTACGAAGCAACGCACGCATTAGCTAAAATAGTTTTTAAGCTGCTTTTTAACTTAACGATCGTAGGAGTAGAAAACGTACCGAAAGAAGGTGGTGTTATAGTTGCACCTAACCATAAAAGCGCCCTTGACATTCCTATAGTGGGAAGAGCATTACCCAGAAAAATGTATACTCTTTCAAAAGAAGAAATGTTTAAAAACAGGTTTGTAAGCTGGTATATCACGACAATGGGGGGCATTCCTATCAAGAGAAATTCTGCGGATATAAACAGCTTAAAAACAGCAATAAAAGTGTTAGAAAAAGGTAAAACGCTTTTATTGTTTCCGGAAGGCACGCGTAGTGAAACGGATAAGCTCGGAGAACTTAAAAAAGGCTTTATATTTATTTCTACAAAATCAAAAGCACAGATACTGCCGACAGGAATTGCAGGAACCGGAATAGCAATGCCAAAGAAAAGCAAGATGATCAAATTTGTCCATATCGCAATCGTATTTGGAAAACCCATAAAAATATGGGAAAGGTTTGATACCAAAGATAAAGATTTTTATGACAAATCTGCCAATTACATAATGGGAGAGCTGAAGCAATGCGTAAAAACAGCAAAAGAAAAATTATAATTACAAATAATATAGGATTCTGCTCAGGTGTTGACCGTGCAATAAGCCTCGCGGAAAAGTATGCAAAACAGTTTGGCAAGGTAACGACTTTGGATGCAATTTTGCACAATGAAGAAGAGTTAAAACGTTTACGAGAAGAAAGCATATTTCCCGTAAGATCCGTAAATGAAATAAAGGGAAAAGTGATTCTTTTGCCGGCACACGGAGCAACTAAGAAAGAAATTGAGACAGCAAAAAAACATTTCAACAATGTTGTGGATACAACATGCCCTCTTGTTTTACACACGGTAAGCATCATAGAAAAGCTGAAAAAAGAAAATTACAAAATTGCAATCGTAGGCGACAACGGGCACAGGGAAACAAAAGTGCTTTCTGATTCGGCAGGGGAAAACTTACTCGGTATATTCAAACATCCGAAAGAGATTGAAATCAAAAATTACGGAAAAGTAGGAGTTGTTGCACAATCTACCGTATTTTCAGAAACGCTTTTTGCAGTTACAAAGAAGTTTGTAGAGCTTGCACACGAAGTAAGATTTTTTAATACGGTATGCGATGAAACCCTACGAAGACAGAGAGAAGCAGTTTCAGTTGCAAGAAAGGTGGGCTGTATGATAGTGATTGGAGGAAAATCAAGTGCAAATTCAAACAGGCTGTACGAACTCGTAAAACGTGTAAATAAAAATAGTTTCTTCATACAAAATGAAGAGGGCCTTAACAAATCGAATTTATCGAAGTGTACCTCAATCGGTATTGCCTCCGGCACTTCAACTCCAAAATGGCTTATAGAAAAAATAGTAAGAGGAATTGAAGCATTATGAAAATAGGAGTAATAGGTGCAGGCGGATGGGGAACAACAATTGCAGAACTTCTCGGAAAAAAGGGTTTCAATGTAACTCTATGGATTCATAGCAAACGCACTTTTTCCGCGCTTACAAATTGGAACGAAAATATATTTTACCTGAAAGGTATTAAGTTAAATCATATAAAGCGGTACACCATGGACATTGAAGATGCCTTAATCGGAAAAGATATTATTGTACTAGGAGTTCCCGCACAAAAGCTCAGAAAAACCATAGAAAAAACTACTCCTCCTAAAAATGCATTGATAGTGAACCTTGCAAAAGGCATTGAAAACGGAACAAACAAAAGAATGTCTGAGGTAATAAAAGAAGTATGGAAAAATCTTCCGAAATCACAAATTGCAACAATCTCTGGTCCCAATTTTGCAGTAGAAATTGCAAAAGAAATGCCTGCTGCAACGGTAATTGGCGGTAAAGATGAAAAAAATATTAAGGAACTTCAAAAAGTGTTTATTACTGATTACCTTCGCACTTACTATACTACTGATATAATAGGAGTGGAACTTGGTGGTTCACTTAAGAACGTACTCGCAGTAGGTGCAGGAATAAGCGACGGTTTGGGATTCGGCGATAGTAGCAAGTCCTCCCTTATAGTACGCGGAATTGCAGAACTTGTCCGCTTTGGTGCAAAACTTGGCGGGAGAAAAGAAACATTTTACGGTTTATCCGGTATAGGCGATTTGATGGCCACATCATTCAGTAAAAAAAGCAGAAATAGATGGGCGGGAGAAGAAATCGGAAAAGGTCGAAGCAAAGCGGAAATAGAAGAAATTACAAAACAAGCGGTAGAAGGAATGTACACGGTGAAATCCATCTATGAAATGAAAAATAAGTTTAATATCAATATGCCTATAACCAATGCAATATACAACATTATTTATATTGGCAAACTCCCTCAATTAGAGTTAGGAAAATTAATGAAACGCCCACCTAAAAAGGAAATTTTATAAATTGCCATAGTAACAAAAAATCTTAAACTTAAAAAGAGGGCTCCTTCTCGGACTCGGACACAGCTTACAATAACTCCTCCCCCCAATCCACTTTATCTATCTTTGCGAGGAAGAAGCGCAGTAACTGACAGGGCAAACTTGTTTTTTATTCTGTCGTTGCGAGAGTGCTGATTTTGCACCCGTGACAATCTCGTTATATAGAGAACACCAAAGTTTTTCCATCACTTAAAATTGGTGCCATATACCAGTGGTAAGTGATAGGTTCAGTATACTTAAATGTCGCCTGTTAGACTCGTAAAGTAGTGAAATAACAGGATACATTTAACTGTTCTTTAACATGTTTCTCATAATTCTCTGCAATTCATGCAAATTAAACAGAAATCGATTGCAAATCTTCTAAAGTTTACTATAATTTAAATGGGTAAATATAAACTATAAAAGAAGGAGGAGAATTTATGATTAACTTGGAAAAGGTTTTGAAAAATCTTGAGTTTAATGAAAAAGACTTCAATAATGCAAAAACACTTTTCTTTGTAATTGAAAACCACGGGTATGAGGTTATAGATAACGTAATTGCTGTTCTTGCAGAAGATCCTGATATAGTAAAAATTCTACAGGAGAATAATCTTTCTATTCCTGCAGCAAGAGATGCATGGTTTTATTGGCTAAAATTGATATTTTCCGCTAATTTTGATGAGAACTTTGTAAAGAAAGTCTCTCATATAGGTATGACTCATGTGGATGCCGGAGTAAAAGAAGATATTGTTATTCAGACTACTTCTCTGTTTTATATGAAATTATTAGACAAACTATCAGAATTAGGAACAGCAAATTTATCTGAATTATCGATTTCTGCAATAAAAATATTTTCCCTCTCTCTTGTGATAATGCTTGACTCATATAGAGAAGAATTAATAAACTCTTTTCTGGAATTTACGGGAATGGAGAGAAACTTGTTTGAAAGAGAAGTCAAAATCCAAAGAAAAAAGAGAAAGGAATAGGGTGTTATGCTTCCTCAATCTGAGGCAAGAGTGATGAAATGATTACTCTTAGATTAAGAGAGCATATTGTATATTGAAAAAGACATTTACATATTGAGGGATAAAGTATGCAGAAGTGTCTTGATAAGCTGAAGGATTGTGTAAAATATAGAAACTTTTGCTGAAATCACATATTTATTAGTATAGTCTTTTGTTTAAAATGTATTGGGCTTCTATTTGCTATTTGAAAAATCTTCAAAACGGTTAGAATAGATTTTATGGAAAACAAAATTAGAATTGCAATAATCGGAAGTGGAGTAATCGGGTGTGCGGTTGCAAGAGAACTGTCTAAATTTAATCAGGAAATCTCCGTATTTGAAAAGGATTGTGATGCTCCGGGCGGTGCTTCAAAAGCAAACTCTGCAATTGTGCATTCCGGATACGATGATATGCCGGGTACGGTGAAAGGAAAACTATGTGTACGCGGTAATGCACTGTTTACGAAACTGAAAGAAGAATTAGACTTTCCTTTTGAGCGAAACGGATCCCTCGTAGTTGCGCTGAACGAAGAGGAACGAGTAAAACTTGATGAGCTACTGAAGCGGGGGAGAAAGAACGGTGTTCCAAACTTACAAATATTGAATAGAGAAGAGACTCTTAAAATAGAACCCAATTTGAGCCCTTCTGTTGTCGCCTCTCTTTACGCACCCACTGCGGGAATTGTAAGCCCGTTCGGATATACCGTTGCCTTATATGAAAATGCCCTTCAAAATGGTGTTAAATTTTATTTTAACGAGAATGTCGAAAAGGTTGTCGTAAGAGATAAAAAAGTTAAAGGAATAGTTTCCAACGGAAGGTTTGTTCCCTATGACATTGTGGTAAACGCGGCTGGCATCCATTCAGACGAAATCTCCAAAAGTGCCGGAATAGATAACTTCTATGTGTACCCGAAACGAGGAGAATATTTTGTATTTGACGATGCAGTCGGCAAAGTGGTTTCACATACTATTTTTCCTACCCCACGGGAAAATACCAAAGGTATACTTATTGCTTACGACGTTTTCGGAAAAATCATTATAGGGCCCAATTCCGAGCTGATTAAAGAGAAAGAAAATACGGAAACAACGCGAGAAGGGTTATTGGAAGTATTTAACGGAGCAAAGAGGCTTGTTCCGTCATTGAATTTACGCGATACGATAACATATTTTGCCGGAGTAAGAGCTCAGCCGTCTACCGAAGATTTCATTATAAAGAACTATCCGTTGGCCGCATACGGCTTTATAAATGCAGCAGGTATTAAATCTCCCGGTTTTACGGCGTCTTATGCTGTTGCGGAAACCGTGCGCGATTTAATTAAAGATTTAGGCGTAAAGCTTGAGAAAAATAAAAAATTTAACCCGATAAGGAAAAACATTCCGCGATTTAGAGATTTACCCAGGGAAAAACAGGAAGAGCTTGTAAAGAAAGACCCACATTACGGACATATTATTTGTAGGTGCGAACTTGTGAGCGAGGGCGAAATTGTTGAGGCAATTCATCGCGGAGCGAGGACGGTAGAAGGCATAAAATTCCGCACGTCGGCAGGTTTTGGGAGGTGCCAGATGGGTTTCTGCGGCCCTCGTATAATAGAGATACTCGCAAGAGAATTAAATTTACCACTCAGTGAAGTGAAAAAACACTCCGAAAATTCGAGGTACCTTTTAAGGGAAACAAAATCAGGTTAAGGTACTACTCTATGGGTAGTATCATGCAGCTTGGCCCTCCATTTCCCTTTACAAACTCCGAAAGGTCTAATTTGTGAACAACAATTCCTTTTGCCTGCAAAATATCTGTTACTTTTCTGTTTGTTTTTGATGCAATGACTTCTTTTTCAGAAATAGCAATTACATTCCCACCGATGAAATCATTACATGTTACAATTATTTCATTGAAACCCTCAAAAAATCCTTTGGGGTAAGAGTTTATGCAATGAAGGACAGTATTTTCGCCTATTAAAGTCATGCCGCCTCCTATATGCAAATACGGACCTTTGAATTTTGCTATTCGTACTTCGTAACCGGTATTCATTAGAATCTCTGAAACTTGTTTTGCTCC
>CAYYKP010000025.1:0-14350 GCA_964468055.1 uncultured Caldisericales bacterium
CTATTCGTACTTCGTAACCGGTATTCATTAGAATCTCTGAAACTTGTTTTGCTCCGTTTTCGTTTGTCCTGTCCGATATGCCGATAAAAGCATAGTTGCCGTTGATAATAACGTCTCCCCCTTCTGCTGTGCCGGGAGGCTCAACTCTTCCGATTTCTTTGAGTCCGATAGTTTTTAAAAAGTTTGCCATCCACTCCTCTTCTCCTATGCGTGTTTCTAATCCCATTCTAAGCTTTACAAATCCGTTTTTTGTAATAGCCGCGCTGTCTTTTACAAATACCGAATTGGGATGATCTTCAAGCTCCGGTATCTCTGCTATTTTAACGCCTGTTTCTTTCAGAGTATCTTTGAGTTTACCGAATTGCAGAAGTGCCTGCTCTTTATTTATTCCTTTGTTTAAATTATGTGTTTCGGAATCGGCTGCATTGAAATATATTTCTTTTAAATCACACAGAACGGCCCTCTTCAAATTACCGTATCCCATTTGCAGCCTCGCTTATGCAAAAAGCAATATTCTGCAATAAGTTTCTTTTTGCAGTTACTATGAAAAAACTTTTTTTTGCCTTGTAGATTCCTTCCTTTACTTTTATGGGTTCTGCCTTTACAATCCATCTCAGGTTATCAATGATGTTTCTTTTTATGGAAAGAGTTGTGTCAATTGCCAAAATAAATAAATCCGGTTTCAGCGCTTCTATTCTTTTACTTATTGCTTTAAGCTCCGATACCGGTATATTGTTTGGCGGACTTTCCTTGCTTTCAATCATTATAAGTTTAGTACCTATTCTTGAAAGAACATCTATATCCCCACCTTCTTGAAAATTTTTTAGGCGTACGTTTATGATTGTTTCAAGATGCAAATTCTCTTTAAGATACTGCCCTATAAACCATTCCAGTAACTTGCCCATAAAGAAAACCGAAAAGTTTGACTTTAGCGTATTACCTTTTGCGGAAACCAGATCAAGTTCTTTTAAAATTTCAAGGTAGTTCGGTACATTGTTTCCCCACTTCTCTATAAGCAAGGACTTTTCTTTATGTTTTACCGTTTCTAAAAACATCACATCATGTAGGACACGCCTGAAATAATAGCTTTTTAGACTTGCAAACAGTAAAGTTTTGTTTTCAACGGGAACATCCTTGTCCTCTCTAACAATTCTTAAACCTTTTCTTTGTAAAAGTTTTTTTATAGAAAGAGGAAAATACTCTTTGAGCAAAGATTCCAAAGCAAGCATTTCCCTCTCTAAAATTTTAATTCTCTTTTCCAATTCCGCAATTTTATCTTTAGTAGGATTCGCCGTAGCTACCACTATCCTTCATTTTTTTAATAAGAACCGCAACGGCCAAACCGAACAGAAAACCTCCGATGTGTGCCCAAAACGCAACTCCCTGTGATGCACCACTCGGTGTTAAGCCTGGTATAAGCTGCATTAAAAACCATATTATAAGAAAAATATGAGAAGGAATATTAACAAATGTGACAAAATAGAAAATGAAGATCAATGTTTTTATATTCGAACGCGGGAACAGGTAAAAATAAGCACCCATGATTGCGGCGATTGCACCGCTTGCACCTATCACTGGGATTTTTGAAGTAGGCCCGATTGCAATTTGTGTAAGGGCTGCAACAATTCCACCTGCAAGATAAAAAAGAACAAATTTGAAGCTTCCGAGGTAATCTTCCACATTGTTGCCGAAAATCCAGAAGAACCACATATTACCAAGAATATGCATTACACCACCATGTATAAACATGGATGTAATTAATGTAATCCATATAGGTTTTATAGAGGGATATATAATGTGGTGAGTTGTTATCTCGTATGGAACCAAGCCATACTTTACGTAAGTCAAGGCTAATGAAGTTTGGGGATTACGTGAGGAGTAAGCTGCCGCATACATAGCAAGAAAGACAGCAACGTTTATTACGATAATAATTATTGTTGCTATTGGAAATATGCTTATTTCTTGTGTGTCTCGCAATGGTAACATCTATTATTCTCCTACGCGAGCACCTTTTAATGCTTCACCACACTTACAATGCCTTTCATTCGGAACTCTTTCTATTATTTTTTTAATAATAACTTTCAATTTTTCAGTATTTTCAGCAAATTTTTGTACAACCATTTCTTGAGTAACTGGTTTCACGGTACCATTTGCAACAATTCCCGCATCGTAATCTGTTACGGTTGCAATGTTTGTATAGCACATTTCAAGTTCGCGAGCCAATAAGGCTTCAGGATACTGAGTCATATTTATGATGTCCCAACCCATTTTTGTGAACCATTCGCTTTCTGCTTTTGTGGAGAAACGCGGGCCTTGAATTACCACAACGGTCCCTTTGGAATGAAAAGGGAATTTCAATTCAGTAAGAACATCAATCGCAATTTGCCTTAGTTCCGGACAGTAGGGGTCGGCAAGGCTTATATGTGTTGTGATTGGACCGTCGTAGAATGTGCACTCTCTTCCTGATGTCCTGTCAATAAATTGGTCCGTTACGACAAAATCGCCGACTTTTATATTTGCCTGCAAACTACCCACTGCGGTAGGAGCAATAATCCTTTTTACACCCAATGATTTCATTGCCCACAAATTTGCGCGATACGGTATCTTATGCGGCGGATACTGATGCAATTTTCCGTGCCTCGGAAGAAAGGCTACCTTTTTGCCGGCATAATCACCTATTGCAATAAGATCCGAAGGCGCACCATACGGTGTTTCAATCTTTATTTCTTTTACATTTTCCAGGAAAGAGTAGAATCCGGAACCCCCGAATACACCAATTTCTGCTTTCTTTTCCATTTAGGCCTCCTTAACTTTTAAAGTTATATAATTTTTTTCTCCTTCTCTGCTTATTTCCGTTAAGATTTCATAATAATTTTCTATCAATGTTTCCTTTACCTTTTCGATATTTTTTGTGTTTACAATTACAGGAACGAACTTCTTCTTCATTCTTAAAATATTAGGCCCCATTCTAAATGCAACAAGGACATCAGAGCCTTTTAACAAATTACCTATTGCATTTGCCTTTTTCGGGTCTCCATGCATCCGTTCCTCTATTTTTGCATTTTTAATTTTTTTTAGTTCATTAATGCTGTTATTCGTTAACTCATAAATATCAAAATAAACGGAATCACCAAAATGCATATCGGTTAATTCGTTATCATTCCTCAAGCCAATTGCTACAATTATCTTTCTCATTAAGTTTTCCCTTTATAAGATATCATAAAATTACCGTAAAACAAAAAGCCCCGTAAAACTATATACGGGGCAAAAATACTTTAGAATGTCTTTATCTACAACGATGCGCCAGATTCTTCTAATTTAAGAAGCCTTTCCCACTCTTCGTCAATTTTCTGCTGCATTTCGACTATAACATGCTTATTTTCCGGTTTGAATAAATGCTTAAATCTTCCCTGTCCTTTAAGAAACTCTTCTATAGGTTTTCTATTTTTAGGTTTGTAATTAATGTGCAATTTACCATTTTCGAATTCATAAAGCGGCCAGAAGTTTGTTTCCACCCCAAGCCTTGAGTACTTCATTGTAAGGGAAGGGTCAAATTTCCAGTTTGTTGTGCAGGGCTGAAGTGCTGCGATGAATGAAGGGCCATCTGCTGCAAATGCTTTCTTTGCTTTGTTGTAAAGGTCAATAACATTGTGGTCAGCTGCTGTTGCAGCATATGGAATTCTGTGTGCTGCGGCAATTTCTACAATATTTTTTCTCCATTGAGGCTTACCAAAGCTTTTTGTTCCTGCAGGAACCGTGGTGGTGTTTGCACCGAATGGCGTTGCACCACTTCTTTGGTTTCCAGTATTCATATAACCTTCATTATCATAAACAACGTAAAGGAACTTGTGCCCTCTTTCCAATGCACCGGAGAGTGCCTGAAAACCGATATCATATGTACCGCCGTCGCCTCCGAATGCAACGATATTTATGTCTTTAGTAATTTTACCGCGGTTTCTCAACGACTTATATGCTGTCTCTATGCCACTTGCAACAGCAGCAGCATTTTCGAAAGTAAGATGCATCCACGGCACTTTCCATGCCGAGTACGGATAAATTGTCGTAACCACTTCCAGGCAACCGGTTGCATTTGCCACAACCACGGGCTTATCAGACGCAGCAAGTACTGCTCTTACAATTGCACCGATTCCGCAACCTGCGCACATTCTGTGTCCCGATGCAAGTGCAGGTTCCTTTGCCATTATCTCTTGTAATGTAGCCATAGCTTACCCCCTTAACCTTATGTATCTCTGCTCTTCGGAATTTACATTGCCCGCGAGCAATTCCTCAAATACTTTCTCAATATCACTTTTGAATATATCTTTTCCACCAAGCCCGAATACATAGCTCTGAAGTTTCGGCTTCTTCACGGATTCAAACAAAGCATTTCTTATTTCACTGTACAATGGTGCATATGCACCGAATGCCATAGAACGGTCAAGTACGCCAATTGCCTTAAATCCTTCCAAAGCTTTTCTCATTTCCTTGTATGGGAAAGGTCTGAAAAGTTTTGGTTTAATCAAACCCACCTTTTTGCCTTTTGCTCTCATGTCATCTACTGCATCTTTTGCGGTACCTGCAGCTGATGAAAGAACAACTATTACCGCATCAGCATCTTCTGTTTTATATTCTTCAAAATAAGGGTATTTGTGCCCTGAAATTTTTGAAAGTTCATCACCTGCTTCGATATAAAGTTTTAATGCTTTCTGCATTGCCTCTTCTTCCTGTCGTTTAATTTCAAAGTAGTAGTCAGGAAGGGCAAGTGGGCCTATCGTGTACGGATGATCCACATCTAACAAGTACCTGTCGGGATGCCTTTCTCCGACAAACTTTTTGACAACGTCATCATCAAAAATTTCTACATTTTCAACACCATGACTTATAATAAAGCCATCCTGCAGTACCATGGCGGGAAGTAAAATGTCCGGATTTTCCGCAAGTTTGATTGCAAGAAGCATGTTTTCATACGCTTCTTGTGCGTTTTCCGAATATATTTGAATCCAGCCTATCGTTGTTGCACCCATTGAGTCCGAATGGTCACAATGAATGTTAATTGGTGCAGAGAGAGCCCTGTTTACAACGGGCATAACAATCGGAAGCCTTAAACCGGGCACCGCTGCTACAACTTCCCACATAAGAGCAAGTCCCTGCGATGATGTCGCACACATTGCCCTTGCACCTGCCGCGGATGCACCTACTGTTGCGGACATTGCCGAATGTTCCGATTCAACAGGTATAGTCATTGTATCTACGATGCCATTTGCAACATACTGCGCAAATTGCTCTACAATCGGTGTTTGAGGTGTGATTGGGTATGCAACTACGACATCCGGGTTTATTTGTTTCATTGCCTCGGCAACAGCCTGGGCACCTGACAGTGATTTCCATTTACTCATAATCACGCACCTCCTATTTGGAAGCCTTTGCGGCTTCTTCTTCTCTTACCATCTTAATTGCATGCGTAGGGCATTCTGCGGCGCAGATTCCGCATCCTTTGCAATAATCAAGATTTGTTTCAAGTCTTACGGTACCTTTATAATCCCTTCCGCCGAAACCTTTAACTCCTTCTTCGGTTACCTTCACCGGGATTGCCATATCAGGGCAATAGGAAACACAAATCATGCAATGTGTACATTTTTCAGGATCCCAGATTGGGCGAAGCGTTCTCCATGAGCCTGTTTTATATTCCAGGGAGGATGCAGGTGGCAAATCAGAACCACGCATTAAATCCTTCCAACCTTTTTTCTCACTCATTTTGTTACCTCCTCATAAGCTTTCTTTAAACCCTCAAGGTTTTTTGCAACCTTTTCCTCTCCGAGTTTTTCAAGAAAGTGTTCCTTAACGACTTCTTCAAGGGATTCAAGCTTAACAATCTCCGTAACTTTTATCAATGCTCCAAGCATTGGAACGTTCGGTGCATCAATACCAAGAAGCCCCAAAGAAATACTTGTTGCATCAAGTGTATATATTTTACCGTTAAACCCTGTCATTTTCTTTACAGTTTCAGCTGTTTCAGTTGTGTTCACGATTAAAATACCGGTTTCCGCCGATAATCCTCCCGTAACATCAATTGTTCTCGCAAGACCCTGATCAAAAACAAGAACCGTATCCGGATTTACAATCGGTTCGTGCGTTCTTAGCCTTTTATCGGAAATTCTTGTGTAGGATACAGTAGGTGCGCCTCTTCTCTCGGAACCATACTCAGGAAATGATTGTATCCATTTCCCTTCTTTGAATGCAGATTCAGCAAGTAGCTGTGAACCGGATTTTGCTCCCTGTCCAGCTCTTGCATGCATTCTTACTTCATACATATCCTTCATATTGACCTCCTTTCAAAATCTAATTTGTGTAACCGTAGTTTGATTATGAACGGTAAAGGGGGAAAGTTTCCCCCTTTCTTCTTTAGAACTTATCCTACTTTTTCTACATGGATGCACTGAACTGGGCAGTTCTCTGCAGCATCGTTGTTACAGTCCGCATCCGATTCCAGAGAAATAGGGCTTGCTTTACCGTCATCGTCCATTTTCCAATTCTCAGGGCATACGGATGCACAAACTCCGCAACCAATGCAAGCATTTCTGTCATGACTTATTTTATATTTCGCCATATTTCACCTCCATGCTAAATTATAGAAAATTTTCACAGATTTGCAATGATTTTTTAGTATTTTTTATTTATAGGTTCCATAAGAATTAACAAAAGCAGAAAAGCCACGATTACGTAAGACGGCACTACAAGCATTTGGTCAATTATGGTATTTCCCTTGAATTTTATTGCCCATTGGGAAGCAAATGTTGTGATGCTTATTATTGCAAATAAGATTTTTATTACCGTGTTTACGGAAACAGAAGGATTTGTCTTTACCAGATTATGATGCAGAAGAAGCAAAAAATATAAAGGGAGCGAGAACAAAATAAAATCTTTAAAGAATAATGTAGGCAATATATTATCTGCATTTAGTACACTGCTCCCGTAGAATATACTGCTTAGCTTCAATGCACCGAACAAGAATAAAAGAAGTATCGCAAATAAAAATAGGTAGGCACCAGATCCTTTTTTGTGAAGAGCTGCGATTAAGCCCCCCGCAGCTATGGTAATTAGTATCGGGTAAGCGGATTTAATCGTTAAACTTAAAATAAATGGTGAAGTTACTTGTTTAAATAAAACCGTAGGCCCTAAAATTCCGAACATAAGTACAATAATTTCCAATTTATTCAGCTTTTTGTTGCCATACATCCCAAAAAATAGCAGCGTGTACAGAAAAGGAATTTCGAAGAGGACAATATTATATCTCATAAATGGCAGTATACTGTTAAAGAAATGCGGCATAAGCGTTGAATATTCAAAGAAGTTAAACAACAATCCGGAAAAGAACATTATTATAGATGCGGTAATCGACTGAAAATAAAATTCGGAATCGTAAAATGCAAGTATCAAAAACATCAACGCAAATATAAAATAGGTAATTGTGTGTAACGAATAATGTATAAAATAACTGTTAACCAGAGCAAGCGAAACAGGTAAGACAAAAATGCTTATCAGGAACCATTTTACATTTAATAGTTTTTTAACCCTGAATTTTTTAATAGAAGCTAAAAGAAGGAGAAGTAGTAACGCAATAAACAGGAGGATTAATAGTGAAAAATTCTTTACCTGTAATCTGTAAAATGAATCGGTTTTATCATTTACCGTTACCGAAATAGGTGTTCCCGTAAATTTTATATACAAGCTGTGCAATGAAAGAGGCAGAAAGGAAGAGTTGCTATTGAAGATGGTTCTTTTCCCGTTTTTGGCAGTAATTTTTGCATTTTCATTGGCTGGACTGAAATTTTTAACGAGAAATGTAACCGAATTTTTAGAAACTGGCGGAACCATGCCCAAAAGATATACGGAGGAACTTCCATAATTAACAAACACGGTGTTTATGCCATCAACTTTTACAGGTACCGATACGGTTCCGTTATTTTCGGAAAACTTGACCTTATTTCCGGAAAGGTCTGTAATGTCAGTTGGGTGCCTATCTCCGGAGGAAATTTTTAAATCATAAATACCATTCCCTCTGATTACAACGAGGCTTCTATTATTCGAATCAAAACGGGAAATTTCGAATTTTCCGTTATTTTCCGAAGATTTAAAGTTAAATCCGTTTTCTAAAATAATAATATTTAGATACTTATTTATAATCCCTATATTTCCACTAAATTTGCTTTCGTAGTACAAGAAATCTCCGCTTGACGAATCGTGGCCGAATTCGGGGTATATGCCAAAAAGACTGAGTTGTTGCATAATTTTAGTGATATTTGTATCTGAAAAATTTGCGTCTATTGTTGCAAAAATCAGTTTATCAGGAAACGTTTTCCGTACTTTTGCAAGGAATGCTTCATTGTTTCCGTTATAACTGATGCCTATTATATCCCCGTATTTTCCAAGCTCCAGATTATTTTCGTTAAGGTTCTCGACGATCAGCAGTTTACCTTTCTTACGGAGATATTGACGAAATTTATCGAGAGATTTTTGTGCTGTTTCTAAAAATTCATTTTGCACCAATTTTTCCGGAACATCTACGTAGAAGCCGGTGAAATCCAATGAAGGCATTGCATTTTTCTTTCTGTTTGCTACTGTGTCCGTAAAGCACGGATCTATGTCGTATGTTTCTGAAGTATCAAACGAATTTAGCCTTTCGTTAAACGGTTTACTAAAAGGATTCAGTAGAAAAGTGGTAGTGACTTTTTTTGTTGGCACAACATGCCTGACTGGTATGTACGAAGTTCCTTTGCTTGTACTCACTTCTTTGTAAGTAACATCTATTTCCGGTTCAGCTTTTTCCGAAAAGGACAGAGGTACACCATTTTTATAAATAGCGGAGCTAATTGTTCCGATTATCCTTTCTCTCTGAAAATAGTCATTTTCCGGGAATGAAGAGTATTGTTTTCTAATATCGAAAATTGTCAAAGGCTTTTCTGCAGTGAATTTTCTTTCCAGAAGATTCACTTTTGCAAACAGAGGAATTGCATTGGAGTTGTCAAAAAATTCTTCTCCGCTCAAATCATAGGCATTTTTTACTTTTTCAAGGCCTATTTGAGCATTTCTATTTTTGGAAAATAAGTCTCTTGACGGAATATTGGAAACGACAAGTCCGTTTATTATAAAATGGTTTTCTGGCATTTCACTGCATTTCACAGGTGTAGATACCCTTAAAGAAAACAATATTAAACTTAAAATTATCAGAAGTATCGCTCTTTTTTTCATCAATGAACATTATAATACCCTTTATTTTTTTTCAAAACGTCTTATATTATAGTTTGTTATTAAAATTGTAAGGAGGCAGTATGATAAAATGAATTTAATATTTGCTCTTGGTGTAATGTTAATTTTGGGGCTATTTGCAGCCCTTCTCATTGAGAAAATTAAATTACCTTATGTGACGGGTTATATTATTATGGGTATAATTATCGGGCCTTATGTGTTTAATCTCGTGCCCAATGTGTTTCTTCACAGATCTGATTTAATTGCAAACTTTGTTCTCAGTATTGTTGCATTTATGATTTCACGAAATTTTTCCTATTCCGTATTTAAAAGGACAGGAAAGCAAATCCTTTTTGTTTCGATGCTTGAAGCATCCAGCGCTTGGCTGTTCGTAACGCTCGGTGTTTTTCTGTTTTTACATAAACCTCTTTATGTCGCTTTACTTTTCGGAGCTTTGGCTGCGGCTACTGATCCTGCATCCACTCTTATGGTTTCACGGCAGTATCATACAAAAGGACCTGTTACCAATGTACTTTTGGGAACGGTTGCAATAGACGATGCTTGGGGTTTAATTATATTCGTTATCTCTATGATTCTTGCAATACAGATGAAATCAGGTAGCGCTGCTAACATTTCACCCGTAAGAATGCTTTTGGGTGCAGTACTTGAGATTGTCTATACTCTGGGAATTGGCGCCGCAATAGGATTTGTGTTTGTATATCTTACGCGTTTTATTCGTACGAAAGGTTACAGGCTTATTTATACTCTTGCATTTATATCCTTAACCGCCGGGGTAGCAATGTACCTACATTATTCACCACTTCTTGCCTGTATGGCGCTTGGGGCAGTTGTCGTAAACTTTGCTAAGGACGAGGGCTCATACTTTGAAGGAGTAGAATTTTTCTCTGAGCCTCTAATGCTAATTTTGTTTATAATTGTTGGCGCCGGATTTAATATCAAAGCAATTAACACTATCGGATTCATCGGTGCAACATATATCATAATGAGATTTCTTGGAAAGTACTTCGGTGCAACCCTGGGTGCGACCCTTTCAAAGGCTCCGGAAACAGTGCGGAAATATGTAGGTTTGGGGCTTGTACCTCAGGCAGGTGTTGCGCTTGGTATGGCGATTTTAGGAAAACAGTATTTCCCACAGGCGGGTAATTATATCATGACTGTAATTATTGCAACTACACTTGTACTTGAGGTTGTAGGTCCACCGATTACTCAACTTACATTCTCTCTTGCAAAAGAGATTCCCAAAAAGAAGGAAGAAGGCATGAAATGAAAAGAATTAAGGTAAAATCGGTACGTTCCCTGATTACAAAGATAGCTTCCGTTGTTAAGAAGGATGATGACCCTATGACTATAGCAAAAGCTATCGTCTCCGATCCCAAAACGCGCAGTGTTTATGTGGTAGATAATGATAATAAACTCCTTGGCATCATTCCTGTAATAAATTTTGCACAGTACCTATTTTATGAGTATGTACCTGATGAATTTTTATATTATAAAGCTGTTAAACCACTTGAAATAATAAAAGCCGAGGATATTATGCTCCCGTCCGCTTATGTAAAAGAAAATGACTCGCTGGAAACAGCTTTTCAAAAAATGTTTACTGAGAATTTGAAAGAACTGCCTGTTGTGGATGATAATCTGCATGTTATAGGCGATTTGAATATTTTGGAACTTGTAACTGCCTGGATAGAAAGGAATTCATAATTTATGGACATCCTTGACCTGGCGCTTGCGTTAATTGTTTCCAAGTTGTTCGGTGAAGGGATGATTCGCCTGAAACAAATGGCGGTGCTCGGAGAGTTATTTACCGGCATATTATTCTCCTTGATTATGACTTATGTGCCGGCTATCCATTTGTCCTATCTAGGCCATATATTTATATATAAAGTACATCTTACCGGAGAGGCTTTTAATCTTTTTGCGGATTTAGGAATTATTCTACTTCTTTTTATGGCAGGAATGGAAACGAACATTAGTGACTTAAAAAGAAGCGGAGGCAGAGGGCTTTCCACCGCAAGCTTAGGGGTAACACTGCCATTCATATTCGGTGCCGTTTTTGGGGCTAAAATTATGCACTTTTCCTTTAGGCAATCTCTTGTTGTGGGATCCATTTTTACTGCAACGAGTGTAGGTGTTACCGTGAGAGCACTGATGGATCTTAAGCAGCTCCGTTCTACTGCTGGCACAACAGTTATTACTGCTGCAGTAATTGACGATATTATTGGTATTATGATACTTACTTTCGTACTTGGCACTCAAACTATTTCCGGGCTTATCATAGGTTTTCTTATATTCATTGCAATAATATTTTTACTTGCGGCTGGCCCGGTTGAAAGATTTATGAAATTTTCTCATGAAAAGATGCATTCTCCCTACGCTCTTGCTTCTATGGCAATTGGATTCTGCCTTTTAATTGCAGTGCTTGCCAGGGAAGTAGGCCTTGCACCCATTACAGGTGCATATTTTGCAGGACTTTTAATCGGGATGACGCCTGAAAAAAAATTGTTAGATACTCCTTTAAATTATATTGCAAGATCAGTTTTTATTCCTATGTTTTTCGTAAAAGTGGGCACTTTATTTGACTTCAGGATGTTCACCAAAATTGACCTGAAGTTCTTTCTGTTAATACCTCTTGCATTTACCGGAAAATTCTTCGGATGTGGAATAGGTTCTCTGCTTAGCAAACTTAAATTAAAGGATGCAATCCGTGTTGGGGTAGGAATGATGCCTGAGATGGAGGTTGCACTGGTAATCGTCTCGTATGCCTACAGCCAGCATGTTTTTTCCGATTTGGTAGGTTCCCAGCTTGTTTCTGTTACCATTACATATGTAGTTCTTTCCGCAATTATCGTACCAATACTTTTGAAAATACTTTTCCCATCCGTTCAAAATAAGGAAGCTGCGGTAAATGAACTCTAAGATATTCGTTGCAGTCGTTTTTTCATTAACTTATATACTTCTTGTTGTAAAACCTAAGCTAAGACACATTATAGCACTGATAGCAGCAACCCTTTTCCTTATAGCTAATGTCGTTCCGTTTAAAACCTTCTTTCCTACGGTGAATTGGAATGTTTTAGGAATACTATTTGGCACTATGGGTGTAGTTACAATGTTAATTGAATCACGAATACCCGCTCTGCTCGGGGATAAAATTATTGATAAGATGCCGAATGTGCAGATGGCAATCTTTGCGCTTGCTATATTTACGGGTGTGATTTCAGCGTTTGCTGAGAATGTGTCAACGTTATTACTTGTTGCACCGGTTGCTTTTTCCATTTGCGAAAGAATTGATATTTCTCCGGTACCCGTAATTATTGCAATCGCGGTATCATCCAATTTGCAGGGCGCAGCTACACTTGTAGGCGATCCGACATCAATGCTTCTTGCAGGATACGCGCATATGAATTTTCTCGACTTTTTCTGGTACAACCACCACCTAAGCATTGCAATACCGACTGAAATAGGTGCCATTGCAGCCGCACTTGTACTTTTGTATATTTTCAGGAAGAAAAAACAGCCGATTCACCTTAAAGAACGAACGGTCGTTAAAGACTGGTTTCCCGGCATTCTTGCCGTGCTTATGGTAGCTGCTCTTGTTGCTGCTTCTTTCCTTCCCATTAAAAATATAAACGGGCTGATTTGTGTATCTTTCCTTGTAGTAGGAGTCATATACGAGATTTCACGAAAAAAAAGTTTTATGGTAAAGGAAATTCTCAGGGAAATGGATTGGGAAACAATCCTTTTGTTGATAGGTCTATTCATCATTATCAAAGGACTCGTCAATGTAGGCATTGTTGCCGATATTGCACGATTTATTTCTAACCTTTCGCATGGAAGTATTTTTATCGGATATACGATAATTGTATGGGGCTCCGTTTTCTTTTCTGCATTTATTGATAATGTACCCTATGTGGCAACTATGCTCCCTATCGCAGGGAGTATTGCTGTTATGCTTCATGCTCCTATGGAACTTTTCTTGTTCGGGTTGCTGATTGGGGCGACGCTTGGAGGTAATATGACCCCTATCGGGGCTTCAACTAATATTGCCGCAACAGGGTTACTTAGGAAGAAAGGGCATTTTGTGAGTTTCGGTGACTTTGCGAAGATTGGCATTCCATTTACACTTGCTGCGGTAACTGCCGGGTATATTAGTTTATATATTATTATGAAGCCCTTTATACATTGATCGTTGTTTGCATTGACACAAAAATGATTTTCCATATTATTTAGAGTATGAGAAAAAAGAAAAATGTTATTCCTGCAGTATTTGCCGTTTCTCTTATAATTTATTTATCTGTAATGGCTTTTGTGAATCTTGCTTCATATGTGCAGGATACAAGCAGAATAGATTATTTGACAAAACAGATTGCGCATGTATCTGCAGAAAATCAGAGGCTAAAATATGAGATTACAGATGCTTCTACGGATGCTTTTGTCGAACGGAAAGCAAGGGAAGATTTGATGCTTGCCAAAAAAGGCGAAACAGTAGTGTATTTCAAATTTGATGAGCCACTAGGTGGTGAAGGTAACAGTTCCGCAGAAGAAAATAAAAACTTTTTTGAAAAAACATTGGATAAACTCTTGCATCTTTTTCAAAAATAAATACTATTATATAGACATATGGGTAAAGAAGAATTAATTGGAACCGTGATAAAAATAATGCCCTACGGCGCTTTTGTAAAGCTGGATGAAGGTAGCGTAGGACTTATACACATATCGCAGTTCGATAAAGAGTTTGTAGAAGATGTTCGTGATTTTACGAATGTTGGTGAGAAAGTGGTAGTAAGAATTATCGGGAAAGGAGAAAAGGGTAAATTGAACCTTTCTTTTGTAAAAAGTATAAAGAAAGAAGAAATTAAAGAAGTAAAAAAGGATGAATTTGAGTCCAAAATGAAGAAGTTTTTAAAAGATTCACAGAATTCGCTTTCCGATCACAAGCGAAGGCTGAAAAGAAAGATGAAACCATAGTTGGCGGCGTAGCCCAGAGGTTAGAGCATCCGGCTCATACCCGGAGTGTCGAGGGTTCAAATCCCCCCGCCGCCACCACACCTGATACTGACCTTACTTTTAGATGGCGAAAAAGGTG
>CAYYKP010000026.1:0-13985 GCA_964468055.1 uncultured Caldisericales bacterium
TATACGCATTAATATTATAGCACAAATCAAAAATTTGTGTATATGCTGTATAAGTGTAATGCAACTAAAACCGTTAGAACATTGTAGTATATATAGAAAGTACAACAGATAAGAACGAGTTATTTGAAAATTGTTTTCCAATTGTTGAATCCATAGTAAAACTATTTATTTAGCAATAGCAATTACACAAAATTTATAGGTAGATCTTCTTGACAATTTATCATTTCTCTCTAAAATCATTACAAATAAGGAGGCAAAAATGGAAGATATAAAGCTTAACTACGGTGATTACAAAGTGATAATACCCGGAAAAGCAGATATGCAAAGAGTATATATTGAAATAACCAACATGTGCAACCTGAATTGTAAAATGTGTTTTAGGAGATTTTGGAAAGACAAACTGGGAGAAATGAGTTTTGAAAAATTTAAAATCATTTTTGAGCAGTTAAAAGAGTTTTCAGATCTTGAAACTGTTTACTTAGGCGGTATAGGGGAACCTACAATACATCCGGATTTTATAAAAATAGTAAAAATGATTAAAGACGCAGGGTATAGGTTAGAATTTGGAAGTAACGGAACAAGCCTTGCAAGAATTGCAGATGACTTAATAAAATATAAAGTAGATAAAATCATGGTTTCAATAGATGCACCGGACCCTGCAATATATAGAGATATTCGCGGAACTGATTTCATGGGCATAGAAGAAAACATCATGCACCTGCAGAAAAGGAAAAAAGAATTAGGCTCATATTTACCTGAGGTGGGTATTGAAGTTGTAGTAATGAAAAGTAATGTACATCTTTTACATGGAATTCTCCCATTAGCACACAAACTTGGCATAAACTATATATTATTTTCTAACTTAATGCCATTCAGCAAATCTCTCTCAAAAGAAATAATATATGACGGCTCAATAGATTATGAACAGCTAATGGATACGCTAAATGCAGATATTGGAAAATACAAGGTAAAACTTGTATTTCCAAAATTTAACCTGCAGACAGACAGAATTTGTCAATTTATGGAAAATAGAGCAGCTGTCATAAGGTGGGACGGAGAGGTTGCACCTTGTTATAGATTTTTACACAGTTACACGGAGTATATCTTCGGCAGAGAAAAAGAAGTTATTGCACATTCTTTTGGAAACGTATTCGACAAAAATCTAAAGGAAATATGGACAAATAGAGAATACGAAACCTTCAGGTACATTGTAAAAAATGCAATCTATCCATCCTGCACTGACTGCTCGTTAAGAGACTACTGTGACTTTACAAAAGATACGCGGTTCGACTGTTGGGGAAACAATCCATCCTGTGGTGATTGCCTTTGGGCGCGCGGATTAATACAATGCCCGTAGATTAACCGCCTCCGACTGGCGGGAATATGGTTACCCTATCGCCATTCTTTAGTGGAGTTTTCTCATTTTGAAGGAAGACAATATTGCGCCCATTAACGAGATATATATAATCATCCTTGAGAGATAAATCTTCATTTACGATTTCTCTCTTTAAAATAGGATATTTTTCTGTGAGTTTATCTATAACGTCGCGTACATTTGTTGCTTCTATAAACAGGGTATCAGTGCCAAGCATTTCTTTTAGAGTTGCATACAGTTTAACCGTAATTTTAGCCACATCTTACCCCCTTCACACAAACATTATAAGTAATGCGGAAAAAAGTGCAATGGCTCCTCCAAAATAAAATGGAGCACTTGGGGCAATATACTGATAGAGCATACCTGCAACAATAGACGCGGGCAGTGCCATTATTCCAACACCAAAGCTGTAAATTCCATAGGCAGTTCCACGTGATGCCTCATCCGTAACAAGGTCAGATACAAATGCTTTCTGTGCGCCTTCAGAAAAAGCATAATAAATTCCATATAACGGAAATAGGATATATAAAACAGATGGTATTTTTGCAAGAGCGAAACCCAAATAGCTTAATGCATAAATAAAATAGCCCAAAATAATTGTCCTTTTTCTACCAATTTTATCTGAAAGCGCTCCAAGAGGAGTTGCAAGCAATCCGTAGACAGTACTGTGTAAAAACCACAGAAAAAGGATAGCAGTTGCTGCTAATCCAATCTGCCCCGAATACATAGTAATAAATGCATCCGAACTGTTGCCCAGTGTAAACAAAGTAATTGCAGCAACATAAAAATAGAATCTTCTACCAAGGTTAAAATGTGATTTTTCTTTCTGTTTTTTTACAAACGTTTTAAATTCTTTTTCCTTAACAAAAAGTATTAAAGCCACGGCGATAAAACCAGGAATTAATGCAAACTTAAAAACCGCAGTATAATTCGTTTTTCCAAACCTGTCCAGTACCCATATACCTAAAAGCGGACCTACTGCTGCACCCAGTGTGTCCAGTGCACGGTGAAGGCCAAAATACAAACCTCTATTTGTATCATTTGTATACGAGGAAATCAAGGCATCCCTCGGTGCAGTACGGATACCCTTTCCTACACGCTCAAATGCTCTTACCCAGAGTACACCGATTGGGGAGCGTACAATCGGAAGAAAGCATTTTGAAAGGGTAGACTCAAAATACCCAAAGAATGCAAACCATTTCCTGCTGCCAAATTTGTCAGAGAAATAACCGAAAAATAACTTAAGCAACGAAGCCGTGCTTTCTGCAATACCTTCTATAACTCCGATAAATGCACCACCCGCACCAATCGATTCGAGGAATAACGGCAATACCTTTACTATCATCTCTGAGGAAACATCATTGAAAAAACTAACAAAGCCAAGAATTATCACATTTTTATTAATCTTATTCAAACTTTCCTCCTACGTATTTATACCCTTTAAAGTATTTTGCCTTTTTTATAAATTCATTGTTCTTCATTGCACTCAAAATCATCTTTACTTCTTTTCGTTTCAGCTCATTTTTTAAAATCACAAGATCATACTGTTCTTCCTTTATAGGAATAAAATCAAGTCCTAAAGCATCTGCAACATAGCGAATACCCATTCCACAATCTGCACCTCCAAACCTTACACTATTAGCAACCGCAAGGTGTGTATATTCCTCATATTTATAACCATTTACGGAGTTTGTATCAATATTATTTTTCTGCAGTAAAAAATCCAGAATTACGCGGGTACCCGATCCTTTTTGCCTGTTTACAAATGTAATGTCCTTACGTACAAGATCCTTTATTCCTCGAATATTTTTGGGATTCCCTTTTTGAATAATAATCCCTTGTTCTCTGTATGAAAAATGAAGAATCCTGACATCTTTTGAAACATACTTCTTTAAAAAGGGTGTGTTATATGCACCGCTTTCCCCGTCAAAAAGATGAGCTGCCGTAATGCTGCACTCTCCTCTTTCAAGAGCAAGCAAACCTGCAAGGCTACCACTATTTATGATTCCGACATTAAAAAACGGATTTCTTTTCTTTATAAAAGTAAAAAGGAAATTCAGCAGAGGGTCGTTACTCCCGATAAATAGAATCTCATTCTTTACTATCTCTCTGTTTTTTAAAAGTTCAATAAATACTTTTTCTCCTTTCTCCAGTCCTTCCTTGTCAAAACCAATTTTTAACAGGCCGTCCGCATTTGATACAGAAGAAAGGATTCCTGCACCCTTTTTTAGAGGTACAGCAATGAGCTCTTTTCCTACTTTCCCAACTTTTACCCGGACGAATTCAGTAACGCCTATAGAAGAAGTAATTGAACGTTTTATATTAGTTTTCAGTCTTTCCGATTTTTCAACCGCTATTCCTTGCATAAGGAAAAGTGCCATTTTTAAAAATATATGTGCAGTAATAAAAGAAGAAACCGGAAATCCCGGCATACCCATTACAGGCTTATTTTTTATTTCAGCTAAAATTACTGGCTTACCCGGCTGAATGGAAACCCCATGTACAAATATTTTACCCAACTTTTTATAGACTTGCCCCGTAAGATCTTTAGTACCTTTCGCAGAACCTCCCAATACAAGCACCATATCAACCTTATCAATATTTTCTTTAATAAAATCTGAAATGATTTTCTCCTTATTAGGTAATATATTGGAGATAATCGTATCTCCGCCATATTTCATTATAAAAGCTTTTAGCATGTAAGAATTCGTATCAATAATATCGCCGATTTTTATATCATCACCCGGCTTCTTAATCTCTTCACCTGTTGGAATAATCAAAACCCTCGGTTTTCTGTACACTCTTATTTTATTTACACCACCTGCAAGCAGTACTCCTATATGAGCAGAAGTAATGACTTCATTAGGGAAAATTAATGTTTCCTTAATTCCTATATCTTCACCTATGGGTCTCACATTCTTATAAGGTTCAACCGCAGAAAGTATTCTGAATTTATTTTCTATAAATTCTACATTTTCAATCATTATTACGGCATTATATTTTACGGGAATAGGATCACCTGTATTTACCATTATTCCGTTAATCCCCAAACTGAGGAGTTTAGGGTTACTTACGGATGCACCTTCAGTTTCATCTGCTATAACCGCTATACCATCCACAGCAGAGGCAGTATAAAATGGTGACGACAAACAAGATTTTACTGCCTCTGCTGAAATTCTATTTGCAGCATCCGCAACATTTATTATCTCAGTACCCAATTTAGTAGGATAATTCTTCGAAAGCAGAAACGATTGCCATATCCTTTTTGCTTCACCTAATGATTTTTTTTTCAAAAAAAGTTCCCTCTCTACCATAATTCGAAAATCACCTTTTTTCCTTTTTTATAGCCCTCACTCATAAGAGGAACGGTTATAATCCCGTTACCCTTTATTAAAGGGCTTATAAATGCAGATTCCGAAAAAAGAGGCCTTACAAATTGTTCACCATTTTTTACAAAAAGTTCTCCCATAACAAACTCCTCCCTACCTTTTCGAGAAGGTAAATTTTCAGAAAGAATAGCAACTATTTTACGTTTCTTTTCTATCAAATTGCATTTCTTATAAATAAGTGGAACAATAACCTCTCTAAAAACAAGAAAGGATGCAAGCGGGTTCCCGGAAAGGCCTATAACAAGTTTTTTACTTACCACGCCAAACACGGTGGGCTTCCCCGGGGAAAGATGCAAGCCGTGAATTAGTACACCGGGCTTTCCAATTTCATTTATTACGGATACTGTAAAATCAAACATTCCTTTGCTTGTTCCTCCACTCATAAGCACAATATCATTTTCAGAAAGCGCTTTTTGCAAAACTTCTTTTATTTCATCGGGATTGTCCCTTACAATACCATAAAGTTTGGGAGAAAAATTCTCTTTTTGCGCTTCGGCAAAAAGTGCATATTCGTTTATATCAAAAATTTTTCCTTCCGGAAGATCACCCCCGTCCTTAAGCTCATTTCCCGTAGAAAAAATTCCTATTCTAATTTTTTTATATACAGAAATTTCTTTTCTACCAAACGCCCTGAGAGCTGCAATCATATTTGCATTTATACACTCCCCTTTTGATAAAATTACTTCTCCATTCCGAATATCATCTCCTATATTAATAAGATTCTCGCCTTTATGTGCCTCATGCATAATAAAAACTTCACCTGCTTTTTCTTCACTATTTTCTATCATTACCATTGCATCCGCACCTTGAGGGACAACTCCACCTGTTGGCACAAAAACCGTTTCGTTACTATTTAATTTACCTTTTAGCTTTTTACTGATAAGGAGTTTCGCGCGTAAATTGAGCGGAATCGGATTTCCATTGGAGGCACCTCTTGTATCGTCGGAATTAACCGCATACCCATCCACAAGAGACTTTTTAAAACCGGGAATATCAATTGGGGCATAAAAATCTTCATAAGAAAAACGATCTATTGCAGATAAAATACTCACTTTTTCCGGATTCAGACCTATCTCAAAAAAATCCGTAAGATTCTTCTGAACTTCACTACGTTTTTTTACCGTGAGGAATTTTTTATCCATTGTTTAATCTCGGTAATCGTTTTTTCTACGGAAACATTTAAAGCAAGCGTTGCCTTTTCAAAAATTGGTGCATTTGCATCCGTATTAACAGCAATTATATATTTTGCATTTACGGCGGAAAGATGCTGAATTGCACCGGATATGCCAAATGCAATATAGATTTCAGGATTTACAGATATCCCTGAATCTCCTATCATTCTAAAACTCGGTACAATACCGATATCAGCAACAGGTCTTGTACATCCAATCTCAGCGCCAATATTATCCGCAAATTCTTCAATCTCGGGGAGTATGTCTTTCTTTACGCCTCTTCCTATTCCTACGATAATTTTTGCATTTTTAAGAGGATTTTTTCCTTCTTCTTCCACTCTAATTAAGTTAAGGCTGGTGTTTCTATCAATCTGTATTATTTTCCGATTACGTTTCTCAAGAGATACGTTTTCCTCATCTTTTAAGATTACAAGAATAGGTTTTGTAAGCGAATAAACTTCTGCTGACAGGTTCTCCCATCCAGGTACAACGCCGACAACCTTACCTTCTTTTTCATAAAGCATATTACTATGGGAAATTAAACCTAACTCTTCCCTCCCCGCAAAAACCGATGCAGATTCTTTAATAAGCGCTTCATCATTAAAAATTACAAGATCCGGTTTCTCCTTGTTGCAGATATTTTTTATAAATTCCGCACCCGAAGAAGAGTTATCAATAAAAATAGATGGAACAAAATTTGCATACTCCGCATTTATATCAAAAGACGCAATTAGCACGTTTCTTGAAAACTTTTCCCCTTTCTTTACTATACCATTATATTTATTGACAAAGCATATTACTTTCATAATGCACCTATACCGGAAAGGAATTCCATAATTTCCTTACCTGGATTTTCTTTTATAATATTCGTGTTTATTCGAATATTATTTTGCACAATAGAAAATACAGACGTTTTAGAACCGTTTAATCCGCATTTTTTAGGGTCTGCAGAGAGTTCTACATTCGTATATATTTCAACTTTTTTATTTTCATAATTGTCCAAAGTGAATAAATCAACCGTAACACCCTTATTTATGCAGCTTTCAATAGAAAGCACAGCAGGAAATTTTATATGAAACTCTTCTATTTGCGATTCATTAGCTCTTTTTATTGCATTTTCCTTTATCTCGACTACATGACCGATATAGGGAACATTCAGCATTGCAGAAAGTTCTCCTCCAAGTTGTCCTGTTGAACCATCCAGGGAATAGTCTCCTTGAAGCACTATATCAAAATTTCGCACAAACTTTTTAATGCCTTCGGAAAGTATATAGGCCGTAGCAAGAGTGTCTGCTCCACCGAATACTCTGTCCGATAGAAGAATTATTCTATCAAAATCATATTTAAATAGCTCTTTCAAGGCTTCTGCTTTATCCGGAGGAGCCATTGAAATAGCTGCAAGAGTGCCACCCGTCGATATTTTAATTTTTCTTGCTTCTTCGGCTGCAATAAGATCAGTGGGATTCAAAATCGTTTTAATCCCGTTACGTTCGATTCTCTTAGTTTCCTTATTAAATTTTATCGTTTCAGGAACCGCTTTTACTGTTACAACAATATTCATCTTTCCTCCTTATCCGTACTTTTAAAAAATACTTTAAACGCAAACGAAATAATATTTCTCATTCTCGCAATACGTGTCGGCTGAATAATCATTCTATAAAGCCATTCAAGCCCCATTCTCTGAACTATTTGCGGAGCACGCTTAATTCTACCGCTCCATACATCAAATGAACCGCCTACTCCTATTGTGAGAGGAACATTTAAATACTTATGTGCAAAAATCCACTTCTCTTGTTTTCCTCCGCCCATTCCGATAAATAAAATATCCACATTCCCGGTTTCTATTTCTTTAATTATTGCAGATTCTTCATCTTTCTCAAAATAACCTGAATGCTTACCTATAATTTTAATATTCGGGAAATTATCCCTTACTTGTTCTAAGGCAGAGTTGAGCACTTTTTCTCTTGCCCCAAGGAAATATACTCCGTACTTTTTTTTCTCTGCAAGGTTTAATAAATTCCATGCAAATTCAATGCCAGGTATTCTATAAACAATACGCTCACCAAACTTTCGTGCTCCCCATACAATACCAATGCCGTCAGGAATTACAAGATTCGCTTGTTTCAGTATTCCAAAAAATTCTTTATCCGCAAATGCTTTAGATGCCATCTCTCCGTTTAAAGTTACAACAAGATGAAATTTTTTTGACTGGATAAAATTATCGGCGATTTCCATATTTTCGGAAAGTGGCCTATTGGATATTTTAATGCCAAAAAATTTTACATCTTCCTTAACCCTCTGGGGAGATCGCATAACAAGAAAAACAAATTTTGGAAGTGAAAGAATGCGCGGCAACCGCTTTGGATCAAGTAAAAATCTGTAAAACCATTCAAGTCCAAGTTTTTGCACTATTTGGGGAGCACGATTAAATTCACCTGCAAGCACATTAAAACTACCTCCTACTCCCATCGCAAATTTTACATTTAAATCGCGCAGGTTTCTGTAAATAAGTTTTTCTTGTTTGGGACTGCCCATGCCTACGAATAAAATATCCGCACCGCTATTTTTTATCTGATTAATGACTTTTGTCTCATCGACAAAGTATCCGTTATGATGTCCTGCGATATGTAAATTTGGATGGTTCTTTGAAAGGTTTTCAACAGATTTTTTAATAATACGATCTGTTGAACCTAATAAGAATATCGAATATCCCTTTTTTTCCGCAAAGCGTAAAACATCTAAAAATAAATCTATTCCGGGAATACGCTGCTTAAAGTGCAACCTATAGAAAATGCGCGACGCCCATATTACACCTATACCATCCACAAAGTTCAAATCACTTTTCTTCAAAATGTGTTCGAGTTTTTCGTCGTTATGCGCTTTTATAATTTTCTCAGGATTTATTGCAACTGCAAACTTAGGTTTTTCTGCGGATAAAAAACTTCGAATTTTAAGAACTGCTTCATTTTCAGTAATATTATCGATAGGAATATTTGTAACATAAACTCTCATACTGTAAGATAAACAAACCCTTTCTCTTCTACTACGCTCTTGTTCAAAAGCCTTCTTGCATCAAATATAATTGCATTCTTTTTTACAAGATTTGATATTTCCTTAATATCAATCGATATATTATCCTGCTTTATGGGAAGAATAACAATCTCGGCATTATTTAAAGCATCTTTTAAAGAAGAAACTTTCAAAGGAAAGCTACCGTTTACATTTGGATCATACCACCGCACATTTCCGCCTTTCTGTAAAATAGCATCCTTTAGTCGCATAGCCGGGCTTTCTGATATGTCAGATGAATTATCTTTCATTGCAACACCGATAATCGCAATTTGTGCATTTTCAATAGATTTCCCAACATTTTTTAGTTTATTTTCTATTAGATTAAGAATATCTTTTGGTCGTGAATCATTTATTTCACGAGCTGTATGTAATAGATGCATAGGTAATTTCATTTCATCAGCTTTGTCAAAAATATAAAGAGATGAATATGGAATACAGTGCCCACCAACACCAATACCCGGAGTTAATAAATTTACTCTTTTGTGCGTATTTGCCACATTAATTACCTCAAGAGTATCAACATTCAGGGTTTCCGTTAATATGGCAAGCTCATTTGAAAGCGCTATATTTACATCACGGGAACTATTTTCAATAAGCTTCGAAATCTCAACAACTTCGGGGCATGATGCACGAAAGATGCTTTCCTTGTTTATAACAGAAAGTAAATTTGCTGCTTTTTCTCTACTGTTTTCGTCCATTCCACCTACTGCAACGGGCATTGTTTGAAATTCCTCAAATGCTTTTCCCTCGGCAATACGCTCGGATGAGTAAGCAAGGTAAAAATCTTTACAGCAAAAAAGTCCGCTCTCCTTTTCAAGAATAGGCTTGACAATACTCCTCGTAGTTCCAGGCGGTACGGTTGAACGGATCAGCACAAGATCCCCTTTCTTAAGATACCTTCCTATCGTATGAATTGCATTGGAAAAAATCTCTTTTCTAAGTGTTTGATTTTCTATAGGTATGCCAACAGTGACAATAATGTTTGTAGCATTTTTCAACGCTTCTTGTGCAGAAGTAGTCGGTATGAACAACCCTTTTTCAGTATTTTCCTTTAAGATTTGTTGAATTGTCTTTCCTTTATAACTTTCCAACACGTGCGTTTCGGAATTCTTAAGCTTTTCGACATACTTCTTGTTTACGTCCACTCCATAAACTCTTGTACCAAACATCGCATACGTAAGCGAAAGCGGAAGGCCTACAAAGCCTAAACCAAACACGGCAATGTTTTCCATAAAAACCTCCTCAAAAATTTTTCTATCTCAGTAATTTTAATATCTAAAGCATATTTTCCAAAATCATATACAAAATAAAAATGGCGGAGAGAGTGGGATTCGAACCCACGGCAGGCTTTAGGCCCGCACACGCTCTCCAGGCGTGCACCTTCAACCGCTCGGTCATCTCTCCGCAAATGTTCAACTGAATGATAGCAAATTTCTTGAAAAAATCAATACTACATACGGATTATGCGCGGTTAAACTACTGTTGACATCAAAAAAACTTATTGTATAATAATAAAAAAAGAAAGGAGATTCGTTTAGTGCAAAAAACAGGATTAATTAAAAAAAATAAGCATCCTAATTTACGTTCTTCAATTTTGCCATTTATATTAATTTTGCCAACACTTATCATTGTGACAATGTTTACAGCTTGGCCGACGCTATTATCCATATATCAAAGTTTTTTCAGGATAAAACTCAACATCGCAAAATTCAGAATTCCTGCATTCATTGGTTTTGGAAACTATGTTTCTCTTTTTAAATCCCCTACATTTCGTCAAGTACTCCTTAACACCTTAATTTACGTAGGCGGTGTTGTACCGATTAGTATATTTCTGGCATTTGTTTTTGCTTTACTTATGAACAGATCTATGAAAGGAATAGGCATCGCACGACTTGGGCTGTTTTATCCCACAATCATCCCTATGGTAAGTGCTGCAACAGTATGGATGTTCTTCTTTACCCCAAACTATGGTTTATTTAACCTGTTTTTACAATGGTTCGGCTACCGGGGTTCACAAAATTGGACAGGCAATCCTCACCTTGCCTTGCTTGCGGTAATGATTGTTGCTATATGGAAAAGTGCTGGTTATTTCATGCTGTTCTACCTTGCAGGATTACAAAATTTACCAGAGGACGTTTTCGAAGCAGCAGATCTTGATGGTGTGAACTACTTTCAAAAGCTAAGATATATTACATTCCCCCTGCTTAGAAGAACTACACTTTTTGTTTCTACTATTGCATTTCTGGATGGCTTTCAAATCATCGATCATATCTTTGTTCTTACGCAGGGCGGTCCCAGCGATGCAAGTAATGTGTTTCTTTATTACTTGTGGGAGATGCGCTTCAACTTTCAGGATGTAGGAAAGTCTGCTGCAATGACAGTAATTCTAGTAGCAATCATGCTCATTTTTACAGTAAGTAACTTTGCCCTTTCGGAAAGAAAGGAGGACAGACGAGGTGCAACGTAAAAAAATAGCAAGAAAAATTGGTAGCTTCACTATATCATCAATAACAGCAATCATTAGTCTGTTATGGGCATCTGTGATACTGTGGACAATAGCCGCATCAATAATGCCCTTAAATACCGCAATAGGAAAAGGCAAAATTTGGTTTGCAGGTTCTTTTTCTCTTGCAAATTTTATAAAAGCCTGGCAAATGGCTCCATTCGCGCTTTACTACAGGAACACGATTATCGTAGTAGTATTGATACTTGTTGTTCAGGTAATTACGGCAGTATTTGCAGGATTTGCATTTGCAAATTATGAATTTGTAGGAAAGAGGTGGCTTTTGTTTTTCGTTTTACTACAACTAATGATTCCTACAACTGCCCTTCTAGTCCCAAATTTTGCTACAATCAGGGAACTGGGATTATATGATACGCTCCTTGCAATTGCTCTACCCTATTTTGGTTCCGCATTCGGTACATTCTTAATGAGACAAGCATTTTTGGAAGTGCCATACGAGCTCGTAGAGGCAGGTATTATTGATGGCTGCAATTGGTGGGATCTTATAAAAAACATATATCTTCCGCCCGCAATTCCAACACTCATAGCATTTGCGATTTCATCTCTCACATGGCACTGGAATGAATTCCTTTGGCCTCTCGTTGTCACATCAAGTAATAAATCCCGCGTACTTACTGTAGGACTCGTACGTTTTACACAACTCGGAGAAATCGGGGCACAGTGGTCTTTGCTCGCTGCAGCAACTTTGATAGTTGCTGCACCGTTACTCATAGCATTTCTTATTTTCCAAAAACGTTTTATAAGCAGTTTTTTATACTCGGGAATTAAATAATAAAATATAAAGGAGGTGAGCTAACGGAAAAAAAATATAAGAAAAGCGGAAAAAAATAAAAATTTAAAGGAGGTAGTAAATTATGAAATTAAAAGGTATTTTTGGCAAAAAAGCACTACTTGTTCTACTTATAGCGCTTGTATCTGTATCAGTAGTTTTTGCGGGCTGCAGCCAGCAGAAACCAGCAGAAAAACCACAGCCAAAACCAGCAGAAAAGAAAGCAGTTACCATACAAATTTATTTCCCTGTTTCTACTCTCGCACCCGAATCCAAAATTTTGAATAAATACGCAGCAGATTTTCATGCAGAAAATCCCAATATTACAGTAAAACCTGTTTATTCAGGCGGTTACACGGACGTGGAAAAGGCTATTAAAACAGTGGTAAATGGCGGAGGGCAACCACCTGCACTTGCAATTATGCTTGCAACTGATCTTTATGATTTTATTGATTCAGATTATATCATGCCTCTGGATAGCTATATAAACAGTTCCTCTAACGGTCAAGCAATGATTAATGATTTTTATCCTGAATTTATGGCAAACTCAAAATACGACGGAAAAATATGGAGTGTTCCTTTCCAACGCAGTGTTGCATTAATGTATTATAATGCAGATATGTTAAGCGCCAACAATCTTCCGGTTCCGGACAGCTGGAAATCACTCGCGGAAACTACATCAAAACTTACTAAAAAGGACAAGGACGGTAATGTTGTACGTTGGGGCATAAATTGGCCATCAGGTTGGCCTTATTGGTTGTTCCAACCAATTGCGCTTGGAAACAATACAAACATATTTACAAGTCCTACAAAAATGAACTTCAACGATCCTAAAGTTATAGAAGCAATTCAATACTATATAGATCTTTCACACCAGTATCATTCGATGCCGGAAGGAGTTCAAAAAACATGGAATACTGCAGTACCAGATTTTGAAAACGGAAAAGATGCATTTATTCTTCATTCCACCTCAGGACTTAACGGTATTCTTCAGGGTTCGAAGTTTAAAGTCGGCGTAATGGCAGTACCTGGTAAAGAAAAAGGCACATACGCAACAGTAACCGGTGGCGGAAATATCTATATGTTTAAAAATGTTCCACAGGAACAAAAAGATGCGGCATGGAAATTTATTGAGTTTGTTACTCAGCCAAAATACGTTGCAGATTTCAGTATCAATACAGGTTACATTGCAACACGTAAAAGTGCATATGACCTTGATATAATGAAACAGCACATTAAGGATATACCTCAGGCAGGAACAGTAAAAAATCTTCTTCAATATGCAGGCCCGGAATTTGCATGCCACAACCTTGCAGAAGTAAGAAATATTTTCCACAAATATTTACAGTCAGCATACAATGGACAAATGACTCCGAAAGCTGCAATGGACCAAGCACAGAAAGAGGCACAAGCAGCATTGAAAGATTATCAAAATCCATAGAAATTATTAAACAGTTTAAAGCATAAAAATTTAAAAACCCCTCACATGAGGGGTTTTTAAATGGATATTTTTTATAAATTAAAAATACACCAATCACATTTTAAATTCATTAACGAAATACCTACAAAGTGAAAATACGACAAAAGAGAGCGGACATTTTCTACATCTGTAGCTGGAAACAAGATGCTTAACAAGATGGTTTTACTTTCAAAAATCAAATAATATTTTGAGCTTGAGAACAAA
>CAYYKP010000027.1:0-13839 GCA_964468055.1 uncultured Caldisericales bacterium
GAGATTCTTCACTTCGTTCAGAATGACAAACAAAAGATAACTACAAGTTTGTAAAAATAATTAAATAGACAATCTGTAAACTGCGGCAAGACTTGCTTTTCCTTCTCCTGACAATTTTTCAATGATTGGAACTACATTTTTCCTATAATTCTCTTTGAGCAGCAGCCTCTTATCGGCCCCATGTGCAACAAGCAATGGAATGATAACATCCTTATTGGGCACCGCAAGCTGGGACATTGAAATATCATTTATACCGTTTTTTTGAAAATTATTAATCGAATCCGCTATAAGCCTCGAGCTAATTTCAGAACGCCTCATTCCTTTTACTTCAGGCAAAACTCCTGCAATAAATATCCTGCCCGAATGGTAGTGTTGTATCCCGGTAAAATTTTTCAGCAGAAATATAATTTCTTTTCTGATTCTTTCTTTGCTCGCCTTACTATTTATATTTTCTAACACCTCATTGAAATTTGGCAGAGATATGCTTATTCCCACTGTTTTTCCATATGACTTATCCTTTGCAATATAAATATTATTCCAAAAAGGAGGAATAAGAATTTTTATTCCGCTTGCCATATAGTCAAATTCTTTCTGGGTAAGCGTCCTGCCGTGAACATGCTCTTCGCTGAGCCAGGCATCCCTATATACATCATATATGCCTTTAAAATATTTACCGAGAGATAATTTATTTAATCTGATTATTTCTGTATTTGTATTTTTATTCCTTTTGAAAAACGCTTTTGCCATTTCAAGGAGCTTTTTCCAGTTTTCCACATCGCTTTTCGTAAATCTAAAAGAAGTCCAATAATCATCAACTTCTATTCCATTTTTTTCAAATATATCCTTGTATCTAATCGGATTATCGGGTTCCATAAAATATATAAATTTTCCTGATACGCGCAGACCTACTATACCTTGTTCATTAGGCCTGCCCGGACCAATGAGATGTTTCAGAGTACCATGCTTTTTCTTGAATTCTTTTGCGCAATCCATTGTTATCTCAAGTAATTTTTCTCCGATTTCCTTATTTTTAAAATCAGGCCATCCAAGCCACACAACTTCTTCTCTGTTGTATTGAATGTGATAATCGTTATAAAGCGGGTCATACAACGCAGTACTTCTTCCGACAGGTTTTCCGTTTTCGTAAACTATGATAAAATATGCATCTGCAGTTTTTCCGTTTTCCGACACACTGAAATACGGATTTTTTTTAGGGTTGAGGTCATTCAACTCGTTTAAAAGAATTAGGTATTTTTGCTCGGGCTCTCCTTTGCGGGCATTGAATCCGGCATCGACAAACGAATGCACTACACTACCGTTCATTTCACCCTTTGTGTATATTATGGCCTTATATTTATTCCCTTCTCCGAATATAATTTCTTTCATTCGATTCTCCTCTTGTTTTTTTAAAGTAGTATGACCAAATCGCGAAAATAGTCAATATGCATATATCGCAAGTTTGCATAATAGCATAAACAAAGAATTATTGGAAGATATTTAAAAGCTGCTACGCCAGAGGCCTATTACTTTTCCGACTACTTGCACTTCCCTGGTGATGTATATTGCATCGTACTTCTGGTTGCAGGGTGCAAGATAAAGACCATTCTTCCTCTTTTCAAGCTTTTTGACGGTAGCTTCTTCCCCTATCAAGGCAACGCATACATCGCCCAACCTTACCTGCTGCTCAGGATCCACAACTACAAGATCGCCCTCTTCTATGTGTGCATTTATCATGCTATCACCTTTAACGCGAAGCAAAAATGCATGCGGGTGAGTACGTGTGTCTATCGGCAAAGGCAAATATCCATCTATTTCCTCTACTGCAAGGGTAGGCATTCCTGCATGTACACTGCCAAGCAATGGGAATTTACTGCCCACCATTCCATTAAAACGTATGGAGCGTGCTTTACCGTCCCTGCGGAGGTAACCTGCATTTTCAAGAGCTCTTATGTGCTGATACACCGTAGCAACGGAATGCAAGCCGAAATATTGCTGAAGCTCCCTATACGTAGGAAAGTGGTTATTCATTTCTTCTTCCATAATGTAATTTAAAATCTTTTGCTGTTTATCTGTCAGCTTTTTCATATTTTTATTATACGAACATTTGTTTCTTTGTCAAGTACCCCCTTTTGCCATTTTCATACCATCTCTCATAAAAGCATAAAACATCATTTCCGTATTATACTTAAATGCAATATTTCCATTTTTATCCAACGCAATTAGGCCAGCCTTTCCTTTTATATCCGTAAGATAATTTATTGCTTCGGCAGTTGCCTGTTCGATTCCGCTGTTCATATAGAGCATAATTCTAAAAGACAGTACTGCACGCATAATATCTTCCCCTATTCCCGTCGCAACCGCACCGTATAGGTTATTCGCATAAAAACCACTGCCTATGAGGGGGGAATCTCCCACGCGTCCCTGCATCTTCATGGGTGTCCCGCCGGTTGAAACTGCTGCTGTAATTATGCCTCTATCATCTATCGCAACCGCACCTACCGTATCATTAACCTTCGCTTTAAATAAATCCCTCTTTCGATCGGTAATAAAATAATCATTAGGAACAAGAGCAAAACTGTTTTTCATCGCAAATTCTTCGGCACCTTCGCCTATAAGGAAATTGTGTTTGCACTTTTCCATTACGGTTCTTGCAAGTTCGATCGGATTTTTAATATGTTTTATCCCGGCAACCGAACCAGTTTCGAGCGTAGCGCCATTCATAATGCCCGCATCCATTTCTACTTCTCCCTTTTCGGTAAGATACGCACCTCTTCCCGCATTAAAAAACGGGTCGTCTTCAAAAACTTTTACTGCTTCCATTGCAGCTTCAACAGATGATTTTCCTGCTTTCAGTAAATCATATCCGGCCTGTGCCGCCTCTTTACAAGTTCCTATGCGAGGAGAAATTTCTTCTTTCGTATACACTTTCCCTGCACCGCCATGAACGATAATTGCCTTCATAATACCTCCTTTCAATACAATTTATTCTATGCATTTTTAAAAATTTACAAACAGGTTTTCTGTTGACAAAAAAATATCTCTCGTTAGAATTATTATAAAAAAGGAAAGGTGACCTAATGAATAGTAAAGAAGTACGAGAAAGTTATTTGAAATTTTTTGAAGATAAAGGACACTTGAGGGTAAGAAGTGCATCTCTTATACCTAAGGATCCTACATTGCTATTTACAGCAGCAGGAATGGTCCCACTTAAGGCGTACTACCTCGGCGAGGAAAAACCGCCATGCAGCAGGATGACAACCGTACAAAAATGTTTACGTACAAACGATATAGATAATGTAGGGTATACAACAAGACATCATACATTCTTTGAAATGCTCGGAAATTTTTCCATAGGGGACTACTTCAAGGAAGACGCAATCCCCTGGGCATACGAATACGTAATAAATGTTCTGAAATTTCCCAAAGAAAAACTCTGGATAACAATTTACAAAGATGATACCGAGTCAAGGGAAATATGGGAAAAGGTCGGCATTCCCAAGGACCGTATCATTCCACTCGGAGAAAATGATAACTTCTGGACAATGGGTGCAGTTGGCCCATGTGGCCCATGCTCGGAAATTTATTACGACAGGGGGGCAAAAACAAAAGAGGAAGAGAAACAACTACCCGGAGATGAAGGAGAAAGATTTCTTGAGTTCTGGAACCTCGTTTTTACCCAATACGATAGGCAGACAGACGGCAGTTTGAAACCGCTTCCAAGAAGAAACATCGATACGGGAATGGGGCTTGAGAGAGTAACAAGTATCCTTGAAGGAGTAAAAACCGATTTTGAAACAGATCTGTTTATTCCGATTATTCAACAAATAGAACATTTAAGCAACGAAAAATACGGAACGGACGGCATAAAAGATAGGTCTTTCAGAGCAATATCCGATCACATCCGTGCTGTTTCGTTTCTTATTGCGGACGGACTTATACCCAGCAACGAAAAAAGAGGGTATGTCCTAAGACGCCTTATAAGGAGAAGTGCGCTTTTCGGCCGCGCAATTAATCTGAACGAGCCATTCCTATACAAACTCGTGCCGGTTGTAGAAAAATTGATGGGCGATATTTACCCGGAGCTGAAAGAAAACAGAGATAAAATTACCCGAAATGTCGAAGCGGAAGAGAAACGTTTTAGCGCTACATTAAATACAGGCTTTGCATATTTTAACAACATATATAAAAAGGTAAAAGATAGCGGAAATACGGAATTCCCCGCAGATGCAGCCTTTTATCTTTACGATACTATGGGCTTCCCCATTGAACTGACAGAATCTCTTTTAAGAAGTTACGGGCTTGCATTGAACAAGGAAAAATTTGACATTTTGCTCAATGAGCAAAGGGAACGTGCAAGAAAAGCATTCAAAGGAGGAGAAAGCTTTACCGAAAGAGTAGCTCTCGTAAAACTTAAAACAAAAACAGGAGAAAATACTTTTGTCGGATATGAAAAGCTCATGGAAGATGCTACAATAAAAGGAATAATCGGAGCCGACGGAGAGATAGAAAAGGCTAAAAAGGGAGATAAAGTTGCTTTAATACTGGACAAAACTCCGTTTTACGCAGAAAAGGGCGGCCAGGTAGGAGATACGGGTATTATAGAGAATGATAACTTTATCTTTGCAGCGGAGGATACGCAGACCCCTGTTCAAGGACTTATTATGCACATAGGCACAGTAAAAGAAGGTACGGTATCAGTTAATGAAAAGGTAAAGGCAAAAGTAGATACGGAAAGGAGAAAAGCAATAGCGCGTGCACACACATCCGTGCATATTCTTCAAGCCGTCTTGAGAAAAGAATTCGGTACTCGGATTGCTCAGCAGGGTTCTGCGGTTCACCCCGATGAATTTCACTTTGATTTTAATTTTAACGGTAAAATCAGCGAGGATAAGCTTTTGCTTCTTGAAAGGGAGATGAACGATATTATTATAAGCAGTACTCCTGTAATTGTAAAGGAAATGCCGATAGAAGAGGCAAAAAAATTAGGAGCACTTGCATTTTTTGAAGAAAAGTACGGCAATATTGTGCGTGTTGTGGAAATTCCTCAAGTAAGTAAGGAATTTTGCGGAGGTACCCATATAGGCAATACATCCGAAATAGGTATAGTTTTGCTTAAGTCATTTAAAAGTGTTGCATCCGGGGTCAGGCGTATTGAAGGAATTTCAGGAAAGCAAGCCTATGATACCATTGCAAAACATGAAGTCCTTTTAAGTAATATCGCAAAGATATTGGGAACTGATAAAGATGCTCTTCGGATACGTGCGGAAAAATTAACAAAAGAAACTAAAGATTTAAGGAAAGAGATAACAGCCTTACGTTTTGAAATACTTACAAAGGAAATAACAAAGCTCGAACCGATAAAAAGTGGCGATATAAATTACTACTTTAAAGAAATAAAAAATGCCACTTTAAACGATTTGCGGAAAGCGTACGACGTTGCAAAGAAAACGATTGGAAAGGGTATTGTAATATTCACTGCACAGGCAAACGGCAGAGCCTTCTTACTGGTTGGAAAGCTTGGCGACGAAGAAGTATCCGCAAAAGAAATATTTGATAAAATTAAGAGAGACACTGAATTTAAGGGGGGCGGAAATGAACGCCTTGTGCAGGGCAGCGGTAAAAAGGCAGTAACCGTGGAAATAATGAAAAGCATTTTATAGGAGAAACCATGGAAAAAACAAAGGTATTTATCGCACTTGACGTAGGCACCGGACATATTGGCGTTGCAGCCTCGGACCCTCTTGGAATTACTGCAAATCCGATAGATGTAATAGAGTGCAATGGCAACGAGTTTCAAAGGATAAAAGATATTCTAAATACACATAACTCCAGCACACTTATCGTAGGCCTTCCCAAAACACTAAAAGGCAAGGTAGGAATGCAGGCAGAAAAAGTTTTGCAATTTGTGGAAGAGCTTAGGAAATACCTCAGTAGTGTGGAAATTATCTTCTGGGACGAGAGGTTTACAAGTGTTATAGCACACAGAATGTTTCGTAAGGCAGGGATAAATTCTCGCAAGGAGCGCAAGATAAAAGATGCCGCAGAAGCTACACTTATACTGCAAAGCTATCTGGATTCAGCAGGGAGGAAAAAACGAAAAAATTTATCAGAGGAATAGCTATTTTAATTATAGTACTTGCATTTACCTTCTTGGCTGAATGTTACCCCATGCTGCTTACAAATACACATAGCGGAAGTTTTGTTATACAGAACAATAGTACCGTAAAAGATATTGCAAAAACACTAAGAGAGAAACGATTAATCATAGACCCCTACGGCTTTTCGTATATTGTAAGGCTAAAAAAGGCAGATAATCAATTAAAAAGCGGCAGCTACAATATAAAATACATACGCTCGGTTTTTGATATCATAACAGCTCTTGAAAAGGGAGTTCCTCCAAAACAGATAACAGTAACTATTCCCGAGGGATTTACCGTAAAAGATATTGCAAAAAGGCTTGAAAAGGACGGCATAATTCAAAGTGAGGAGGCTTTTGTAAAAAAAGCCGCAACTTCGGAGGGGTACCTTTTCCCGGATACATATTTTTTTATAAAAGGAGAGAGCATAGACAAGATTATTCATACCATGCGCGACCGTTTCTATGAGGTCCTGCCAAAAGACTTTAAAGAAAAAGCAAAAGAGAAAGGACTTACTGAAAAACAAGCAATAATACTTGCATCAATAGTTGAAAAAGAAGCCGGGGTTGACAAGGATAAACTTCTTGTTGCCAGTGTATTTTTAAATAGATTAAATACCGGTATGTTACTTCAATCCGATGCAACTGTCAGCTACATTCTTCCGGAGAACAAACTATGGTTATCTACCACGGACTTATCCGTAGACTCCCCTTACAATACGTACAGATACCCCGGACTTCCTCCGGGAGCCATAAGTAATCCCGGGTTAAAATCGTTGCTTGCTGTGATTAATGCACCAAAAACTGATTATTACTATTTCCTTTCAAAACCGAACGGAGAGATTGTATTCGAAAAAACTCTGGAAGAACACAACAGTGACATCGCTAAGTACTATGGAGAATAATATCAAGGAACGCGAGGTCATAAAAAAGATAAAAGTAGAAAACGAATGCACTTATTTTATGCAGGCACTGCTTGAAGATATGGGCATGGTTGCGGTTTCACTCGGAGGAAAAGGAAGCCTAACAATATTTTATGATGCTTTAATGGAGAAAGATGTTTCTTTATATATAGAAGAAATAAGGAAATTTTGTGCGGTTGAAATTTTGAGTAAAAGGTTGTATAATATTTAAAAAGGAGATGATTCGCTTGTGAGTGCACTCTTTGGAAAGAGAAACTATGCAAAAACCGTGGAAACCTACGTTAGAAGAGGCGATTTCGATACTGCTTTGGAAGTTGCCATTAAAGCCGGAGACGAACTTTATGATAAAGAAGAAAAGGGCGATGCCTTAGATCTATATTTTACCCTCTTAAATCTATACAAGGAATCCAATGTAAAAACACATAAACTTTATGAAAAGCTTTATGAAAAAATCATTTCTCTTTTGTTTGAAGAAGGTAGGGAAGAGGAAGCAATTAGCTTTAGCCTTCTACTTGTGGATAAAAAACTCGCGTTAAGCAAAGACGGAGAAGCGAAAAGTATTTTGGACACTCTGCTTTCAGAATATAAAGGAAATGAAGCAATTATTTTAAAAAATGTAGAATTTAATATAAGCAAGGGTGATTTGGACAAGGCTCTGTCTGTTTTAAACAATGCAATAAGTAATTTAGGAGCAAAACCTAAATTTATTGAGTTTGCCGGTGAAATTTTGTTCAAACTTCACCGATATAATGAGGCCTATGATTACTTTAACGCACTTCTCGCCGTAGATTCCGACAGTACAATTGCAAAAGAGCGCATTTCGGAGATTCAAGCAGTCATAGAATCAAATGGTTCTGCAACCCATTCAAAAACCAACGGAACAGCAGATAAACCTATCAGAAAAAAAACAGATTTAAAAGGCCCTCTCGTTGAGCCTAACATTAATAAAATACTAAATAGATCCGATGAAATAAAGAGTAAAGAGCCTGATAAAAATGAAAAAATACTGTTAAAAACGGCGGAAAGCGAAGAAACACTCCAGGCACCATTGATCAAAAGAAAAACCGTGAAAGTAAATAAGGAAAATCCTTTATTAAAATTACGTGCAATTGAACCTTCCAAAATAGGAGCAGCAGCAAATATTCCTTCCGAAAAAAAATCAAAAGAGAACAATTTTTCGTTTCTTAATGATCCATCCTATGTAGAAGCAATAAACAAATTCGTAGATAATGCCGAAGAAGGATATAAGGCACTTTCATCGGTTGCCCAACGTTATGAAGCTCAAAATTTTGCAGATGCGGAATACCTATATAATAAACTCCTTCTGATAAAACCTGACAGTAATGAATTACACAAAAAATTACTTGATTTTTACAAGAAAAACGGCAGAAAAGAAGACGAAATATTTATTCTGAGAATTATAGCAAATAGCTGCAGCGGGAAAACAAAGACAAGTGCTCTGAAGAAACTTGAGCACATCATAAACAATAAAATAAACATCCGGAAGGAAATTTTTGATGCATCGGTAGAGGTTGAAGATAAAAGCGATGCACTTGAGTATTTCAATAAACTCAAGGATAATCCCAACCTATTCGAAGACATGGCAATGCGCATGTTTCCTTTGCTAAAAAATGACGCTAAAAATTTGGAAATCATCGCACGGGAATTTAAAAAACAAAGTATTAAAAGTAATGTTTCATTTCAATACTTTTATACGCTTGGCAAAATATTCTTTGATATGGGCAGTAAACCGGAGGGACTTAAGTGGCTTATGATAGCGCACAGCATAACTATGCTTCCCATGGAAGATTATGTTAAAATTGCAGAGTACGTCAAGGACTTACCTCTAGACAGTGAGAAGGATGCGGTTGCCAAAGTGCTAAATGGCTATTTAGGCGTAGTTCCCGCTGATAAAAAGGAATATATTTATAATTTGATACTCGAATTAAAGCCGGGAAATAGTCTCTACATTAAAGAATATATGGTATTTCTTGAAGAGCAAAATAGATTAAAAGAAATGGCAAAGTATTCCAAAGTTCTCATAGACAAAATGAATATCAATTTAGCTACATTTATAGACGAAAAGATAAATATAGTTGCAGAATATCTCAGTGAGGAAGAGTTATTTAAGGCCTCGGAGCTTTTAGAAATTGCCGGACGCATTGAAGGAGTTAGCAAAATTTATAATATCTTATTAAAGCGAGATCCGAATAATAAAAAAGTTAAGGTAAAGCTTTTGTATCTCCACACAGAGATGGAAGACACAAAATTTATTACGGATTTTTTCAAAGATAACAGCCCATCACATCTGTACTCAGATATTATTTTCCCGATTGCAAATAAACTTGAAGCTAACCGTACCAATTCACCACTTGACTATCACTTGCACTTCGTACTAGGTTTTCTGTACTTTCTTACCGAGCGGTATGAAGAAGCAATTGCATCTTTCCAGTTTGTTTCAAGATCTCATCACTTTGAGCCTTTAATGCATCTGTTCATAGGGACGAGCTTTGAAAGAATCGGACTGCCGGATTTCTCACTGAAACAATATGAAATGATTGTTAAATCAGCGCAGGCTACGGATGAAATGAAAGAAAATGCATATTATAAAATAGCTTTTTTGAAAAACAGAAGTGGGAATACGGAAGAAGCAAGAGAATATGCTCAAAAAGCTCTGGAAATTAGTCCTAAAGACAATTCGGCCAAAAAACTTCTTGAGAATATACCGGAAGACGGAAAAATCATAAACATAGAAGGTAAACAGAAGAAATGATGAACGTAAGAGGACATGCCGTAGGAAGAATAGTACTGGAAAAAGGGTTTGCATCTGAGAAAGATATAGAAAAAGCACTTGGTATTCAGAAGGTAACAAAGGAACCTTTATTAAAAATACTAATAGATATTAATGTTATAAATGACGGGCAATCTGCTCAAGTCCTTGCGCAGCAGTGGAGTTTGAAATATGTAAACCTGCTCACATATCATATCGACAAAGAAGCACTGCGCTTGCTTGACCCTGAACGTGCCCGTTATTATGGAGTGTTTGTGCTGAAAAAGGAAGGCAGAAAAGTGCATGTTGCAATATCCGATCCGACAAACATTGAAGCAATGGATTACTTACGCTTAACGCTTGGGAATGATATAGAGTTTTATGTTTCCACTCGCGCTGCAATTAATCAGGCAATAGAGAAATACTATGAAATGGAAAATGCTCTGAAACAGGCAGAAAAGGAAGTAAACGGCCCCAAACCCGAGATAATAGAAAATGAAGAAGAAATGGATATTACAAAACTTAGACAACTTGGCGAGGAAGCACCCGTAATACGCCTTGTAAACAACATTATCTCACAGGCAATTGTAGAAGAAGCATCTGATATTCACGTAGAACCCTTGGAAAAATCACTTAGAGTGAGATATAGAATTGACGGCATACTTTACGAAAAACAGAGCTTTCCAAAAAGTATCCAACCCGGAATTATTTCAAGATTTAAAATAATGTCCGACATCGACATTGCCGAAAAGAGAGTTCCTCAAGACGGCAGAATATCACTAAAATTCGAAGGAAGAAAGGTAGATTTCAGGGTTTCTACACTGCCTACCGTATACGGGGAGAAGGTTGTTCTAAGAATTCTTGACAAAAGCAAGGCACTAATGCCACTTGAAAAACTTGGCTTTTCTTCTGACAATCTAAAAAAGATCGAGGATATGATTTCTCAGCCCTATGGGATGATTCTTATTTCCGGGCCTACTGGCTCAGGTAAAACAACCACATTGTATTCGGCACTAAACAGGCTGAACACCCCTACAAGAAATATTATTACGGTAGAAGACCCCGTGGAATATCAAATCAGGGGCGTAAATCAGGTTCAGGTAAATGAAAGGGCGGGCCTGCTTTTCAGTACTGCTTTACGTTCGATACTGAGGCAGGATCCCGACATTGTCCTTATAGGAGAAATTCGTGATGCCGAAACCGCACGTATTGCAATTGAAGCCGCACTTACCGGTCATCTTGTGTTTTCTACCATTCATACCAATAATTCCGCATCCATACCTACCCGTCTTATAGATATGGGGATAGAACCTTTCCTTGTTGCGTCCGCACTTATAGGCGCTACTGCACAGAGACTGATAAGAAAAGTATGTAACTACTGCAAAAACTCTTACGATCCTCCCGCTGAAGTCCTAAAAAGTATCGGACTTCAAACATCAATGGACTTGAATGGTATTACATTTTACAGGGGAGAAGGATGCGATAAATGCAACCATACCGGCTATAAAGGAAGAATAGCAATAAATGAAATTTTGCCTATAACCCCTGCTATACAGAAACTTATAATGGGAAGTGCAAGCTCACGTGAAATAGCAGGACAGGCAAGAAAAGAAGGAATGAAAACTCTGCTTGATGATGCCCTTACAAAAGCAGCAGAAGGTGTTACCACGATAGAAGAAGTACTGAGGGTTGTTTCTACAATGGAGGAGGGATAAAATTATGCTTACTCTTGAAAAGCTTCTGCGGTTTGCCGCTGAAAAGAGTGCATCCGATATTCACCTTACAGTTGGCTTGCCACCTGTTATAAGGATTCACAAAGAACTTATTTTCCTGGATGAAGATAAGCTTACACCTGAGGATACTTCGGAAATGGTATTTTCCATTATGACTGATAAGCAAAGAACTATTTTTAAAGAAAGGCTTGAATATGATTTTTCTTACGGAATTCCGGGAGTTGCCCGTTTCAGAGTAAATACTTTTTATCAGAGAGGATCTATTGCTGCCGCATTCAGAAGGGTTCCATTTGAAATTCCTCTTCTCGATTCATTAGGCGTTCCCAATGTTGCCCACAGTATTATAGCCAACGAAAGAGGGTTTGTCCTTGTAACCGGGCCGACGGGGCATGGAAAATCCACCACGCTTGCAGCAATGGTAGACGAGATTAATACAAATAAATCAGCACATATTCTAACAATTGAAGACCCGATCGAATACTTATTTAAGCACAAGCGCTCCGTTATAGCACAACGAGAACTCGGAGACGATACGTTATCGTTTCCTAATGCATTGCGTTCTGCTTTGAGAGAAGACCCGGACGTGATACTCGTTGGAGAAATGAGAGATTACGAAACAATTGCAACCGCACTTACCGCAGCCGAAACAGGACACCTAGTTTTTGCTACTCTGCACACAAATTCTGCATCTCAATCCATTGATAGAATAATAGATGTTTTTCCTCCTCACCAGCAGGAGCAGGTAAAAACACAGCTTAGTGCGGTTTTACTTGCCGTATTTTCTCAACAGCTTATACCGCGCGCCGACAAAAACGGATTAACACTTGCAACCGAAATACTTATTGCAACACCTGCCGTAAGAAACCTCATCAGGGAAGGGAAAAGTTTTCAAATTCCTTCCATTATTCAAACTAATGGAAGGCTGGGAATGCAAACGATGGAGGCTTCTCTAAAATCTCTCGTAAACAACGGATTAATTACATACGAACAGGGAATTCAGTATGCATTTAATAAAGAAGCTTTTGTGCATCTTATGGGCAGGTGATCAGATAAATGGCAAACTATGCATATAAAGCAATCAATACGGCAGGAAGGGCAGAAGCCGGTAAAATTGCAATGGATGACTATTCTGCGGTAGCCGACTATTTAAGAGGTAAAGGATACAGGATTATATATATAAAAGAACAGAAAAGTTTTGCCGGTAGAACGAATAAGAAGGATGGAAATGAAGGATTCCTTTCCAAATTTTCTAAAATTTCAGTAAGAGATCTTTCCATTTTTACAAATCAGTTTGGTACGATGATGAATGCAGGGCTTTCAATTTCCCGTGCACTTTCTGTCCTTTCCAAACAAACGTCCAATCCGAAACTTACTTCAATAATCTTTAGTTTAGGGGAAGATGTAAAAAAAGGGAATTCACTGTCAAGTGCTGCTGCAAAATACCCCTTTGTTTTCAGTCAGTTATATGTAAGCATGGTAAAAGCAGGGGAGGTAAGTGGAAATCTTGGCGACTCACTTATAAAAATGAGCAGTTTCTTGCAACATGATTATGAAACACAGAACAAGCTGAAAGGGGCAATGATGTATCCCGTAGGTGTATTGGTTTTTTCAATTCTTATCGTTATAGGGCTTTTTATCTTCGTAATACCCAGATTCGAAGGATTTTTGTCTCAGCTTGGCGCTCCTCTTCCCCTCCCAACAAAAATTACTTTCGCAATGGCTGATTTTCTTGTTCACAAAGGATGGATAGTCTTAATTATTACTATTATAGTGTATATGCTTTATGCACGCTGGGCAAAAACACCGAAAGGAAAAAAGCACATTGATGCGGGAAAGTTGCATACTCCTATTTTCGGAGAGCTAAATAAAAAAGCTGCAATGGCACGATTCAGCGATACGCTTGCTACTCTTTTTTCAGCAGGTATCCCTCTTATGGAATGCCTTGAAACAGTTAAGGGGGTAATGGACAATGTAATCATAGGTGGGGCAATAGAGGATATTGTAAGCCGAATAAAAAGAGGTGAGGCCCTTGCCGCATCTTTGGAGAAAAGTGGAATGTTTACCCCAATGGTAGTGGAAATGACAGGCATCGGGGAAGAAAGCGGAAGCCTGGATTCTATGCTTAAAAAGGTAGCCGAATTTTATAATGAAGAAGTAGACTATATGATAAATAATATTGCAGCACTGATTAATCCGATTATGATGGTATTTGTAGGTGCCATTATCGGCGGAGTGCTGATTTCTCTGTACCTTCCGATATTTACCATGGCAGGGTAC
>CAYYKP010000028.1:0-13590 GCA_964468055.1 uncultured Caldisericales bacterium
TGCAAAAAGCTATTGATATTATACATCAGTCCAACTTATTGCCTGCAGTAACCGGCAGGGTATGTCCTCAGGAAGATCAATGTCAAGCTGTATGCATTATGGGTAATATTGGCGATCCTATTTCAATCGGAAGATTGGAAAGATATGTAGCAGATTGGGAGCTTGAAAATAGGAAAAATGGCAAAATTACACTCCCTGACAAACAAATACCCAAAAACAAGAAAATTGCAATAATAGGGTCAGGACCTGCGGGCCTTTCCTGTGCTGCAGACCTTGCAAAAATGGGATACGATGTAACAATTTTCGAAGGTTTTCATAAAGCGGGCGGAGTATTGACTTACGGAATTCCTGAGTTTCGTCTTCCTAAATCCATAATAGAAGAGGAAAAAACTTTATTTGAAAAGTTTGGTGTAAAATTTCAAACAAATGTGCTTATAGGAAGAACAATAACAATAGAGGAACTTATGGAAAGTGGGTATGAGGCAATATTTATTGGAGCTGGAGCAGGACTTCCCCGATTCATGCATATACCCGGCGAAAATTTAGATGGGATTTATTCGGCAAACGAATTTTTGACCAGGGTAAACTTGATGAAGGCTTACAAGTTCCCCGAATATGATACCCCAATTAAAATCGGAAAAAATGTAGCAGTTATCGGAGGCGGAAATGTTGCAATGGATTCTGCACGAACAGCTCTTAGATTGGGGGCCGACCATGTTTATCTTATTTATAGGCGTTCCAGAAGAGAAATGCCAGCACGATTAGAGGAAGTAGCACATGCAGAGGAAGAAAATATAGAATTTAATTTACTTACAAATCCAGTAAGATATATCGGTGATGAAAAGGGTTTCGTCAAGCATATTGAATGTATAAAAATGAAGCTTGGAGAAGAAGATGCATCAGGCAGACGCAGACCTATACCCATTGAAGGTTCTTCGTTCACCATGGATATTGATCAAGCAATCGTAGCAATAGGAACAACGCCAAATCCAATCATTCCAAAAACAACTAACGGACTTAAAACAGGTAGACATGGAACTATACAAGTAGATGAAAATTTGCAAACATCAGTAAAAGGAGTTTTTGCTGGAGGAGACATTGTAACAGGAGCAGCAACCGTAATTACCGCAATGGGAGCGGGAAGAAAGGCAGCAGCATCAATTGATGGATATTTAAAGGGTAAATTATAAACAATGGAAGATGCATTACTCTGGGAAAAACTTTCTGATAGTAAAGTAAGATGCAACCTATGCCACTTCCACTGCGTAATATCCGAAGGAAAAACAGGAATATGCAAAGTTCGTATCAATGAAGGCGGAGAATTAAAAACAATTCTTGATTCTTTTGCATCTTCAATCGCAATAGATCCTATAGAGAAGAAACCTCTATACCATTTTTACCCTGGAACCAAAGTATTATCTTTAGGTACGTGGGGTTGTAATTTCAGATGCAGGGGATGTCAAAACTATGAACTTTCTAGGGCCCGCGTATCAGGTAAAAACATTTCGCAAATCAGCAGAAAGATTTCGCCTGAAAAAGCAGTTGAAATTGCAAAAGAATATGGAGCATCCGGTATTGCATGGACGTATAATGAACCTACAATCTGGTTTGAATACACGTTAAAAAGTGCCAAGGCAGCAAAGAAAGCAGGATTGTATACCGTATACGTAACTAATGGCTCGATAACTGAAGAAGCTCTCGACCTCATAGGGCCGTATCTTGATGCATTTAGTGTAGATATAAAAGCATTTTCTACGGAAAGTTATAAAAAGATTACTCCTATTTTTGATTGGCACCACATTCTCAGCACAATATTGTATGCAAAAAATAAGTGGAATATTCATGTAGAAGTCGTAACAAATGTGGTCCCGAGCATTAATGATAATGAATCAGAGATGAGAGACCTTGCCAGGTGGATAAAAGAGAATCTCGGGAAGCAAACTCCTTGGCACATTACAAGGTTCTTTCCATATTTAGAGTTCTCTAATCTCCCACCCACGCCCATAGAAGTACTTGAGAGAATACATGACATTGGCATAGAGGAAGGGTTAGAATTTGTTTATACGGGAAATATCGAAGGACACCCTTATGAAAATACATATTGTCCAAAGTGTAAACGCCCGATAATAATAAGAGAAGGTTTCCATATAGTCGAAAACCATACACACAATGGAAAATGCGATTTCTGTGGAGAGGATCTGAGTATAATTGAATAAAAAACAGGTAGTAACCATGTTGTCTTACATTTTTATCGGAATTATAGTAGTAGTCGCTTTTATACGGTTCAAACCGGAGAAAAAACCGGCTACTACAGAACTATATAGTATGAATACGATAATTGATATTGAGATTTATGGACCGGACAAGGAAAAAGCAATTAATAATGTTATTTCGGAAATCCACCAGATAAACAAACTCACGGATGATTTTTCACAATACTCGGACGTTTACAGTATCAATCAAAATGCAGGCATTAAACCTATAAAAGTTAACCCTATTACAATTGACATGATAAGTAAAGCGGTAGAAGTAGCAAAAGAGACTAACGGAAGTTTTGATCCTACTATATATCCCATATCAAAGTTATGGGGCTTTAAAAATGGCAACTATAATGTTCCTATGAGCAGTAAGATCAATCAAATACTACAATTTATTAATTATAAAAATATTGTGATAAATAAACAAAATGAAACCGTATTTCTGAATAATAAGGGCGAAGGAATAGATTTAGGAGGAATAGCAAAAGGATATACCCTTGATAAGATAAAACAGATTCTTTCCCTTTACAACATAAGCAGTGCATTGATAAATATGGGAGGAAATATTCTTACGTATAAATCACCCGCAGATGGTAGCAAATTTTGGAAGATAGGAATAAAAAATCCGAGGGGTGATGGCATCGTAGGCATTATCAAAGTTGAAGGTACCAAATTTATTTCTACTTCTGGTGACTACGAAAGATTTTTTATAAAGAATGGAATAAGATATTGTCACATATTAGACCCTTTTACCGGATACCCTGCACGAAAAGTAGTTTCAGTCACCGTAGTCTCTGATAAGGGATATGTTGGAGATGCTTTATCTACAGCATTTTTTGTTCAAGGACAGAAATATACACTTGAAAATTCAAAAAAATTTGATGTCGAAGCCGTAGGATTTAACAATAATCTGAAATATTTTATAACTGAAAACCTCATAAATTGTGTAACTTTTGAAAAATGAAAAAAGGCGACAAACTATTGTTTTTTTTTCTTACTATAATCCTTGTTATTACCTTATTACAATTTATCAGGCCCAATACAACTTATAAAACTATCGTTATAAGAGCTGATGGACATATAGTAAAGAAGATACCCCTGTCTACGAGTAAGAACGAAGAGTTTGCATTAAAGAGTGAAGAAGGACACTTAACAGTTCAGATACAAAATGGCAAGGTAAGAGTTAAAAGCTCAACTTGTAAGGATAAACTTTGTGTAAAACAAGGATGGATAAATAAATCGGGAGAAAGCATCGTTTGTCTTCCAAACAGAATTTCAATATCAATAATAGGAGAAAAGGATAAGAATGGCGTTAACACAATCACTTACTAAGCTTCAAAAATTGCTTTATACTTCAGTATTTATTGCACTTGCAATTGTTCTGAATCTCATAGAACCCCCTATATTTACATTCATACCGGGACCTAAACTAGGACTTGCAAATTTAGTTACAGTGCTTGTGCTTGAACTATTTGGTCCTTACGATGCTATAATAGTAACATTTTTTAGAACTATTCTGGGTTCTTTAATGAAAGGAACACTACATCCGATTCCATTTTTTACAAGCTTTTTGGGAGCGATAAGTGCTACGCTGGTCATGGCTTTAATTTATAAACAAACTAAAAAATACTTTAGCATTGTAGGAATAAGCATAATAGGAGGAATTGTAAATAATTTAATACAATTTTTTGTGGTTCTTTATATTACTAGAAACAACGCTTTCTATTACTATCTCCCGGTACTTCTCCTGTTAGGTGGAATTAGCGGGTGGATTATTGGAGTTATTGCACAATTAGTTTATAATAGAATTACAAGGGATAAATGGAAAAGAAAAGATTCTGGGCAATGATTTTGTACATTTTTATTGGCGCTATTCTGGGAACCGTATTGGGAATCGCAGTAGGTAAGGTATTTCCGATTATGAATATACCTGTTGCTTTCGGATTTTCCCCTTTTACGATAAACTTTGTGTTGTTTGATATTACATTAGGTTTTAAATTTTATATGAATGCAGGCACAATCCTGGGAGTAATTTTATTTCTTTACCTATTTTTGATAATATGAAATTAGTTCTTGCATCTCATTCTCCGAGACGCATTGAATTTTTAAAAAAATGGGGCTTTGATTTCAATACGGCAAACTCTTTTTTTGAGGAAAAAACATTTAAAATGCCGGAAGAAACAGTAATTTACAATGCCTATGGCAAAGCTTCGACAGTCGCACAAAAAATAAAAAACTCAGCTATAATCGGTGTAGATACGGTTGTTGTGCTAAACCAAACGATCATAGGAAAACCTGAGAATAAAAACGAATTAAGAAAAATGCTAAGAAAGTTGGACAATAAAACTCATATGGTAATAACAGGGATTGCTGTGGTTAAAAATGAAAAATTCATTACAGATACATGCAGGACTAAAGTGAGCTTCAGAAAAATTACTGATAAAGAAATAGAAAACTATGTTACAACCAACGAAGGAATGGACAAAGCAGGAGGCTATGCAATACAAGGTATTGCTTCGGATTTTATAATAAGAATAGATGGTTTAATTGACAATGTTATTGGATTGCCTGTCCTGCTTTTAAGAAAAATGTTAGATAAAATAGAGAGGTGAAAAATGGGATTTTTTAGCAAAGAACTTGCAATTGATTTAGGAACAGCTAACACTGTTGTCTATATGAGAAATAAAGGTATCGTATTAAGGGAGCCAACTGTAATTGCCATTAATTCTAGAGGAAAAATTATATCAGTAGGTAATAAGGCAAAACATATGGCAGGAAAAACACCTTTTGAAATTAAAGTGATGCGACCTTTGAGGGATGGGGTCATTGCTGATTTTGACGTAGCAAAAAAAATGCTGGATTATTTTTTTACTAAGGCAGGAGCCAAAAGGGGAATATTTAGGCCAAGAGTTCTGATAGGCGTACCATCGGGAATAACGCAGGTAGAAAAGAAAGCAGTAATAGAAGCGGCAATATTAGCAGGTGCAAAACAGGCACTTGTGATAGATGAACCAATGGCAGCGGCAGTCGGAACAGGACTTCCCGTAGAAGAAGCGCGAGGGTCAATGATTGTTGATATTGGTGGAGGAACAACGGAAGTTGCAGTCATATCGTTAAGAGGCATTGTAGTGGTAAAATCCATACGGATTGCCGGAGATGAAATGAATGAGGCAATTATAAGCTACTTGCGTAGGCAGTATAGCTTATTAGTAGGAGAAACGACAGCAGAACAGATCAAAATAAAATTAGGCAATGCATATCCCCTTGATAAGGAGGAAAAGATGGAAGTACGGGGAAGGGATTTGATAGACGGACTCCCTAAATCGGTACAGATAACATCTGAAGAAATAAGAAAAGCTATTCAACCTATAATTCAGGAGATTCTTGATACAATAAAATCTACACTTGAGATAACGCCGCCGGAACTATCAGCTGATATTATGGATCGGGGAATAATGCTTTCGGGTGGCGGAGCACTGTTAAGGAACCTTGATAAATTTATAACACAACGGACAGGAATACTTGTAAATATTGCAGACGATCCTCTCTCAGCTGTTGCAGTTGGAGCTGGGAAGGTATTGGAAAAAATTGACTTATTTAAGGATACACTCTTTTCATAGGCTTTGAAACAAGGTAACCCTATTAAGGTGCTTATCGCACTTATTTTTGTTCTGTTAATAGTTTTTGTTACAGGCCTTGTTGGCAGGGGAATAACTTTATATAATTTAACTGATATGATCTTTATAAAACCTGTAAATAAAATTGAAATAACACTTTATAGAGCAGCTTCATCTGTTAAAAATAAACGTGCTTATTTTGACGAAAAGGAAGCATTGCTTGAAGAGAACAAACGGTTAAAAACAAGAAATAAGATACTTGAAGAACGCATAAAGCTGATTAAAGCTGCATACGACGACAACATTCGACTTAAGAACATATTTGGCATCGGCAATTCTAAAAAACTAAAATTCACAACAGCTAACGTTATAGGTGAAGCCAGCGCTCCTTTTAAATTTATCATTATCGATAAAGGAGAGAGTGAGGGGATAAAAAAAGGTGAACCGGTAGTAATTACGGACGGCACAAAGTTAAATCTTGTAGGTATTACTTATAGTGTAGCAAGCAACACTACAAAAGTTCTAATGTCAACAGATCCTCTATTTTTTGTTTCGGTAAAAGACATAAATACAGGAGAGCTTGCTATTTCACAGGGTAATGGCAAAAACCTAAAAATTATATTTAAAATATTAAAACCGAAAATTTCAGTAAATGATGTTTTAACTACAACTTCCGTAAGCTCTATTTATCCGGAAGGAATAATAGTAGGGAAAATTTCGAAAATAAACGAACAGAACAAAGTCACCACCATTGCAACAATAACCTCTAATGTGGATTTCAGGCATCTTTTTGAGGTAATGGTACTTAATAAATGAGAAGAGAATTAATAATGTCCGCTTTTGTATTACTTACTGCAATACTTTTGGATATTTCTTTGTCAGGTAAAATCAAAGTTTATTTTACAGTACTGTGTTTATCTTTTGTGCTGGTGAAATTAAAACCTATACCTGGCTTTTATTTTGCAATTACTTCTGGCATACTTATGGACATTTTATTTAGCACTTATGTAGGACCAATAACAATAATTTTTATTCTAATCGCCGGACTATCGCTTGTAATACACACACATTACAAAATAAATGATATAATTTTTTTCTTTACATTGTCAATTTCAGCACTTCTTTTGGCTTTCATAAGAGTAAGATTCGCAGGGTTTTTACAGTTTTCGCTTATGTCAATACTTGTAGGTTTTCCAGTGTACTTATTGCTAAATGCCGTATTTATAAAGTTAGTGAGGAAATATGAGCGAAAAACCTAAAACTTTATTGCTATATTTAATTATTGTAGTATTATTTTCGGTACTTGTAATAAGAGTTTTTTACATACAAATCATAAATGGAAAACATTATAGAGATTTATCAATTCATAACAGTATACGAATAATAGAATTACCTTCCGTAAGGGGAAAAATATTAGATAAAAACGGAGTCATCTTAGCTGAAGACATACCTTCCTATAGATTGGAAGTTACTTATGAAGATGTTTCAAACAAAAATTATGAGTTTGCCTTTATTTCAAAAATTACGGGCATTAGCATAAAAGATATCAACGATATAATAAAGAATTCAGGAGCTCTACAATTTAGCCCTGTAATTATAAAAAAGGATCTTACCATGAATGAAGTAATTCAAATAAAGGAGCATAGCTTTGATCTTCCCGGTATAAATGTTGTGCTAAGCACAAGAAGATTCTATCCATACGGAGAAATTGGAGAAAATTTTATCGGTTTTGTTGGGCTTGTTACACAATCTGATTTAAAAAAAGATAAATTTTATAGTTACAATGATGTTATAGGAAAACAGGGAATTGAATGTGAATATGAAAGGTCCCTCCGGGGCGAAAAAGGCGAAGAAGAAGTTCAGATAAATGCAGAGGGAAGAATTGTAAAGATAATTTCTATAAAAGATCCAGTACCTGGGAAGAATATTTACCTTACCGTAGATATTAGACTTCAAAAAAAACTCGAGGAAGTTGTAGGAGATAGAAAGGGCGTATCCATTGCGTTAAATCCTAAAAATGGAGAGATACTTGCAATGGTCTCAAAACCTTCTTTTGATCCTAACGATATAGTAAAAGGCATGAATGAAAATGAGTACCAAAAACTGTCTTTAATTAATGCTTTTTTTAATAGAGCAACACAAGGACAGTACCCATCAGGCTCAACTTTTAAACCTATTACGTTGATAGCAGCATTAATGACTGATACCATTACAAAAAATACTGTAATTTATTGTAAAAATTCGATAAGAATAGGGGGGATTACATTTAGAGACTGGATCTACCCTTCCTCTTTCGGTTATCAAAATCCCGTTCAGGCATTTGCAAACTCAAGTGATGTGTTTTTTTACACAATAGGTACAAGAACAGGTATAACGGCAATTGATAAATATGCAACAGAATTTGGTCTCGGCGAGAAAACAGGAATAGATTTACCTACTGAGAGCAATGGATTATTGCCAACGCCCCAATGGAAAAAAAATATAGTGAAGGAAAATTGGTATCTCGGAGATACGGCAAATCTTTCAATAGGACAGGGTTACTTGCTTGTAACGCCTCTGCAGATGGCAGTCTTCTATGGAGGTATTGCAGAAAACGGAGTTGAATATATTCCTCATTTACTTTTGAAAATTGTCTCGAGTTCTGGTAAAATAGTAGAGATATATAAAAAGAAGATAAGGTTGAAAGTAGATGTACCCGAAGATACGATAAATGTCGTAAAGGATGGTATGGAAGCGCTTGCAAATCGCCCTGAAATGCGTATTATAAAAATAGGAGGAAATGAAGTGTGTGCTAAAACAGGAACGGCAGAAGTGGGTAAGAACGCAGTGGATCATTGGCTTATTGCTTTCTCAAATAGGGATACCCCTGATGTAGTAGGATTATTCTTTTTCGACCACTCAAAATTCGCCTCCAGTCATTCATTAGCACCACTCATGGGAACTTTGTTTAAAACATACTACAGCTTGAAGTAAGTTAGGAGGAAAATATGGATAGCCCAGCAATTTTTAAAGGTACGAAAGAGGGAATTTTAATTTTTTTGAACCCAGACTATAAATTTGAAGAGGTGCTACATTACTTGGAGCAAGTACTAAATGAACGAAAAGTATTTTTCTCAGGTTCAAGTTTAATTATAGAACCAAATAATTACGACCTAATCGATGAAAATATAGAAAGGTTAACGCAACTTTTTAAAAGATTTGGAATTGCCTTCTCAATAAAAGGTATCGGGGCAATTTCTCAAAAAGAAGAAGTAACGGTAAATTATGGAGAAAGTGGAAAAACCATTGTTATATCTCACACGCTTCGGGCAGGACAGCTTATACGCTTTGATGGTAACATTGTAGTACTTGGAGACATTAACGAGGGAGCAGAAATTACCATAAGTAAAAGTGCTTATGTGTTCGGAGTAGTCAGGGGGATAATAAATGCAGGGGAAAGCGTTATATCTCTTGGATTTATGCCTATGAGGATGATAATCGGAAAAAGTATTTTTAACAATGAAAACTCGGGGAAAACGTACAGAAAACCACGCATTGCCAAAGTGGAAAATGGCAAAATAGTTATAAAAGTGCTTGGGGAAAAGAAGTCGATAAGGAGGTAATTATGGGAAGAGTGATCGTTGTAACTTCAGGAAAGGGAGGAGTAGGAAAAACTACAGTTACTGCAAACGTAGGAGCTTCTCTGGCTAAACTCGGGAAAAAAGTTGTTGTTGTTGACATGGATATCGGCTTAAGAAATCTTGATGTGGTAATGGGACTTGAAAACCGTGTCGTATATAATATTATGGATATAATTGAGGGAAGATGCAAGATTAGTCAAGCACTTGTACGGGAAAAACACCTTTCTAACTTTTTCCTGCTTCCCGCATCACAAATGCACACCAAAGAAGATGTAAAAATTGAAGCGGTTGACGAAATTATATCAATAATAAAAGAGAGCTTTGATTATATTCTATTGGATTCACCGGCAGGTATTGAGAATGGATTTCGATCAGCTGCTTCTCCTGCAAGCGAAGCATTGATAGTGGTTACCCCCGATGTTTCATCCGTAAGGGATGCAGACAGGGTTATAGGATTGCTAGAAAATAATAACATTGAGGGGATTTCTCTAATAATAAATAGATACGATCCTTTACTTGTTTTAAAAAGAAAAATGTTGGATTCAAGTGACATTGTAGACGTTCTAAGTTTGGATCTTATAGGACTTATTCCCGAGGATAAGGCTGTTATTGATTCCGAAAACAGAGGAGAAGTTTTATCTATAGTGGAAAAAACACTTTCCACCCAAGCGTTCAATAATGTAGCTCAGCGGATAGAGGGCGAAGACATACCTTTCATGAAGATTGAGGCGGAAAAAAGAAGTATATTCAATATATTCAGGAGAAAATAGAATGAGCTGGTTTAGAAAAAGAGATACAAAATCAATAGCAAAAGAAAGACTCAAATTAATACTCGTACAAGACAGAACTTTACTCTCACCATCAATACTTGAAGAGATGAAAGAGGAACTAATTAATGTTATAAGTAAATATTTAGACATACAACAAACAGATATTTCCATACAAATCCAAAGGGAAAGCCGGAAAACAATCCTTGAAGCAATAATTCCCGTAATAGGAGCAAAAAGGTAGTCGAATTTGAGAAAACCTCCACTTTCGGTGCTGTTGGAGCTCATAGGGCTTATTATAATTTCTCTCTTATCCCTTTCGCTTCTAGGTAAAAATTTGTTTTTTGTTAAAAGGCAAGCAGTATACATAGCGATTAGTTTTGTTATCATGTATTTTATGCTATATTTTGACTTCAAAGACTTAAAATATGTATCATGGTTACTATATCTTATTGGTTTGATATTATTAGTTTCAGTTTTCTTTTTGGGAAAATCTACTTACGGAGCACAACGTTGGATACACATAGGAGGTTTAATAACAATTCAGCCATCAGAATTTGAGAAACCGATATTAATTGTTTTTTTTGCATACGTTGTAATACAAAAGTTACCACAATTCAAAAAATTTTTATATATAATAACAACTTTTTCCATTCCTTTTGTTCTTATCTTTAAAGAGCCGGATTTTGGAACTGATATGGTCCTGTTTTCAATTTTCTTATTTGTAATATTGTTTTTCTTTAATTTAAAATATTTTTTCTATACCTTTACATCGGTAATACTATCAATTCCAATTGTAATAAAATTCCTAAAACCATATCAAATACAGCGTATTGCAATATTCCTATATCCCAGCAAAGATCCTTTAGGCGCAGGATACAACGTACTTCAATCAATTATAGCTGTCGGTTCGGGAGGACTTTTTGGCAGAGGTTTTGGAAAAAGTATATTAACAAAATTACATTTTGTACCCGTACAATATGCAGATTTTATTTTTTCGGCAATCGGCGAGACATTCGGATTTATAGGAATAATTACTCTTCTGCTTCTATATGTAGGACTGTTGATATTCATTATAAGAACATATACTCTAGTAGAAGATAAATTTGGAAAAGCAATACTCATTGGTATTTTTGCTCTTTTTATTACCCAGATTTTCATTAATATAGGTATGTGCATAGGAATAATGCCTGTAACAGGAATACCACTGCCATTTGTAAGTTATGGAGGGAGTGCAATGATTTCAAACTTTATTATAATAGGTCTTGCAATAAATATTTATGTCTATAGAGAGGAGATTAATCTTTCGTTATGAACGAACTTGATATTTTAAAGTTTCAAAAACCTTATTCTTACTTTGGAAATGAGCTGAATAGTATACATAAGAACCATAAGGGTAAAGTAAAAATAGCTTTTGCATATCCTGACCTTTACGATATTGGTATGTCTTCGCTTGGCTATAAAATACTGTATCATATGTTGAATGATATGGATGATGTAGTTGCTGAACGTGCTTTTTCACCGTTGAGCGATATGGAGCATTATCTAAGGAAAAAAGGAATTCCTCTCTTTACCCTTGAGTCTCACACCCCCCTAAAAAATTTTGATATTATTGCATTTAGTGTGCAAACGGTTCTTGATTACACGAACATACTGAATATCTTAGAACTTTCTCAAATTCCGATTCATTCCAATAAACGCAGTTATCCGTTTATATTCATGGGAGGCACGGCAGCCTATAACCCTGAGCCAATTGCAGATTTTATAGACTTTTTTGCACTCGGAGAAGGAGAAAATGAACTTAAAAAAGTAATCCAGGTTTTTAAAAAACATAGAGGGAAGAGTAAAACGGAATTTTTGAAAGAGGTTTCTGGCTTAAATGGAATATATGTACCATCATTTTTTGATATAGAGTATAAAGATAGCGGAAGAGTTAAGAATATTATACCAATTTCAGATAAGAAGCTTGTGGTAAAAGATATTGTTGCAGATTTGGATAAATCATATTTTCCATTAAAGCCCATTGTTCCATTTGGAAGGGTTGCAATGGATAAAGCAAGCGTAGAATTATTTAGAGGATGCACTCGCGGATGCAGATTTTGCCAGGCAGGAATAGTATATAGACCAGTACGCGAGAAAACAGTGAGTAAACTAAAATATGAAATGGAAGAGATACTCAAAAATACGGGGTATGAGGAAATTACTCTTTTATCGCTAAGTAGTAGTGATTATTCGCACCTTGATGAAATTATAGATGTTGCGAATGAAATCAGTAAAAAATACAATGTCTCCATATCTGTACCCTCTTTGAGGATAGATAAATTTCCTGAAAAGCTTGGACGGATGATTGTTGCACAGAGAGTTCATACGATAACATTTGCCATTGAATCTGCAACAGAAAGGCTTAGGAATATAATTAATAAAACTATAAATGAAGAAGATATATTTTCTACTGTTGAGAAAGCGGTTAGTCTGGGATTTCACACACTAAAATTTTACTTTATGATAGGACTTCCTAACGAAACAGATGAAGACGTTCTGGCAATTCCGGACCTTGTAAGGAGAATTTATAAACATGGCCAACGGTTCAAGTCCTTCAGAAAACCTCTATCCATACACCTTAGTATTAATCCGTTTATGCCATTGTCCAATACAGTTTTTCAATGGGAGCCTTATGAAAAAATAGAGAATCTTGAGAGAAAAAAAGAAATAATCCGCTCAGGACTAAAAGGAAAACAATTTAAGGTAGACTTCGGATTTTTCAAAATGAACAAATTAGAGGTAGCACTGGGAAGAGGAGACAGAAGATTGTCTAAAGTGATAGAAAGTGCATTTAAAAAAGGGGCCAAGATGGACGGATGGACTGAAACGTTTAACTTTAATAGGTGGATTATGGCCTTTAAAGAAAGCAATCTGGATATTGATTTTTATACTTCGGGTATCCCGTTGAGTTCAGTTCTTCCATGGGATCATTTGTCCTGCGGAGTATCAAAAAAGTATTTATTATTGGAGCGAAAGCATTCCTTGGAGGGAAAAACCACACAAGATTGTAGAAACGGAGTATGCAACGGCTGTGAAATCACACATTTCTTTGCTTGCCCAGTACTTGATAATAAGAAGTAACTTTAGCTATGTAGTCAGTATATATCAACCCAATATTTTTAATATATCTAATTCAAAATCTTTGTTTACTGTTCCTGCATAGAAACAACATATTTGAAACTGGCATAAGTGATATAATTTAAACCGATATAAAACTTAACGGAATTTCAAATGAAAAACACTTTAAACATAAGTCTTTGCAAACGATTACTTCTAAAGATGCAGA
>CAYYKP010000029.1:0-13442 GCA_964468055.1 uncultured Caldisericales bacterium
ATATAATAAGCCCATTTCTGTCAATCTGCAGAATCTTTTCGGTTTCCTGTTCAATTGCCTGATTCAGCATCTTTTTATTTTCTTTTTTTGTAACCTTAATTTCGCTCAAAATTTTACCTACTTTTCCAGATAGTTCTTCTTCTCCGCTTGACAGTAAGGCGGACAGTTCTTTCAGTACTTGTTGTTTTTGTCGGAAGGCTTTTAGCGTACGCATCCTTGCTGTGAAATAAATACGTGTGAACTGTTTTTTCACTTTTTCTGTCTTTACGATTTTTATAAGTCCTATTTCTCCGGTATAATCAACGTGTGTACCACCGCAAAGCGAGAGGTCTACGCCGGGAATTTCAACAATCCTTATTTTTCCTTTTATTTTGGTCTTTTTTCTCAGATGAAGACTGCTCAGTTTTTCTTCGTTTACAAAATATTTTTTAACGGGTAAATTTTCAAAAACAATTGTATTTGCAAGTCTCTCAATATTCTCAATTTGTGCATCTGTAACGGAGAAACTTGAAATATCTATCGTGCAGTTTTCTTCACTCATATGAAATGCAGCGGTATCTATGTGGAATTTACTAAGAAGTATTGCCGAAAGAATATGTTGAGCAGTATGCAATGCAGAAATCTCACCCCTTCTTTTCATGTCAACTTCGCATAAAACATCGTTATCTTCGGGGAATTTATCAATGTAGTGAATAATTCTGTCCCCGTTTTCCCTTACAAATAAAACTTTTGAGCTTCCGATTTTACCTCTATCTCCAATCTGTCCGCCTTTTCCGTCAGGATAAAATTCACTTTTGTTCAAAATAATAAATTTTCCCTGTTTATCCTCCCCTTTTTCCAGGACTATCGAGTTGAATTTAATGTTTTCCAAATATTTTCATCTCCTTTTCATAAATAGGAGGCATATTCATACCTTGCTCAGGAATGGTAGAGAGAGCAGGTTTATCAGATACGCCAAAAACAAGTGCACCTTTTTCCTTTGCCTGCAGCGCAATATCAAGCACTTCCTTTGTCATCATGATTTCTTCCGAAAGTAAATATTCAACAGGCGTATTGTCGTCCAAGAAATCTGTTCTGGAGATTGTCTTCTCAAACTCAGTCTTTCTAAAAAGAGGAAATGCGGTCGGGTTACCTTTAGTTACATTTTGATAGGTTTCCTCTACAATTTGTTTTAGTTTGTTAATATTTATTCCTACCAGTGATTTTTTGAGAAAGTCAGCTGCATCCTTTGCATTTTCAAGCATGTCAAAACCTACCGTTCCATTGTAAATTACGATACTTACAATAGAGATAATGTCCTGGTTATCACCTGTAATGGGAAAGAAACTTTTTGTGTTTACTCTATCATATATCTCAAAAAACTTTTTTCTGTTAAGATTGCCAAAAATGTTTTCTGCGATCTGTAAAATTGCATCCATACGCGCTTTATCTATCGATTTATCGTTTCGTCCGCGCGCACCGATCGCAGTTTTATCTATATCAATAATTAGTACGGTGTTTTTATCCATTGTAAAGCCTAAGCTTTCTGTTTTTACAAGAGCTTTATACAGGTTTTTCCATCGTGTGTTGAAAATAAAATTCTCTTTCTTCTGTATTATTTCATTACCTTCTTCACGTGTGATAATACCGTAAGTTTCAAATTCCCTGTTTTCTTTGAAGTTTCTTATTACACTGCCATCACTCATTGGTGTATCGCCCAGATATAAAATTCTTTTGAAATTGCCTATCTTTTTAAGAATATAACCCAGTGCTCTTGCGTAAAGTATGTCCTTTTTTCTGGGCAGTTCAGTTAATTTTAAAGCTTTTTTTGTTTCCATGAACTGGGGCAGTTCCTTTTTTATAGGGTTTAACTCCCTGAGAACTATATAATTTTCGAAAAAGGTGTTTAAATTGTCGCGTTTATATATCAAGTTTTCCCTCTTTTAATAGAAGTTCCGCGTTCAAGACACTTCCTCCGGCGGCACCTCTGATTGTGTTGTGAGAAAGTACAGTCATAGTAAACGTGAACATCTCACTTTTTCTGATATTTCCCACGGTAATTGCCATACCCTTCCCGTTTCTTCTGTCAAGAACAGGTTGCGGTCTGTCCTGTTGCTCCTTCAGGAGAATTACAGGGCTTGGGGCAGTATATAAATTTAACTTCTGGGGTAGTGCCTTAAAATTCGAAAGTGTTTCTTTAATGTCGTTAATATCTGCTTTTTCTCTTGTTTCTACAAACAGTTCCTCGGTATGACCGTTCCTTACGGCGACTCTATTACAGCGTGCCTCTGCTGTAAAATTTGCATCCTTAAATTCCCCGTTAAAATCTCCCAAGATTTTTTTAGTTTCAACTTTTATTTTGTTTTCTTCATTTTGAATAAACGGAATCACATTATCATAAATTGCAAGTGCCGGAACCCCGGGATATCCTGCTCCGGATATTGCCTGCATCGTAAAAACAAGTACGCGTTTCAGACCAAACTTGTCTTTAATCGCCTTCAAAGGGATAATAATGCCTGCCGTGGAACAATTCGGATTCGTAACAATAAATCCTTTTCTGTTCTGAAATTTTACAGCATCAAAGTGATTGCTGTTTACCTCCGGCACCATTATGGGAACAAATTTATCGTAGCGGTGAGCACTTGCATTGCTAAAAACATAATGCCCGGCTCTGCTGAGCCTATCTTCCACGTCTTTGGCGATACCTGCAGGCAGTGCGGAGAAAACAATTTTTGTGGAAACATTGTCTTCAAGGGAATTCAGACGTATATTTTTTACATTCTCCGGCATGTTGTCTTCAAGCACCCAATGTGCTGTTTCGGAGAAACGCATACCTTTTCTGCGTTCTGATGCAAACAGAGCGGTAATCCTGAAATCAGGATGGTTTGCCAGGAGCTGAATGAACCTTTGCCCTACCATACCCGTTGCGCCTAATATAGATACATCTGTCATAATTCCCTCCCTATATGAATAATGTCTGAAAGCACTCCTGCTGCAGTAATTTCCGGGCCTGCACCGATACCTTTTATTACGATGGGCTGATTGCCGTACCAACGGGTGTAGATAAAAAATAAATTGTCTCCGGGGTTAAGATACGCCCATTCGGAGTGTTTCGGAAGCACCTTAATATTAATTTTTGCCGTATGTAGAAGGCTATCAATCTCTGCGATAGGGTATACGATACCTTTTTTTGAAAGCTCCATTAAGTTGTCCGAAAAGTCTCTTAATTCTTCTTTTTCAAATATTTCGGAATTATCCGATTTGACAAATTCTTTAAATGTAACATCTTCTTTTCCTATATGCTCGCCTATAAGCCTGGCGATGATTACTGTTTTTCTCAGGATATCCATTCCTTTTAAATCATCCATCGGATTTGGTTCCGTGTAACCTTTTTTCATGGCAAGATGCAATGCTTCGGAAAAGCTTTTTCCTTTATTTACGGTACCGAATATAAATGACAATGAGCCGCTGGGCAGTAAAACAACTTTTTCGATAGTGTCACCGGTTGCAATAAGCTGCTTTATTGTTTTAATTATGGGCAACGCGGCACCTACCGTTGTTTCGAATAGCGATTTGCCTTTGTTATTTGTAAATAATTCAAACGTTTTGTAATCTTTTGTGAGATTTTTTTTATTTGACGTAACAACATTGATGCCGTTTTCGAGCAATTTAATTAGATTGTTCGTGAGTGTATCTGCATTTGTTACATCTACAACAACTGTGTTGCCAGGCAAAGAACTAAGTCCTTTAAAGGGTACTTTTCCTTTTTCGGGAAAGTCAAACCGCTTTTCCTGTAAAAAATCCTCGGTTTTATTGGAAATGACGAAGCAGTTGCTTCTTGCGGCTCCAATATAATGTAACTTTACATTTGTTTCTTTTTCGATTGAATTTTTTTCACGTAAAATAATATCTACAAGTGCTTTTCCTACGGTCCCCATGCCAAACTGGAATATATTTACAATTTTGCTTCCTTTTGTCTGGTTTCTACCCAATCCTAATTTTGTGTGTATTGCGTTGATTGCTTTCTCTGCTTTCTTTCTTTTTACTACAAACGAAAGATTATATGCAGATGAGCCCTGAGCAACCGCAATAACATTGATGCCGTTGTTACCTACCGTTGAGAATATTTTTCCGAAAGTACCCGGTATATCTGCAATGCTAGGACCGACTATCGAAATAAGGGCGATATCTTCGGTATGTAAAATATCTTCAACGCTCTTTTCCGATAGCTCAGTCTTGAGTTCTTTTTTCAATGCTTTTAACAGTGATTTTGTGTTTATTTCGTTAACGACAAAACAGACATTTTGCTCGGAAGATGCCTGTGAAATCATCAGTACGTTACTTCTTGTCTCGTATGTGCATTTGAAAATACGTGCAACTATTCCGGGAATTCCAGCCATTCCCTTCCCTTTTACGTTAATTAAGGAAATACGGTCAATCATAGTGATTGATTTTATATTTCTTTCCTTTTTTGTATCTTTTGTTATTAGAGTTCCTTTAAAATCTGGCTGGAAAGTATTAAGGATTCTTATAGGTATCTCTTTCTCCATTGCAGGCAAAAGTGCACGCGGATGAAGTACGCTTGCGCCGTAATAAGAAAGCTCGGCTATTTCGTTATAAGAGATTTTTTCTATGGATGAAGCGTCCTTTACAATTTTTGGGTTTGCTGTCATTATTCCGTTTACGTCTGTCCATATCCACACTTCCCGTGCATTAAGCAGGTTTCCTATAATTGTTGCCGTAAAATCACTTCCCCCACGGCCTAAGGTTGTAATTGTACCTTTTGCCGTACTACCGATAAAACCTGTTACTACGGGAATGATATCATTCTTAGATAACCGCGAGAAAAGATTTTGTACTTTCTTTAGCGAAACGTCGTACAGGGGGGTTGCATTGCCAAAATTATCAGTTGTAACGATAAAGTTATTAGCATCAACCGGAATGGATTTTACGCCTATTGCCTGCAAATATTTGGAAACGATCCTTGCGCTTAGTCTCTCGCCGAATGATTGAATTGTATCCAAAGCTCTAGGTGAAACCTCTGCCAATACCTTGACACTTTTTAGAATATTAAGCAGAGTATTTAATAGTTCATCTACTTCAGGTAGGGTTTTTCCGAAGAGAGCATTACATACGTCCGTATGATTTTTCTTAATTTCGTTAAATATATCCCTATATGCATCATTTCCTTCGGATGCAAATTTTGCCGCTCGTATAAGCGCATTTGTAGTGCCGTTTAATGCAGATACTACAATAACCTTTGCCTCTTTGTTTCCTTTAATAATGTTTCCGGTTTTTTTTATTGCTTCCGGGGTACCAACGGATGTCCCGCCGAATTTCATTATAATCATTGCAGTGCCCCTTTATTCATATAAAATCTTTTTAATTTTCTCTTCTATTTTTTCCATGTTATTTTCTATTTTTTCCGGTTTGTTTACAAAATTTTTGGGTACCCATTCTATTTTGCCGATGTTAAAATCTGTTGTTGCAGTCGGATCCTTCAATAAATTTCCTGTAAGTAAGATTACTACCGTATCGCTTTTCTTTATAATTTCTTTTTCACGCAGCTTTTTTGCGCCCGCGAGGGATGCGGCGGAAGCAGGCTCGCAACCAATGCCCAATCGGTCTGTTTGTGATTTTGCAATCATGATTTCTTTATCGCTTACCTGTTCTACTACACCTTTTGTGAAGTTTATGCTTCTCTTTGCTTTTTCATAGTTTACAGGGTTTCCTATACGAATTGCAGTTGCAATTGTCTCTGCTTTTACAGGCGTAAAGTTTTTAAAACCATTTTTATATGCAAGATAAAACGGATTTGCATTTTCTGCTTGGATAACTGCAAGGTGAGGTACCTTGTCGATTATCCCGAATTCTTTTAGTTCCATTAATGCTTTTCCAAATGCTGTCGTATTTCCCAAATTTCCTCCCGGAAGCACAAACCAGTCCGGAATATTCCAGCTGAGCTGCTCAAGTGTTTGAATCATAATAGTTTTTTGACCTTCAAGTCTTATCGGATTAAGAGAATTAAGTAGGTATATTTTATGCTTTGCTGCAATTTCCTGTACGGCTTTCATTGCGTCGTCAAAATCTCCCTGTATCTGGAATGTTTTTGCACCATAGGCAAGTGCCTGAGAAAGTTTTCCGAATGCAATTTGTCCGTCAGGAATAAAGACAACAGCCTTCATGTTTGCACGTGCGGCATAAGCAGCAAGTGCTGCTGACGTGTTGCCTGTCGAAGCACAGAGCACCATTTTATATCCGAATTTCTTTGCAAATGAAATACCAATTGTCATTCCTCTGTCTTTAAAAGAACCAGTCGGATTCTCTCCTTCGTGTTTTGCATAAAGTGCTTCTACGTCAAGCAAATCTGACGGAAGTTTATACAAATTTGTTTTTCCTTCCGGAAATGTAACAATTTCGTCTTCCTTGAATGGATAGACGAGTTCCCTGAATCTCCATACTCCACTTTGGTCTACGGGTTTATTACTGCATTTTCTTTTCTCCCATACCTCCTTCAGATGGGAAAAGTTATCCTTATCTTCCTTTATAATCTTTACATCAAGTAAACCCCCGCAGTTGCATCTGTAGCGTGGAATATCAACCGGATATTCTTTACCGCATTCTACGCACTTTAATATTCTTTTCATATTGTGCTAATTATAGAAAAAAATTGCATTTTTCCAAATTTGCTCATCATATGTATTGCTTAAAATTTAAACACTTTTAGAAATTAAATTAAGATGTTGTACATTTTGTATTCCAGGCAGGTTTTCTTTTAGAAATGCAAAACGTAGGAATACGGGCTGTTTCATCGTTTATTCGGCATCCTGACAATAAAAGTAGGATTGATTCAGCGGTTGATTTTTATCCTGTTTTACATACAATGAGTTTATGAAAATTATAGAAGATTTGCATTTGCATACACATATTTCCAAAGACTCTGTGCAGGACGGAGAAAAATATGTAATAGAAGGAATAAAGAGAGGAATTAAATATATAGGATTTAGTGACCATCTCGATCTGGATCCGACAGATAAAGATTACGGATATTATAACTATGAAGATGCATTGAAGGATTACGATAGGCTGAATAAAAAATATAATAGAAAAGTTGGCATCCTATTAGGTTTGGAGGTTACATATCAGAGCGGTCTTGAAAAAAGCATTAGAGAAAATACGCAAGGAAAACGGTATGATTACCTTATCGGTTCCGTGCATAGGTTAGAAGGCTTTACAATTGCAGGAGTGAGCGGCCTTCCCTTCTTTGAAGAAAAGAAAGAAAGAGCTGCTTATAAAATGTATTTTGAGGAGATGGAAAAACTTGTACAAATGAATTATTTTCAAATAATAGGGCATTTTGATGTGATAAAAAGATTTGGAGTACGATTCTATGGGAAGTTTCGTCCGAGCAAATATAAATCCATTATTGAAAATATCTTGAAAGAGATTGTAAAACAGGGTATTGTTATCGAAATGAATAGTTCAGGCCTTAGACAGCCGCCCAGAGAACCGTATCCTTCAAAAGAGATCCTGGAAATGTACAGAGATATGGGGGGTACGGAGATTACAATTGGCTCCGATGCTCATAGTATAAAACAGTTTGGCAGCGGACTTGAACAGGTATTATCTCTTGCAGAGGAAGTTTATGATTTTGAGATTGTTACTTTTGTAAATAGGGAAAAAGTAAAGCTCGGTAAGATAAGTAGCTTCGAAAGTATATTGACAAAATGAAACTACCGTATAGAATATATTCTTGATAAAACCTATAAGGAGGCAATATAATGTCAAAAGGTGAAGTTGTTAGTGAAGAAGTCCTTGAAAGGACAGTGCAAAGGGCAAAAGAAAGAAACATTATTATTCCGACTTACGAACAAATGAGAGATCCTGATAAAGTACCGGAAGGAATTAAAAAAGAGTTAAAGCATATTGGGCTGTGGGATCTTCACCCGAGAAATTTGTTTAGGATTACTTGGAAAAATGAGCCTGTTAAATTTGGCGGTGGATTTGGCGGAGTAAACTACCTTGAAATTCCCCCGGAATTTAGCGGTGTTAAAGCTAGAATATTTGTTTTGCTCGGAAAATATTTTCCTACTGGAGCGCACAAAGTGGGTGCAACATTCGGCCCGCTTGTTGAAAAACTTACAAGGGGTGCTTTTGACCCTACAAAACAAAAAGCACTCTGGCCCTCTACCGGAAACTACTGCAGGGGTGGTGCATATGATTCTGCACTTCTCGCTTGCAAATCAATTGCAGTTCTTCCCGAAGGAATGTCAAAAGAACGGTTTGACTGGTTGAAGAGCATCGGTACGGAAATTTATGCAACGCCAGGTGTGGAAAGTAATGTAAAAGAAGTTTTTGATAAAGCAAAGGAGTTAAAGCAGGAGAGACCTGATGAAGTTGTTGTGTTAAATCAGTTTGAAGAAATAGGCAATGGAATTTGGCATTACGCAGTAACAGGCCCTGCAATGGAAGAAGTATTCAACAAAGAGAAGAAGGATGGACAAAGAATGACTGCCCTATTTCTTACTCAAGGTTCCGCAGGTACATTGGGCACCGGGGATTATTTGAGAAAGAAATTCCCTACCATCAAGATTGGTGCAGGTGAAGCAAGCCAATGCCCTACACTTCTTTATAACGGATATGGCGGACATAGGATTGAAGGCATCGGAGATAAACATGTACCTTGGATTTTCGATGTAAAAAATATAGATATGGTTGTGGATATAGATGACGAAGCCTGTATGCAGCTTATCAGACTATTTAATGAGCCTGCAGGAAAGAAATTTCTTAAGAAATCAGGATTAGATTCCGAATTTGTTGACAAATTAGACCTGTTCGGTATTTCCTCCGCAGCAAATATCCTTGGTGCGATTAAAATGGCAAAATACTATGAAATGACTGATAAGGACGTTATATTTACAGTTGCTACCGATTCAATGGAGCTTTATCAGTCCAGGTTAACGGAGCTTCGGGAAATGTACGGAGAATACACAGAGATAGATGCAGCAAAGGACTTCGAAAGATACTTAATGGGAGTTACTACGGATTGGATGTTGGAACTAAGATACTATGATAAAAAAAGAATGCATAACCTCAAATATTTTACCTGGATTGAACAGCAAGGTAAAACATTAGAAGAATTGAATGCACAATGGTATGATGATAATTATTGGAAAGATAGGTTTGAATCTTATAATGAGTGGGATGAACGTATCGAAGAATTTAATCAGCGTGTAGGGCTTATTAAGAAATACGAATAGCAAATTTAAAGCGCCTCTCAACTGGGGCGCTTTTTTTGCTTTTTTAAAAATTCCTTAATTTTTTCTTCTGTTTCCGCCGAAATATAGTGCTCCATAAGACAGGCTTCTTTAAAAGCTACTTCTTCGGAGATACCTAAAACATCCTTTAGTAAAGAAAAAATAAGTTTGTGTTTTCCCCATGTTTCCTTCCCTATTTTTTTACCGTTTTCTTTAAGAATTACGCCGCCATAAGGGATATGCTCTATGTACCCGGATTTTATAAACCTTCTCAGTGCTTCTGTTACCGAAGGTAGCTTCACGGAAAGAAACTGTGCTATATCCTTTACGTGTACAATCTTACCATTCTGTGAAAGTACGTAAATCGCTTCAAGGTAATCTTCGGTACTTTTTGTTTCTTTCATCTCATAAATAGGCGCAAAATTTGATTTAGAATTCCGCCGAGTACGATTGCACCTACAAACTCACCAATCGTTACATAAGTTGCACGCTTCCAGCCGAATTCATGTTTCAAGGCTGCAATTGTCGCAACACAAGGAATATATATCATTGTAACAAATCCGAATATAAATATTTGCCTCGGAGTAAGGACAGATGCAAAGTTTGTGGTATGATAAAGAGTTGCAAGCATGACAAGAGTTAGCTCCTTACGAAGAATCCCGAATAAGAATGTAATACCGGCAAGGGGAGGTAAACCTAAAAAATTTGTCATTAAAGGCTTAAAGAAGTCAGCAACAGGTTTAATCCAATTAAGCAAAGAGAAAATTTCCATTATAATATTGGCGATAATAATAATGGGAAATGCAAAATAGACAAAATCTTTCAGCCTTATCCATGTTTGTTTCAGTATGATTTTCATAACAGGTTTTCTATAACGGGGCATTTCCATAATAAGGCCTGAAGGTGTACCTTTTATAAATTTGTTCAGCAAATGTCCCACTATCAGAATTAATATAAAATCCAATACATAGAGAAGCAATGCATAGATAGGCCCCAAAAATGCGGCAACCAACCCAAGGACAATTACCGTACGTGCGGAACATGGTACGAGAGTTGCAAGTATTGCTGCAATAAATCTATCTCTGTCACGTTCCATTATACGTGTCCCCAAAACTGCGGGAACGTTACAGCCGAATCCCTCCATCAGGGGCATAAATGCCTTTCCGTGAAGCCCCATTTTATGCATTAAATTGTCAGTGAGGAATGCAATACGAGCAAGGTATCCGCTGTCTTCAAGAAATGCAAGTATCAGATAGAACGGAGCAATATAGGGAAGAACAATCCCCACGCCTGCAATAATGCCTTCCATTACGCCGTTCCATAGAATTTTGTTCCAGAAAGCTGACAATGGCAATTTCATAAATGTAGGCTTGAAACTTTCTAGCCAGTTGCTTAATAAATCAGAGAAAAAACTCCCGAATTTAAACACAGTATAAAATATTGCAATTACGGCAAGAATGAGAAAAATATACCCGAATACTTTATCCAGTGCGATTTTATCGAACCAGTCTCCTAAACTTACCTTTATCTTTCCCTTCTTCTCTATCACTGCCTCCGCTATTCGTGAAGCAATTGCATATCTTTCCGATATAATAACGGTTTCTGCATTCTCGCCGTGAATTTCCTCAAGTTCTTTTTTTAACTTCTCGGACAGGTTGAGGATTTTTTCATCATGCACCTCATCCGTTATGAGAGGGTCATTTTCAAGCAGTTTTATTGCAACAAAGCGTGCAGGGTAAACTGTTTTCATCTTCTTCTCAATTTCATTTTTTAGGATGCTTATACGGCTTTCCACTTCCTTCCCGTACTTTATCGGTTTAATTGCTTGTTTGCCTTTCATTAGAAGTTCTTTTGCTTTTGTGAATAATTCTTTCAACCCTTTATCATGCACTGCTACCGTTTTTATAACGGGAATACCAAGCATTTTGGAAAGTCTATTTGCATCTATCTCGAGTCCTTTATTCTCAAGAATATCATATTGATTTAGGGCAATGAGCAGTGGAGATTCAAGTTCTACGAGCTGTAATGTAAAAAATAAATTTCTTTCAAGGTTTACCGCATCTGCAACATTTATTACAAGATCTGGTTTTTCTTTTGCGACAAATTCTCTTGAAACAATTTCTTCTTCTGAGTAAGTGGAAAGAGAATATATTCCGGGAAGATCAACAACCCGAATTTTAATTCCTTCCTGCTCTATATATCCTTCCGCTTTTTCAACTGTTTTGCCTGGCCAATTTCCGATAATCTGATTTCCACCGGTAAGCTGGTTAAAGATTACGCTTTTGCCAACATTCGCGTTTCCCGCAAGCGCAATGGTAAATTGTTTATTTTGCATGTTCCAATGGCCTTACTGTGATTTTTGAAGCTATGCCTCGACCAATTGCAAGATGAGTTCCTATTACTGAAAGTTCTACCGGGCCTACCGGGGTGTTTCTTACAATTTCGATTATTTGTCCGGGAACAAGCCCCATTTCTTGCAATCTTCTTACAAAGCCTCTGCCTCCTGAAAGCCGTACAATTTCTGCTTTCTCTCCTGCTTTTAAACCGATAAGAGATATATTATTCATCATTTCCCACCTTTCGTTCTAATAATTAGGTAAACCTAACTTTTTAAAGTATATTTAATTCGCGTTGTTTGTCAATAGCAAAGTTATTTTAGCGAGGCAATTTAGCAATAAACATATATAACTTCGGAACAGTTAATTTGTCGCATTACAAAATAACTTTGTACATTCGTTCTTTATATGCTATAATTAATAAAAACATAGAGGGGGTAGTAATATGAAAAGAAAAGTCTTAATAGCAGTAATTGTACTATTATTTGTTTCGGTATTATTTGTTGGATGCGGCGGGAAATCCGGCTCTTCCGTAAATCCTCAGGAAAATAAACCGAAAACCGCAACGCTTGTAATTCGAGTAACGGACGGCAACGGTAGTCCAATTGACAGTGCAGGTGTAACAGTGTATGGAAGTAAAGTTACAACGAACAGTAACGGTGAAGTAACCGTAAAAAATCTTAAACCTGGAAACTATACTGTTGATGTGGAAAAAGAGGGGTATGAAAATGCAAGCGAGGATGTAAATATCTTGGCTGGTGATTCAAAGAGGGTTGCTTTTACTCTGGATAAGAAAGAGAATACCGATACGCTTAAATCATTGTCAAAACTGAAAAGTTATAAGGCGACTATTGAAATGAAGTCAGAGAACAGTAATGATAGTTCAAAAACAGTAATGATTCAGGATGACTATGGAAAATCAGAGCGTATAACGGTATACGGAAAAGACGGAAAAGTGCAACTTGATGTATATGTTGTTGGCGACAAAGCAAAAATGAAGTCCGGAGATGGAGATAAGTGGCAGAATTTGCCGGCAAATTCTGCGCAGATGTTTACAAAAACAGCGATACAATTTGCAGAGGGTGTGATGAACAGTACAACGAAAGAATACAATGATACTATTATTGGCAAAGATTCTGCTTATTCCATAAAGAGAGAAGGTTCGGAAACAATGAACGGATACAGGACGAATAAATACCATATTTCTGCTAAAGTTACAAGCGGTAAAGATAAAGGTCATATGGATGCATATATATGGGTAATAAATAGCGGTTCGTATAAGGATTATACAACACGAATGGAAGTTACAACACTCAGTTCGGAAGACGGTAAAGCAGTATTAGACATTAATTTAACGGGTATAGGAAAAGATATGCATATTTCTATGCCTTAAATGTTTTTCATTTTTTTCTCCTTTATACCCGCAGTCTAAAACTGCGGGTTTTTGATTTAATAAAATATTTTTGCATAGATAGGATGTTTTATCGAATACTCTAATAAGAAAAAGGAAAAATTCTCCATTTGTTCCTTACGAGACAAAAGCAAAAGCGAAAGAATTGTTTGGTGAGTTTGAAACGAATAAGGCACACAAAGAAATTACGAGTTGTATATTGCGTGCACTTTCGGAAAACAGGATTGAAAATCTGCAGGAATATATCATAGGGACAGTGAGCATAAGAAAATTCCAGGGATAAGGTTTGTACTTAGTTTAAATTGTGATAGAACTTGCTTTAAAGTTTAGATACAGAGCAAATATTTTTATATGTTTATAAATATGTTTTTTAATATGTTTATGAAGATTAGCGCAAGAATAAATATACTATATGTAAGATAATTCATTTTCTTTATCATTTGAAGCACCATTTGGTTT
>CAYYKP010000030.1:0-13286 GCA_964468055.1 uncultured Caldisericales bacterium
GAACGAGTAAGCTCGTATGACATAACAATAGCGGTAAGAGTTGCTCCGGTTGTACCTGAAACAACTGCTGCCATTCCTATAAGTGCATATGCTGCCGGGCTTGCAGTAATGGCTGGAAATAAGTGATGTATCAGTATCCCAAATGCCCCACCTGTTGCAGCTCCGACAAATAAGGATGGTGCAAGTATACCACCTGACCCTCCTGAGCCAAGGGTAAATGATGTTGCAATAATTTTTGCAAAAATTAAAGCAAAAAGCAACAAAAATGGGAAGTTCTTATCAGACAATACGGAAGAAATAAATGAGTATCCTACTCCGAATAGAAAGTACCTCCCGTAAATTTTAAATAGCACAAAACTTAATATTCCTACTATTAGTCCTCCTATGGCGGGTTTTATGTACTTGTTGATTTTTATTTTATCAAATGTAATTTCCGTGTAAGCAAGTGATTCTATAAACAGTATTGCTACAAGACCCGATATTATCCCTAAAATAAAATAAAATACAAACTCCCATGGCGAAACAAAGCTATATTGTGGAACTATAAATGCAGGCCTGACTCCCAGAAAAAAGCGTGCAATGTATGTTGCAATTGTTGATGATATAACAAGTGGTATGAAATTCTCGGCGCTAATCCCGGGAATAATTAATTCGGTAGCAAAGAGTACACCTGCTATAGGTGCATTAAATGTTCCTGCAATTCCCCCTGCTGCTCCTGTTGCAATAAGTAAAATTGTATCCCCTGGCTTTAATTTAAGAATTTGCCCCAGTGTAGAGCCAAAACTTGCACCAATTTGTACAATAGGCCCTTCTCTTCCTGTTGAGCCTCCTGATCCGATATCAACTGCAGTCGCAAATATTTTTACAAGAGAAACCACGGGTCTGATGATACCTTTATTTGTTAATACTGCTTCCATAACTTCCGGAACACCATGCCCCTTTGCTTCAGGCGCGTACTTCTGAACTAAAAAAGCTACTATAAAGCCTCCCACTACAGGTATAATAATTATGAACGCTCCGAAGGGAGACACAAATGCCTTATCCGAATTGTATACAAAGGATAGTTTTCCAAAGAAAAAAAGATTATGAAAAAATGCTATGAGCAGTCTGAAGAAAACAGCACCTAATCCTGCAACTATTCCTACAAGAGCAGCGTACATGCTTATTTTTAAAAAATGTTTTGTTTCTTTACTTTTTAATCTTTCCGGTATTTTTTTCATTTTGAGTTTCTTTATTATATAAATTTATTTACTTAAAAGCAAGTTAAATGGGTAATATATATAAAAAAGGGCTCTTTTGTGAGCCCTTTTTCTTGGCTTATTTCTGTTTTTTAAACAGGTGCTCCAAATTTTTTTGTCTCTTTATTTAAACCAAGCTCAAACAATTTCATTTTTGTTGGTGTTCCATCCTTTGACCAGCCTCTTGCTACATAATATTCGTCCAACATATGTTGAAGCTCCTCTTCTTTCACATAGTTTCCTTTACTTATTCCATTGCTTATCGGATCGTTTTTTACTCTGTAGGGAAGATAGTCATCTTTCCTTGAAAGCCCTTCCCTGACATTAAATAATTTATCAAGGTTATACACTCTCTCTCCTATTTCCATAATCCAGTCAACACCAAAATTTTCTCCTGTGACTGCATTTATGCCGTCAAGCAGTCCTTCAATCCAGAAAATACCCCTTGAGAATTTGCACATACCAAGTGTATCGTACACACTCATAAAGTCTTCTCCTGTTTTTACTTCGTATCCTTTCCATTCGGAAGAAAGCCTATCTATGTTTGTAAGTTTCCAGAAGCTACCTGTAAGTTCCGGTGCATAAATTCCGCCTGTAAGATGGCAGGCACCACGTACGGATACTGCCTCTGCAAGAGCCATTCCCTTAAGTCCTCTGATGTCATATGCAGGAGGTTCAAGACCTTTTATTTCCAGTGCAAATTTTTCCGAATCTTTACCTAATTTTTCTGCAGCAAGTTTTACCCCGTCTGCAAGGAGTTTTCCAAGTTTACCCTCTCGGTTCACAAGTTTTTGCATTGCCTGAATTGCTGCATCTTCATTCCCAAACTTTAAGTCGATACCATCGGTGTCTTCTTTTGAGAGCAATCCCTTTTCGTATGCTTCCATTGCCCAGGCTAATGTAACTCCTGCAGAAATACCGTCAACTCCTGCACGATCACATATTTCATTTAACTTTGCCGTAGCTTCGATGTTATCTATTCCAAGGTCGCCTCCGAGAGAGTAAAGCAATTCATATTCCACTCCTTCCACTCTTGTGCCTGCGTATTTTCCTTCCTTAATTGAAATGAATCTTCCACATGGCTTTGTGCAATTAGGACACGGATGTAATTTTTCCGTATATTTTGGAGACCAGTAATATGGATCAAGAGGGGATTTTCCATTTTTATGTTTTTCAAAACTTTCTTCAAATATACTTTCCTGCCAGTTCTTTACGGGAAATACTCCCCTTTCCTTATTTATCCATTCGTAGAATTCTCCTGATCCATATCCCATATCTAACTTTTTTGCATCAGAAGCGTTAATTTTTTTATTCCATTCCAATATTGCTTTTTTAAGTCCTTCTGTATTTGCATACTCGGGGATTTTTGTGCCGCGCACTGCAATTGCCTTTAACATTTTACTTCCCATCACCGCACCGCCGCCTGCTCTTGCAGATTGCCTTTCCTCAAAATCAATATCTGCTATGCGCAGAAGTTTTTCTCCGGATGTGCCGATTGCAGCTGTTCTAAATTCATTTCCCAGTTCTTTCCTCAAAATCTCTTGCGTTTTGATAGCATCCTTTCCCCATATAGGCGATGCATCTTTAATCACAAATTTATCGTTATCTATGATTAGGTAAATCGGTTTTTCACTTTTTCCGGTGATTACTATTGCATCATATCCTGCTTTTTTAAGTGCTACGCCAAGATATGCACCGCTTACACTTCTACCAAATGCATTTGTTTCAGGAGATTTAAACGTAAGCGTAGTTTTTGAAGCTGTCGGAAGACCTGTTCCTACAAGCAAACCGGGAGCAATTACAAGTACGTTTTTTTCTGATAGCGGATCTATATGAGGTTCCGTATAATCAAATAGTAATCTTGATGCAAGCCCTAACCCGCCTAAATACTTTAAGTAAGTGTCATCAGAAAGTTCTTTTACCGTTGCACTACCATTTGTAAGATTTACCTCCAGAAACTTTTTCCATATTCCTTTCATATTGTTCCTCCTATTTTTCTATGAATTTTTTGAGAAGTTTTATAGCATTCGTAACGTCATTCAAATCTAATGTTTCGCCCGGAGTATGTATGTATCTTGTTGATATTGAGATAGCTCCTGTTTCCACTCCTGACTTTGTAATTTGCATCGCATAGGCATCTGTCGTACCTCCCGTAATTACTTCAAGTTGATATGGTATTTTTGCTTTTTCTGAAGTTTCTATGAGCTTATCTTTAATGATTTTAGATGTAATCATTCCTCTATCCATAATCTTTATGGCAGGTCCTTTCCCAAGAGCAAGTGAAACATGCGGTGTTTCGGGTGTATCTCCTGCATCCGTTACATCAATTGCAATCCCAAAGTCAGGCGTTATTCCGTAAGTTGAGACTTTTGCCCCTTTAACTCCGATTTCTTCCTGTACAGTAAATACGACGTACAAATCATAGGCAAGTTTTTTTCTATTTACGGATTTTATAAGCTCTGAGGCTATATAACATCCTATTCTATCATCTAGTGCAGGTGCGGTTATTCTATTTCCTGAAACGTAATAGCTTGGCTTGTATGTGCCTTGAGTGCCAATGCTTACAAGTTTTTTAGCATTACCTCTGTCATTTGCCCCAATGTCCACGTATAACTTTTCTATTTTTGGATCTTTAATTTCCCATGGAGAATTTTTATCCTCGTAGTATACAAAACCTTCTATTCCGTTTTCGAACAAAATCCTCTGTCCTACAAGAAAGGATTTTCTTAATCCGCCAACTTCGCCTAGCCTCAAAAAGCCATTTTTGTCGATATCAGTTACCATTACACCAATCTGATCTGTATGTGCCGTAATCATCAATTTTTTGCCATTACCTTTAATATGTGTTACAAGATTGCCGAATTTATCTTCCAAGACCTCATCAACACCTTTTCCGATTTCTTGTTTTATCACCTTTTTTACGGCATCTTCTTTGGACGATGGACCAAATGCAAACACTAACTTTTTAAGAAATTCTTCATTCATATAAGCACCTCCATTTAGAGCGTTTTAAGAAATTCTCTAATAAGATTTAACGTATTTTCATAATCTTCCGTATTGAATAAAGATACGGGAGAATGTATATAACGCACGGGAACTGCAATCGTTAAGACCCTTATTCCTTCTTTTGAAATTTGTATTCTGTATGAATCAGTGCCTCCCGCAATAACTTGTTTGAACTGATAAGGAATTTTTTTCCTTTTTGCAACCGTAATGAGTTTATTCCTTAATCTATTATCCGTTATTATCCCGCCATCTTTAATCGTAATAACCGGCCCTTTCTTTATTCTTGTACATACGAGATGTTCTTTTACTTCCGGAAGGTCGGCGGATATTGTCCCTTCAATAGTAATTGATATGTCGGGAGTATACGAGAAAGTGCCGACTGCAGAGCCTCGCAGGCCAATTTCCTCCTGAGTAGTGAACAGAGCAAGTATTGGAAATTTATATTTCTCCTTTAACAGTTCCAGTATAATTGCACATCCAAGTCTATCATCAAATGCTTTTCCAATGTATGCATCATTCGTAACTTTCTCAAATTCTGTTTTGAATGCAACCAGACTGCCAAGTGGTACGATTTGCTCAGCTTCCTTTTTGTTTTTTACACCGATATCTATGTATAAATCTTTCGACAGTACTGTTCTTTTTTCCTCATCACTATCCTGCAGATGAATTGCTTTAATACCAATAACCCCTGCTGTTTTATTTTGACCGATAACCACGCGTTTTCCAGCAAGAACTCTATCATCTATCCCGCCTACTTTTTTAAACCTTAGGAATCCATTTTCTTCTATATAATCAATGATCAAACCGACTTCATCCATGTGTGCATTCAGCATTACTTTAGGTCCGTTATTTTGCATATTTTTTAGAGCAATCAAGTTACCCATGGCGTCAACTTCAATTTTATCCGTATACCCTTTTATTTCATTCCTTATGATATTTCTTACTTCTTTTTCGCGTCCTGAGACTCCAAAAGCATTGCTCAATCTTTTTATAAGCTCAATGTTCGCCATACAGTGCCTCCATAAATTTTTCATCAATTTCCTCTATAAAAAGAGTAAGGAGATTTATGGTTTTTTGTACATCCTCCATATCTATCACTTCTACCGGGGTATGCATATATCTCTCTGCTATACTTACAACTGCTGACGGAACACCTTTTCTCACAATTTGAATTTCAGTCTGGTCAGTACCTGTCAGTATACCTACTTCTTTTTGAATGGGAATGTTGTATTTTGTAGCGGTTTTCATTATTTTTTGGAGTATTATGCCATCGACCGTAGGTCCTACAAAAATTATGGGACCTTTGCCTATTTCATATGCTTCTCTTTTTGAGACCCCCGGGGATGTACCATGTGAAACGTCTATTGCAATTGCGAAATCCGGTTTCAGATAATATGTTGAGGTCAGTGCACCAAGGCCTGTTACTTCTTCTTGTGATGCAAAGTGTCCTAATATGTTTATAAAAGGTTTTTTTCTTTTTAGATTTTTTAATACTTCGATAATTACGTAAACTCCTATTCTGTCATCTATGGATTTATTGGATATAATTTTTTGCAAATGTAAAAAGTCAGGGTTAAAAGATATTGTATCTCCTATGCTTACTATTTTCTCTATTTCTTCCTTAGGCATTCCGCAATCTACAAATAATTTATCGATGGGGATAGCATTTTTAACTTCCGCTTTGCTTTCAAGGTGAAAAGGCTTAAGTCCTATAACTCCTTTTATGGTTTTCCTTCCTTGCACTTGCACTACTGAGCCAGGTAACACTTTAGCATCGATAGAGCGAGAATATATTCTTAGAAAACCCTCTTTTGTAACACCTGTGACAAATGCTCCAACTTCGTCTATGTGGGCATCCAACATAAGTGTGCACTTACCCGGTGTACCGTTTCTTAAGGCATAAAAAGAGCCGTTTTTTAGTGGCTCCATTTTTTCAACAAACCCAAGTAATTCGTCTTTAATAATATGATGTATTTTTTCTTCCTGCCCTGAAACCGCAGAAATGTTTGTTAATTTTTTTAAGAGCTCTTCGTTCATAGTGCCTCCTAAAGAATTTTTTCAAAAAATTCATACATTTTTCCAAATACGAAAGGCAACAGAAGTGTAGTAGTTGTGTGAACCGTAGGGAGCCATTCTATAGGTGGGTTTCCCACTGCTTCTCTAAATTCAAGCACCGCTTTTTTAGGCATTACCGTATCCATTTCTCCATTAATCATAAAAATTTTACGTGGAGAATTGAATTTTGCATATGTTAGAGGATCTATTAAAAACCATTCCTTTCCAGCAGGCGGTTCCTTTACTTCACCGCTGTTCCATACATTTTTTATGTACTCATGGAAGCTTGTATCCAATTCTTCAAATACTTCTTCTGTATCTTCTCCTTCTTTTTTCAGATAAGCGTTCTTTACATATTTCTTTTTGATTCCTTTAGAAACAATGTAGTGAAGCCCCCCTGCACCTGAAATCGGAATGCCTGCATAGAAGCGATTATCTACTCCCATAAGTGTATTTAAGACGAGTGCGCCCATACTTATCCCTACTATTCCGATTTTGTTAATATCCCTAAAATTTAAAAAATCAGCAAGAAGTCTCAAGTCTACTATTGACTGCCTATATGATTCGAAGTTTTGGTGAGGGTCATCCGTAAGGAATAACTCGCCCGAGTTGTAGCCTTCCGGCGTGCGCTCGAGATGATAAGGCAAAGTAAACTCTACCGCACAGAAATTATGTGCAACAGAATATAAAGATAAAATTCTCTGTGTAAGTCTTGCTTTTTCAAAAAGGTAATGCAAAAAAATTATAACACGATCGCATTTCTCTTTTGGTTTGTACACGTAAGAAACAACTGTATTATTCTCATCATAAATTGTTTCAACAGGGCTTTTATAAGATAGTTTTATAACAGTATAGGAGTGATGCTCTTCGATCGGGTTTACCGTAAACGAATCCGCGCCTTTTTCATTTTTATAATCAAATATGTTTATGCTCATTTCTGTAGGGTTGCCAGTTTCCCGTCTGCCACTGCTGTTTTAATAATAGAGGTTCCATTTAATTCTTTCTGAATTTTTAGAATGTTAACTCCTTTAACGGGAATTGCCATAAACACAGCGCCTGTATCGGGCCTTAAAGGGGGAGAAGAATATAGAAGTTTCGAATCGCCGTAGATTTTAATAGTTGCATAGTCATCTTTGCCTACTGCCATGGAATCATCTGTTGCGCCTGTTATAAATGTAAAGCTTGTAAATTTTCCGTTTAGTTCGTATTTGAAATATTCTTTTTTTATTCCTCCAAACAGTAATGCATCTTTAAAAACTTTATTTTTTATTGTGGCAAATCTGGTACCTGAAAGGGTTTCATTATAAGAAGAGCCGATATTTATAAATGTTCCATCCTCCTGCTCTTTTAATTTTTCCTCCATAAATGGAATTTCAGAAAGATTATAATAATTTTTATCTGTGCTACCAAGTATAATGGCGTTATTGTCGCTATTCCATCCTATGGGAACATTAAATATTTTTGCAATATCTTTTATGGAGACATAGGTATGTCCGTTGAATATAAAAGGCTCGAACTCAGTTTTTATTTCCGTTCCATTGTGAATAATTTTAATATTTCTGAAGGATACCGTAATATCCGTATCTGTAAGCGAAGCAAAAGCAACTGCTCCGGTAGATACTATTAGTACTACGATAGCAACCCATAAAATAAGTTTTTTCATTACCATCACCCTCTCTCATTTTACAACTTTTATTCTAAAATCCAAACTTTTTAGAAGAATAATTCTAGTTCTCTTTTTGAATCTTCTTTTGAAGATGAGGCATGTACCACATTTTCTGTAAGGCAGGTTGAAAAATCTCCGCGAATGGATCCGGCGTGCCGTTCCTCGGGATGGGTTTCCCCTATAACTATTCTGCAGTTCATTACTGCCTCGTCCCCTCGTATTTTCATAAGTACGACAGGCCCTGAAGTTGTATAATCTATCAATATTTTAAAAAAATCTTTTCCTTTATGCATGCTGTAGAGGTTTTCCGCCTCTTCTATTGACAAATTTTTCATTTTGATTTCTTTTATGTCCAAACCTTTTTGCTCAAACCTTTTTATTACCTCTCCAATGAGTTTTCTTTTTACTCCATCGGGTTTTACCATTACAAAAGTATTCTCAATCATTTTTCCTCCTCGGTAAGTTTATCCAAGTAGACTTCTTTATCTTCAGGGTTGTATCCTATGAGTTCGGCGTATCTGCCGAAATTTACCAAACCCCTTAGAGTAACTTTTGCTTCTTCTTCGGGCATTTCTTGCTTTAATAACTCCTGTAAATCGCTTTTATCAATTGTATGCTCAGGGTTTTCCAGAAGAATGCTGATAAGTCTTTTAAATACAGGCAATTTTTTTAAAGCTTTCTTAAAAATAATTTTTCTTTTGTTTTCGTCTCCCTTTACCAATGCTTTTCCTACATCCAGAAGTATTAAGTCTCCATTATCTACTTTTGCAAATCCTAAAAATTCTGCAGCTTTAATAATTGGAACAAGATCGTCTATCTCAAGGTTCAAGTCATCTGCTATTTCGTAAATATCAGTTTTTCCACCTTCCTCGTTCAAATATTCAATCATTCCAATGATTTCTCCGATTTCTACATCAGGTAACGGTGATACATCATCCATTAGTTTCCCCGTTCAGGGTTCACCTCCTCTTCATATTTTGGTTGTAACAACCATTGAGTATATTTTATCATAAAGTTTGTTAAATTCAATACTATCTCTGTCACGCGGCCTTGGAATATAAACTTTTATATCTCCTATAACTTTACCCGGATGTGTGGAAAGCACAATAACTCTGTCCGCAAGGTATATTGCTTCTTCTATGTTATGAGTGACCATTATGATGGATTTAAGGGATAGCCTCCCAGAGCTCCACAACCTGAGGATTTCTTCTCTGAGGTTCTGTGCGGTAAACGCATCAAGCGCGGAAAAAGGTTCATCCATTAGCAGAAGTTCCGGTTCCATGACAAGTGCGCGTGCAATTCCTACTCGCTGTTTCATTCCCCCCGAAAGTTCTCTGGGATACGCTTCTTCAAAGCCTTCCAAACCAACCAAGTCTATATATTTGAATGCTTTTCTATACCGTTCCTTCGGACTAATTCCACGTGCTTCAAGGCCGAGGGTTATATTTTCAGTAACATCCAGCCACGGTAAAAGCCCGAATGTTTGAAATATTATACTTATATTTGAATTTATCCCATTAATTTTCTTGTTTCTGAATATTATACTTCCTCTGCTTGGTTTTACGAGCCCGGCAATGATTCTAAGAAGCGTACTTTTTCCACATCCCGAAGGTCCAACCAGTGCGACAAATTCTCCTTCATTCACGGTAAGATTTATATCATCAAGAACGACTACCTTTTTGTTTTTCAAAGGGAAAAGCTGCACTATATTATTTAAATTTAATATTTCCAATTATCCCTCCATATTGAATCTTTCTACGATTTTATCATAAAGGGGCCTATAAACAAAATGATTAATAAGGAATATTGTAAGCACCATAAGAAATAACGATATGACAAAGAGGCTCTGGTTTCCATTTGCAAGCGATTTATCTAATAGGCTACCTATTCCTGTTACAGAATAAACTTTTCCTTTTAACGAAATATATTCAGCTATAATAAGCGCATTCCATCCTCCGCCCCATGCAGTGATTGTTCCGGTCATAAGCGAGGGTAAAGAGGCTGGTAGTAATAGACGCTTAAACTTTGACATTTTTTTTAATCCTATAGAATCAACAACTTCTTTTAAATCATTTGGAATAGCTTTCAATCCTCCGTATACATTAAACAGTATATACCACTGCATTCCCGTAAGAATTAAAGCAATTGCGGTTAAATCCAATCCGTGGGGAAAACGTATAAAATAGTAAAGAATGAGAGGAAAAAGTGATACTGCAGGGATAGAAGCAAGTATTTGTAAAATCGGTGAAATAACTTTTGCGCTCTTTTGGTGATAAAAAAGAAATACTGCTACCGGTACGGTCCATGCAAGAGATATCAGGTAAGCTATCAATAAACGGATAAATGAGTATAGTATTGATTTTAGTGATAGTAGAATATCTTCTAAGCTTAATGATTTGAAGAGTACCGGAATTGCAAGTACAACTTTGTACAATAATACGGCCGACAGGATGATTATAACAGCGGTTAAAATTTTATTTGTCAATCGTATGAATGCTTTTGTCTTTTTGTTGTGCCAGAAAGTAAACATACCCGGAGAAAATTTTCCATTTCTTTTTATAATTCCTTTTCTTATTTTTCTTAAAATATTTCCAATGAACTCCCAGAATAGACTTACAACTTCCCATACCTCTGTTTCTTCTTCCTCTCCGGGAGATGTGCTATAACGAAATCTTCTTGACCACTGTGATAGTGGTTTCCAGATGAACAAATCTAAAAATATAATTACAACCGTTAGTGCGGCTATGCCTAATAATGTAAGTCCTATTTTTGATTCCGATGCGGATTCCATAATAAAACTTCCTATTCCTGGAAGCCTATATGAAGCGCTGCCCACTGCGAATATTTCACAGGCAACAAGAAAATACCAGCCGTTACTCCAACTTATAATGCTGTTGTAAATAAGCTTAGGAATTGTTGCGGGGAAATACATTCTTATGAAAGAAAGTTTTCCTTGCGGATCAAAAAAGTTGTATGCTTCTTTTAAATCTTTTGGAATAGTAGTAAGGCTTTCGTATACACCAAAAGCCATATTCCATACTTGAGAAGTAAAAATAAGAAATATGGATGCTGCTTCCACTCCTATGATTTTGTTTGGGATTATTGCAACAAAGAAAAATATAGCGGCCGGAAAGAAACCTAACACGGGAACCGACTGGAATATATCTAAGATAGGGAGCATCACTGCTGCTCTTTTTTTACTGGTAGCTGCTGCAAAACCGTAGGCTAAAGAAAAAATTAGAGCAAATAAATAGGCTATGCTCATTCGGAGAAGAGACCGAAATGTATAGTATGGTAAATTTTTTACTGATAGTGCAGCAATAACAGCAGTCGAAGCAACTTCTTTTTTGTAAAAAACATAGGCAAGTCCTACAAGTGATAGGAGAATAAACAGTTCTAAAAATAAATTTTCAAACCGTGTTCGTTCTTTTTCCATTTTTTAAAATGCTGGTAATTTCTCATAATCTCTATTATCTTCTACTCGGGAGATTTCGAATATAACTGTGCTATCGGGGTCAGGGCAGGATATATAGGCTTTATTTGGATCCTTTTCCCATGGCAATATTCCCCCGTATCGCATTGATGTAATAAAAGGCCATAAAGTATTAAATGCCCAACCACAGAAATTGGCTGGTACCGGCTGGCCATTTTTATCTATTTCAAATTTATCTCCAACTTTTAATCCGGCTGAACATTTTCCGCTTCCCCTTATTTCCATTACTTTTATTATAATTTTATACATTTTTGTTGTATTCATCATTGTTTTAATTTTAACATAAAAGTTATTATAAACAAAAGCAGTTTTTGTTTATAATGTAGCAAAAAGTAAAAAAGGAGTTATACATGACAGGTAAAGAGAAAAAGGCTTATTTTAATTTGTTTCTAACATTTTTGGTAGTAGTTGCTTTTGTTGTTTATGGTTTTTTATTTCCTCACTTATCAATGATTTTTGTTCCGCAGCATTATCCCGAAGGCGTTAAAAACGTAAAGTTGATAGTGGAACCTGAAGATAATAATTATCCGATTACCGACAGTATTAAAAATGCTCAAAAGAGTATAGATCTTGAGGTATATCTTTTGTCCGACAAAAATGTAGTTCAGTCTCTTATCAATGCGGAAAAGAGAGGAGTAAATGTGCGTGTTATTCTGGAAGAGCATCCCTATAAAGGATACGGCGCAAATAAAGATGTAAAAGATAACCTTTCACATTATGGTGTTCAAACTAAGTGGTCTAATAGAGTTTATACTTTTACACATTCAAAATTTCTTGTTGTAGATAGCAAAACAGGATACATATTAACCATGAATCTTACGAAGAGCTCTTTTACAAAAAATAGGGAGTTTGGTATTATTACGACATCTGGAAAGGAAGTGAACTCCTTAGAAAATATTTTCCAGGCGGATTGGGACCGTAAACCGTATTCTCCTGTAAAAGATACTCTTGTTATAAGCCCTGAAAATTCCAGAGAAAAAATTGAAGGCCTTTTGGATAGTGCAAAAACAGAAATTCTTGTTTATGCAGAAGAAATGGAAGACAGTGATGTAGAAAATTTTCTTATTGAGAAGGCTAAACAGGGAATAAAGGTAAATGTAATTCTTGCTTCTCCGGAATACATAACCAGTAATGGTGATGCGGGTAAATATTTATCCCAAAATGGAGTTCATGTCGGATATTTGAGCAGTCCTTTTGTGCATGCCAAAGTTATTGTTGTTGATAGGGCTGCAGCATATGTAGGGTCTATAAATTTCTCTTCTACTTCTATGGATAAAAACCGTGAAGTAGGGATTATAATTGCGGATAAGTCGGTAATTCAACGTATTGTTGACGTTTTCAATAATGATTTTAAAAATTGTTCTAAAAACTATTGACAAGGAATTATTTTTCTGTATAATACATTTTGGTCTTGCGCAAGGACTTTGTGAAAGTTTATTTATAAACTTTCATTTCTTCCTCCTTTTTAAAAAAGATCAAATATTATGCCCCCATCCCCCAGGGGGCTTTCCTATTTTTTGCCAATATTTAGCTTCAGGTATGCTTGAGTAATTTTAGAATATATTTATATCTATAGTTTCATCATAGTTACTTAATTCTTCCGGTTTTTCCATGTAAAAATAATTAAAAGAGAGACTGTTGTGCTCCGCACTCGCAGAAGTAATGTGGAAGTTATCATAAGCAATAGAGAAAAATCTCCACTACTCTGTCTTTCTGATCCGAAGAACCCCGTCTTTATTTCGTCATTGCGAGGAAGTGAAACGACTGTGGCAACCTTGCTTTTGTCTTTTTATGTTCTTTGCAAAAGATAGATCCTTCGCAAATGCGA
>CAYYKP010000031.1:0-12504 GCA_964468055.1 uncultured Caldisericales bacterium
ACTGCATTGTATATACCTCTTGATGCCGTTAATGAACTTCACTATTGTGTCTATCTCTATATAACCTAAGTTGCTGGATACAGGGGAATGCTTTACCCTGTTAGTATGTACTTTGTTATTTTTCCTCAATCTTTTGTTTACTACCCATTTACTGCTTGGGTTGTGGTATCCAATCTCTTTGGGTGTATATCTCATATCATACCTTTTGATGATTCTACCTATTGTTGAAATAGATATGGTTTTTATGTTTCTTTCTTTGCAATACTTATCAAGTAATGGTTTTAACTTCTCTTTACCTATTCTTGGATGTTCTTCTCTTGTTTTTCTTATGAACGATATAATCTCAGGATCTACCATCATCTTTCTTAATCTTTTGGGCTTCCTTGATTTAGGTATTAAACTGATTAACTTACCATTGTTAACTTTTAACATCTTAACTTTTAACATCTTCTTCCATCTATATATGGTTGCTCTTGATACATTGAATGCATCTGTTGCTGCTTTAACTCCATATTCATTAGCAAACTCTATTACCTTTAGTCTGAACTGTGCTTTATCATTATTTGAGAATAAAGAAGCATTTCTTAAATGTGAGACTGTACTATCAGAAATAGGCAGCACTTTTCCTTTCAGCATCTTGCCTTTATTCTTTTTGTAATTAAACATTATTGTCCTCAGCCTCCTGTGTGTAGTTATTATTCATTTATCCCTTACCATACTTCTTTGTACAGTATAATACATTTACAGGAGTCTCATATGTTTCTAAACTTATACATAGGTTTGAACAAGATTTTTATGAAAACATGGTTAAGAGGATGGAGATTTTAGGACACAATACAAAAACAACTTCATCATTTACTATTTCCCTTTAGCAACAAATACGCATTAAAATTATGATCAGGGCCTTTCCAGCGTACCGTACCTTTTGTAAAATTTCCTATCTGTATCGCTTCTGCCGGGCATTGAGTTATGCAACGCAAACAAAGCACGCATTCATTTCCAAAAATTACTTTTTCTTTTGTTACTTTGATATTATCCGTGGGGCAAACCGCTTCGCAAATTCCGCAATGCGTACATTTTTCATTTGCATACAGCCTATCTGCGATTTTTCTTTCTAAAAAATGAGGAATTTTATTTATAGGTGCAATTAAATCGAAAAACACATTCTGTTGAATTACAGGTTTAGTGTCCTTTTTATAAATAGCTTCTCTTATTTCCTTCACAAGGTTGTTTATTTTTTTATCATCTTTGAAATTTTTCTCAGAGAGCCTTTTTACGGATGACGAATTCCTTTTTACCAATAACAATCCGTCAGAGCCTGGCATTTTTATTCCTTTTGCATAGATTACGTTAAAACCTTTTTCGGTAAAATAATTTGCTGTATATTTCATTGCGTTGCAGGAACTAAGACTGAATGTGGAAAAAAGGATCATCTTTTTTGTTTTAGGAATGGTGAACTTATCTGCAAACTGTTTTAGAAATTCCGGCATTTTACAACCGTAAATTGGAAATCCGAAGATAAGAATATCAAAGTTCTTTATTTTCAGAGGACTAAACGTTTCCACGGGAGAAATTTTTACTAACTCATCTGATAAAGCTTCTTTGATCACAGTTGCAACAAAGTGCGTATTCCCTGTTCCGCTGAAGTAGAGAATTAAAATTTTCACTGTTGTTTTCCGGATTTAAAATATAGCAGTAATGTTTGTATGTCCGATGGACGCACGCCTGAAATGCGCATTGCCTGTCCCATCGATTCCGGTTTTATTTGCTCGAGACGCTCTCTTCCTTCCTTTGAAAGGGAGGGGACAACTTCATAATCAAACTCTTTTGGTATTTTAAAACTTTCCAAACGCCCAAATTCCTTTACTTTATTTTTTTCTCTTACAATATAACCGAAGTATTTTGCCTCAGTTTCTATCTCTTCTAAAATTTCGTCAGGATAATTTTCAAATTCGGGATTGAGTTTTCGCAAATCTTCTTTCGTAAAATCCTGCCTTTTAAGAAGGTCTATAAGTGACACGGGTTTGTTTATTTCTTTGATTTTTAGAGATTCCAGATGCTTCAGCGTTTCCCTATTCGGATTTAGAGTAATGCTTCCAAGTGTTCTTTTTGCCCTGTCAATCATTTTTTCCTTTTCCAATACTTTTTTATATTTCCACTCTTCTACAACGCCTATCTCATAACCTTTTCGCGTTAATCGCAGATCTGCGTTGTCCTCCCTTAAAAGAAGGCGATATTCGCAATGAGACGGTGTAATGCGGTAAGGTTCAAACAATTCTTTTGTGAGCAAGTCATCTGTCATAACGCCAAGGTATGCTTCGCTACGTTTCAACACAAACGGGGGTTTGCGGTTTGCTTTAAGGGCCGCATTTATCCCGGCAAGTAATCCCTGACCTGCCGCTTCGTCATATCCTGTAGTGCCATTTGGCTGCCCGGCAATAAACAATCCTTCGATAAGCTTTGTTTCATATGTTAAATTTAGCTGTGTCGGAATAATGTAATCGTAGTCAATAACATATGCGGGACGGATGATTTCCACATTCTCAAGCCCCGGAATTGTATGAAGCACTTCAAGCTGCATATCATAAGGCATAGACATATACATGCCTTGCATGTAAATTTCATTTGTATGAAATCCTTCCTGCTCAAGGAAAAACTGGTGTCGTGTTTTGTCCGGGAACCAGCGAACTTTTTCCTCTATGGAAGGGCAAGTACGCGGCCCTGTTTTTACCATTATGCCCATTACGGAGGGAGAAAGATTTAAATATTTACGGGTTACTTCGATTGTTTTCTCATTTGTCCAACCAAGATATGAAGGAATTTGTTCTTTATATACTTTAGGTTCATTCCAAAGCGAAAAGTGCAGTGGCTTTTCATCCCCTTCTTCTATTGTAAATTTTGAAAAGTCTATAGTACGTTTATCAACACGAGGAGTTGTCCCCGTATTGAAACGCCCTATTGTAAACCCAAGCTCTTTCAGCTGAGAAGGCAGACTGTTTGCAGGTGGTTCTGCCCATCTTCCCGCAGACTGCGACCATTTCGATATGTAAATTCTGCCTTTTAAATATGTTCCTGCTGTAATCACGACAGATGTTGCATAAAATTCAGCTCCATCCGCAACTTTTACGCCCTCTATTTTCTGCCCTTTTACTAATAAATGTTCTACAAGCCCCTGCCTGAGGTGAAGATGATTCTGGTTTTCCACTCGCTCCTTCATTCCAAGTGAATAAAGCCATTTATCGCATTGCGCCCTCAAGCTCCATACTGCCGGCCCTTTAGACGTGTTCAGTACCTTAATCTGAGTAAGCGTTGCATCGGTATTAAGTGCCATAGCGCCACCTAATGCATCTATCTCACGTACCACCTGTGCTTTACCCGGCCCGCCAATGGAAGGGTTGCACGGCATCCATCCGATTGCATCATTATCTATTGTTATAAGAAGGGTTTCCGCACCAATTCGTGCAGATGCAAGTGCTGCTTCGACACCTGCATGCCCTGCACCGACAACTATTACATCATATCTTTTCATAGGTAACATTATAACTGATTTCTTTAAAATGAGAATAGGAAAATATTTTTTGAAGAAATCCCCTGATGGCCCCGGATAATAGTAGGATGTTGCTTACTAAACGTGCCTATTTTAATGTAAATCATGCATATCTAATCACCATCTTCTTTATGCTCTTTCTCTTTCTCCATAATTTCATTTACTTTGCGCTCTTCCCAGTCTTTACTAAGAATTCTGTTTTTTCCAAATACACGGAATGCATGCAGGATAATCCCAATACCCCAAAATACAGTCACCCAGTAAAACCATAAATCTTTCGGGGATGTCACGAGATTAATGATAATAAGCACAATATTTACAGCAATGTAGGAATATAAGTGCTTATAAAAACCCCTTAAATCGGCTACTCTTTTTTTTGCTTCTTCTCTATTCATCTTTTACCTCCTTCAATTTTTTTAATATTTTTTCCATTTTACTGAGATAAGCAATAAATTCTTTTCTGCCAACATCAGTAAGTTGATAAAGCGTTTTCGGTTTTCTCCTGATAAATATTTTTTCTACTTTTATAAATTTCGCTTCTTCTAATTTTCTAAGATGCGCGGATAAATTTCCATCGGATACGCTCAACGTCTTTTTAATTTCTGTAAATGAAATTCTATTATGCATAGAAAGTAAAGTAAGAATCTGTATCCTTGGAGTTGAATCAAAAATTTTATTTATCATTTTTCAAAACTCTATACCCAATTAAAGAAGGTATCATTATAGATCCACCCAAAAAGATGCCAGCTACGGCAAACTCGCAACAAGGAAATAAGCGCGTAACAGGAATAGCTGCAAGAAGAACAAATGCGCTCACCGTAAAGAAATTCAAAGAATATACTATACCAGTAACAAACAGGGCAAATGCATATGCAATAAACCAGATAAAGTAGGAATGGTACATAAAATAAAATGGGCTTATTTTTGATGGAAGAATTTGAATAAATACAGCAACAAAAATAGCAAAAAACCAGGTCTTTGCGACAATACTCGAGAATCCTGCTCTTACTTTATAATCGGATTTTGCCTTTCTGGAAAAATAGGTGAAGATCGCTAAAATCGCTACGGCGAGGCCAACCCACACAACCAAAGACCAGAGGTCTATTGATCCATCACGCAACACTATAATCTGAAATATAATATACGAAACTGACACAGCAAAACCAATCCACGCAAACATAAGCAAAAGAGGACGAGCATATTGCTTTGACGAAGTTAGCATCTCTCTTAGCACCTTAATGTCATTCATCATTTCCTTAATCTCTTCTTCTTTAATTTCTTCTTTTCCCGTTTTCTCTTTCTTCATTTTTACCTCCCTAATTTAAAGTACTTTGTTTTTTAAAGTATTATAACTTAAATTTTTAATCTGTCAATACTTTATAAAATTATTAAAGACCGTGCTAAACTTATTGGGAATGAAAAGGAGGGTTAAAATGAAAGTAAAAGAAGTATATAAATATATTACAACAAAGCTGCCTGTTGTAAGAGAGAATGAACCTGTAATAAATGTGATAAATATACTACTTAGCGATCCATGTTCACGAAGCGTGTATGTTGTAAACAGTAAGGGAATTCTTTCCGGTATTATAGCAACAAGCATAGTATTGAAGGTAACCCATTTACTGAAAGGTAAAAAGACATTGCGTAAAGAAGATGCATTTGATGCATTGAAAATCTCTACTGCAAAAACTGCAAAGAATATAATGCACCCGCCCGTTTACGTGTTCGAGGATGATGATATAAAAAATGTACTCGAAGAAATGGTGGCAGGTGACTACCAGGAACTGCCGGTTGTTAACAAGAATAAAAAGGTTATAGGTGATTTAAATTGCCTGGAAATCATAAAGGCTATCTGGGAAGCCTGAAATGGATGTCTTTGTATATACATTTTTATTGCTTGCTTCTGCTTTGTTTTTCGGACACCTTGCAATCCGCCTTAATCAACCGCAGATTGTAGGGGAGATATTTGGCGGAATAGTCGTTGGCCCACTGATGCTGCTCATTTTACCGGGCATATTTGTACCGGAGGGACATGAAATACTGCGGTTCTTTTCGCATGAGGAAGCAAGCCCTTTTATGAAGTCGTTAATAGATTTTAGCGGGGTGTTTTTGATGCTTGGCGCAGGGCTTGAAATAAATATTTCCGATCTGGTTCGTGCAGGAAAGAGCGCAACTCTTACAGCAGTATTTGGTGTAGTTACTCCTTTTGCCCTCGGATATTACACTTCCATATACATTTTGCATCTTTCATTTACCGCATCTCTTTACATTGCGACATCTGTTTCCATTACTGCTGTTGCACTTTCTGTTGCAACTTTGATACAAATAGGAAAACTTAACACAAGAGCAGGTATTACAATTGTGGGTGCTGCTGTTGTAGATGATATTATTGGTATCATTCTTCTTTCTGTATTAACAAGCATCAGCACGACAGGCTCAATTCCAAACGCAGTAACCATTGTAAAAGTATTTACAGTACCTATCGTATTTGTAGGGGTCTCAGTATGGCTCGGGCCAATCATAGGAAACTTTGTTTTTGGCAAAACAGAAAGGCTCTCTGTAAATGAGAGGTTATCCATTGTTTTACTGTGGGTGTTCATTTTTTCAATGCTTGCTTATATGAGTGGCCTTCATGTGATTATAGGTGCGTTTATCGGAGGAATTACAGTACGTACTTTTCTTAGAAAGACGGAATCTGATTCAATTGAACGCTGGATATGGGGATTTTTTGCGCCCCTCTTCTTTGCCTGGACAGGTTTTTCAGTTATATTTTCGAAAGAGGCTTTCGGATTGCCGTTACTTATAATTGTAGCCGTAGCATTTGTAGGGAAAATCGTAGGTGGAGGGTTTGGTGCATTTATTTCAGGCATTCCAATAAAGCAATCTTTTGTTGTAGGTATAGGGATGAATGCAAGAGCTGCCGTAGAACTTATTGTGGCGAATATAGCGCTTATGCAGGGAATAATAAATAGAAATATTTATTCTTCAATTGTTTTTATGGCAATGATTACAGCACTTGCAACACCAATTATGCTGAAAAAGTTCGGGGAACGTTTTATTCCCTCCCGGGAATAGAATTGCACGTTAAGATTGTTTCAGTTGTAAGTACTGTCCGATTTTTTTAAAACCGATCAGCAGAAGAACGGATGTAATAAGCAGGAACAAAGTGCCTAAAAGGTACATTGCCGCAATAAAAATATTTGGTATCGGAGTGATAATGCCGTTGTGATGTGTAAAAATCATTCCATCTGCCCCGGTAAAAGGCGGCACAATAACCATAACAATAAAGAGCGCTGCCGCAATTTTGAAATCACGAATTTTCAAAACTTCTCCCAGATGAAAAAGGGCAAGTATTATGAGTACCAACGCCAAAAAGAGCGAGGTCCCTATAGCAACGGATAGGTATGACGAGTTATAGGAGGCTGCTGAAGATTTGAGAAAAAACGAAACCATAGAAAGCAATATAGAAATTACATATATTCCGAACCCGAACATAAATTTATTTTTCGTATCACGCATAAGCAATTTCTCGGTAATGGTTTTAAACTCCATAAGAAGAAATAATGCGCCCAAAATATATAAAATATCTGTTGAGATCGTAAGTATTCCGGTAAATACAGCAGATACATTTCCCGCCTGAAGTACGGCATTTATAAAGACAACCATACTACCCAAAATAAACAGTACGGCTCCGATTGTTCCATTACTTTTTTTTAACAATTAAACCTCCTATAAAAGTTTATAAATTTTACTTATTTCGTAAAATATATGTTCTCCTCTGTCGTATACATCGTTAAAAGGTAGCAACGGCTGCATTTATCTATAAAGCCCTTACCGGATTTCCTTTTTTAAAAAAATCTTTTGCACTCAGAGTATCCTTTTGAATTTGCTCAATCAAAAGTTGGGGAGAGGGGAATTTTTTTTCATCCCTAATGCGCTTTAAGAAATGCAGACGCATTATTTTTCCATATAGGTCAATATTTTTACCTATAAAGTGAATTTCCACTTTGATGTTCTGCGAGTTTTCAAACGTCGGGTTTAATCCTACGTTAGTGACAGATTGGTAAATCACCCCTTCCACTTCAGCCGCAGTCACGTAAACACCCCTTTTGGGAATCACTTTGAACCCATCGAAATACGCAAGGTTTGCCGTGGGAAACCCCAGAAGTTTGCCAATACCCTTCCCTCTGATAACTTTGCCTGAAAGGAAAAATGCATAACCCAGAAGTTCATTGGCTTCCTTTATATTCCCTATTGTTATAAGATTATAAATAAGAGAGCTGCTTATCGGTTTTCCATTATGATATGAGAGAGACACCGGAAAAACATTTATGTTGCTGTTCTTGCCAAACGTCAGCATAAGTCTTACATTGCCTTCTCTGTTCTTCCCGAAATGAAAGTTTTCTCCGACTATAATACTTTTTGCATTTGCCTTTCCACAAACTTCCATTTTAAAAAATGTTTCAGGACTCATTTTCATAAAATCTTTATTAAGGTCGGCAACATAAACAGTATTTACTCCAAAATGTTCCAACATTAACATCTTTTCTTCAAAAAGAAGAATATATTTTCTATTTGCCTCTTTTAAAGGATGCTTAAAAAACGTATAAACTGCCGGTGTAAGTTTTTTTGTATGTGCAATTTCAATTGTTTTTTTTATAAGAAGCTGGTGCCCCTTGTGTACTCCATCAAACATTCCTATTGCAATTGCGGTTTCGTACGGTATGCTCTCTTCGAATTTATATATTTTCATTTATAACCTTATCAGGATGAATTTTACCATCTTGAATTTTACCTATACCGAGAAAACTTCCCTTTTTATCCCTAACAATAATAAAGTTTGTTTCAATATCAACTCCATTCATAAATTTGTTTTTATTATTTATCGTAATAGATGGTAAATCTATCGCATCTTCCATTTTTATAAAACCTCTCTTTTTATCAAAACTCAGAAAAGATAATGATGTCGCCTGTTCAATGGAAAACTTACCCACCCGTGTCCTGGAAATTGCCGAAAGCGTAGCAAATGTATTCAGCAAGTGCCCGAGATCTCTTGCAAGAGATCTCATATAGGTACCCTTTGAACAAAGTACCCGCAAATTCAATTTACTTCTATTAAACGAAAGTACCTCTATCCTGTAAATATTTATATCTACTTCTTTTATTTCGGCAACATTTTCTCCGTCTCTTGCATATTTATAAAGTCTTTTTCCTTTTACCTTTTTCGCAGAGAAAATAGGGGGCTTCTGCTTTATATTACCGGTAAAACTTCCAAGCGCTTTTCTAATTGCATTAATATCAGGTACTGCGTTGTTTTCGTTTATAATGTTCCCGGTGATATCATCCGTATCCGTTTCAACACCGAATAAAACTTGAATCACATACTCTTTTGCATTTGTATTAATAAAAGGTATGAATCGTGTCGCACCATTTAGAGCAATTACCATAAGTCCGGTTGCCATAGGATCCAGGGTGCCCGTATGTCCTGCTTTTCTTGCTTTAAGTATTTTTCGTACTTTGTCTGTGAATTGAAAAGATGTGATGCCGAACGGTTTAGAGATCAGTAAAATATATGGACCCAATTCTGCCATTTGTAATTTTTACCCCTTCTGCCTCAAGCATTTTTATTTTATTACCTGTACCCGAACTAAATCCTCCTACTTCTCCATTGCTTCTCACGACTCTGTGGCATGGGATAATAATAGGCAAAGGATTTACATGCATTGCATACCCTACAAAGCGCGAATAATGCATATTACCGAAGATTGCTTTTGACAATCCGCCATAAGAAATAACTTTTCCAAAAGGAATCTCCTGGGCTTTCCTGTATATAATCTTGAGATTTTCATGCACATCAAGATAATATTTAACAGCATTTCTATTTCCTTTGCAGAAAGATAAAATCGCTTTTTCAAGTATCTTATTTTGAACGCCCATACATCTGTCTACAATTTTAATATTCACTATGATGTTACTTTCTTCAAAAACTTTTAAATGAACTCCATTCAGATATGCACAATAAATCATAATTATCCGGCACCTTTATCGGTTAAAGTAATATGCACGACCTCCGGATAAATGATACTTATTGCCGTATTTGTCGGAAGGCCATTTACCCGCACCGGCACGGTATACGTACCTTTAGCAAATTTGGAAACATCAACAATAGCGGTAACAGAAGCCTGCGATATGGTTTTTAATGCACCCTCAAACCCCATTACAACAACTTTTACATTTTTTTCGGAAATTTCCGCATCATAATTTACGGAATCATAATTTACAGTAAGCGGTATTGTAATTTCAAGTTTTTTAACCGGAGCAATAGTTACGGTTAACGTACAATTTTTATTATTTACTACATCAATTCCTTGCGGAATATTTAAAGGTATTGTGTAGGCCTTTGTTTTAGTCACACCGGAAATATCAACAGGACTTGTTTCTATATAGTTTACACCGGACAAACCATTCATCGCTCCTTTTAATGTAACTGAAATAGGGTTTACGGAGACAGACTCTACTCCGAATCCCTGAAATGGCTGACCTGTAATTTTAGGAATAATAGGAACGATTTTTGATATAACGGGATTGTTACCTGTTATTTTTACCGCACAACTCGACGGATTTACCTGCACGTCGCTTATATTAGCATTATCCTTTAATGTAAGTTGCACCGGTAGAATAAGTGTCGTTTCACTTTCTATGCCGGTAATATCCACTTCTACAACGGCTGATTCAATTTTGTCAAGTTTGCTAGCAGGACCCGTGATTGTTACCGTATCGGGCGATACGATGGGCATAGCCGGGATAAAGTTTTCACTTGCTTTACCTTTGAACTTTACAATTAATGGCATCTTTTCCGTTGCAATTTTTTCAAGACCGATTTTTACCTTTTCAGGAGAAACAGTTTTGATTTTTACCGAAGACGTTGGAGGCTTTACATCCGTAGAGAGATAAAATTCTCCTTCGGTTTTTCCTGCAAGGTTTACAAGTGCTGTAAAATCAGACGGTTTTACACCAAGAATTACCTTGCTGGAACCTTCCGCCGTAACATTCACAAATCCCGGACTATCTGTAATAAAAACCCCACTTTCACGATTTATTGTAGTTATTGGTACCTTAAATGTTCGTGTGATTATTGGTCCCTGAACTCCAATTACGTAATACCATATAAGTATTGCAAAAATTAAGGAAAGCACTCGTATATCCAAAAATTTGGAAAAAAACTTTTTCATTTCTTTACGGGTTCTGCCTCCTTCCTGCCTATATTAGGTTTTGCAATAACAAGTAACATCCCTCTAAGCTCCAGAGGACTAAGGTATCTTGTAAGTTTCCCTTTCAACGCCATTGATATAATACCTGTTTGCTCGGAAACTACAACAGCCACGGCATCCGTTTCTTCGGTAATACCAGCCGCCGCCCTATGTCTTGTACCTACACCTTCCCTGTCGAGTGATTCGTCAAGTGATAGCGGGAGGACACAACGTGCCGCCTCTATCTTACTTCCGCGGATTATTACCGCACCGTCATGCAGAGCGGTATTCGGAAAAAATATCGTGTTAAGAAGTTCCGTACGAACAAGGGATTTAATAGACACTCCCGTTTCTATGTAATCATTTAATGGCACGGAACGTTCAATAATGACCAATGCGCCGATTTTATTCAAAGAAAGATATTTTGCACTTTTTACGATTTCCTCTATAACCGTTTTAAAATCTTCTTCGCTCATTTCCCGCGACTCGATAAAAACACCTTTTCCAAGTCCGGTGAACCATTTCCGTAGCTCAGGCTGAAACACCACAACGAGAAGAAAAGGAAGAAAAGTAACCGAAAATTTTAAAAGCCAATTCATTATAAAAGCAACCGTAATAAGATGTGAAACATTACTGAGTTTTGCAAGCACAGAAACACTTATAAAGTATAGGCCTATACCTTCCGCAAGCTGCAAGGTACGCGTATGCTGAATTGCCTTTAGTACAAAATAAATCATAAGTGCAACCAAAAGAACATCAACTATAGTAAGCACTATATATCCGATACCAAGGTTTTTTATTGTTAATGTTATCGCATTTTCCATACTTATATTTTTACATAGTTTCGGCTTTTTTGCAATAGCAATTTGTGGGGAAATTTAAGGAGAGAGTGGCAGGTTTATATGGAAATGCAAATTTACAGTTACGAGTGCCATGCACAATAAAATCAGCCTTTTCAGCTTTAATAAACGTTTTTATTTTTAGAAAAATAATTATAATTAAGCAGGAGGCAGGTATGGAAAACATAAAAATGAGCGTGGCGTACGGATGGAAAAAGTTTTGTGAAACATGGTGGTGGATAACCCTTGCAGGATTGTATATGCCTATTGGCGGGGCTCTATATTTGCTTGCAGGCATTACAGCAGCGCGCTGGGTAAACAACCCTGACATTCTCGGAAAATTAAATTACAGAACATTTATTTTACTGACAGAAACACCTCCGGGCATAAAGTGGTTTGTAGGTTATGCCATAACAACACTTGTAACGTTTGCAATTATTTATTTCTTCGCAGGATTCGTCCCCTCAAAGCATGCAGCAAATAGAAAACACAACCGCATAATAGCCGAAACTGCAGTTATCTTTTCTGTATTCAACATAGCATTTGCCCTGCTTTCGTATTTTGTCATTGCGTCTTCTTCCACTCAGCCCAACCCGTTTTCTTTTAACACAATGCTTTCCCAATATTTCAGCGGAATTGCAAGAAACGTTTTCGGGTTTATTTTCTTTGCACTGATTGCTGTAATTTCGTATATTTACGAAAAATTCACGCTGAAAAATGTTTTTCAGGCCACTGTTATTTACTTTATTATGGAATCGCTTCAAATCATCATAAGCGATTTCTTTATACTTAGAACTCACGGGGCACCCAATGCAGTTCCCTCACCTTACAACATTTTAATAGCTTCCGTAGTTGATTTTGTAATTAT
>CAYYKP010000032.1:0-12366 GCA_964468055.1 uncultured Caldisericales bacterium
CCTGCAGGATGTTATGAAAACCGTTATCAAAACTGTGCACGAGATGATAGGTAATGTCAGTGAAGTTAACGGTTAATGTAATCTTGTCGTACGTTATCGGTGGGATTCCTGTGGGGTTCTTCATAGCCTGGATTACAAAAAAAGTTGATATAAGAAAAGTTGGAACAAAAAATATTGGTGCAACAAATGTTTTTCATAAAATTGGTAAATTGCAGGGGACTATAACATTTTTGCTTGATATGGCAAAACCTGTATTCGTGATGTGGCTTTCAGACATTGTAAATGCCATTCCGCAGTTTTTTATTCCATTTATTGGTGCTGCTTCCGTTGTCGGTAATTTATGGAGTCCTTTTTTGAAATTTAAGGGGGGCAGGGGGCTTTCCGCCACAATAGGATATTTTTTGTATACAATGCCCAGGGCAGTGCCATTGATTGCATTAATTGCGTTTATCATAACAGCGCTTACGAGGTGGAATCTGCCTGTTGGCGGATTATCCTTATACATCATAGGACCAATCATTGCGGCAAAAGTGTATCATTATCCGCGTTTTGTGATAATAACTACACTTTATTTGGGGCTTTTTATTTTGTTAAGGCAATTTCCCTGGATGATTATCCACTTAACGAATTTTTACAAACGAAGGAGGCAAACAATATGAAAAAAGATAGTATATTTGGTACGATGGTAGTTGCTTTTATCGTGTTTGTTATCATATTTGCAATAGTAAAAGGAACTGGTAAAAATTCGTCCGCTGTAAATGCACCAAATGTAAAAACCGGAGATAGCATCTCTGTAATTAGTCTTAACGGGGTAATCGGAGAGGAAACTTCTGCATCTTTGATAGGGACAACAGGTGGTATTACGGTGAGCGATGTGAAAACGCTTCTCGGGGAAGCAAAAAGTGATCCGTCAAAAGCTTTAATTATAGAGGTAAATAGCCCGGGTGGGGCGGTAGAACCTACTCAGGAGATATACGATGCAATTGAGCAATTCAAAAAAGAAACGGGTAAAAAAGTATATGTATGGATGCGGGGAGAAGCTGCGTCCGGAGGATATTATCTTTCCTGTGCCGCAGACAAAATTATTGCAATGCCAACAACGCTTACGGGCAGTATAGGAGTAATAATGGAGCTTGTAAATTATCAGGGACTGTTTGAAAAAATAGGGTTAAAAGAAACGGTGATAAAAAGCGGGAAGTACAAAGATATAGGCTCTCCCGTGAGGCAAATGACACCGGAAGAAAATAAAATGCTTCAAAACATAATAGATGAAACTTATCAGCAGTTCTTTAACACCGTAAAAAACGCAAGGCATATTCCCGAGAATCAGCTTAAAGAAATTGCACAGGGCCAAGTCTATACCGGAATACAGGCCAAAAAACTGAATCTTGTGGATGCAAACGGTAATTTCCAATTTGTAGTAGATACAATAAAAAAAGATTTGAATTTAAAAGGGAAACCGCAGATCATTACGCATACAATCCACGTAAATCTCCTTTCAACTTTACTCGGAGAAAAATCTCAGCTTGCAAGCGAACTTGGCATTATCAGCAACTTAAAACCTATGAAATTAGAATATAGGATGCAGCCTTAAAGGAGGAATATAATGAATAAAACTGTTGAACTTATATGGGAAATAATTATAAACCCGAAGGAGGCATTTAGGAAGATAAAAGAAGAGAAACCCGTTTATGCGGCATTGATTTATCTTCTTATATACGGGCTTGTGTCCGTGCTTGCATCGCATTTTTTAGGGAAGAATATTCTTTCAAATCCGCAGAGCCTGGGGAATATCCCTCAGGAAATCCAGCCATTTATGAAAGGATTTATGTCTTCCTTGAAGAGTCTTACATCCTCAACTCCATTTTTTATCATTGGGCTGATAGCGCCATACATTAACGTATTTTTATCTGTTGCATTGTATGAACTTATTGCCCAGTTTGTAACGAAGCGCGCTAACGGTATTGCACTGTTTACGGCATGGTCTTTTGCATCGATACCAGTACTTCTTTATAAGCTTCTCGAACTTCTCTTTGCAACTGCTATGAACTATACGCTTCCGTACTGGATTGAGCTTTTGTTTGTTGCATGGGGTATTGTACTGTATGTCATTGCGATAAGAGAAATTTATCAAACGGATACCGCCAGCGCAATCGGTATTTATTTTACTCCGATCATTGCAATCATTGCAATCGTAATTCTGTATATTATTTTGCTTATGCCTGCTCTTAGCGGGATTCTCAAGACAATTCCTAAAGGGGTAATTACTCCTTGAAGGATCTTCTACAGGATCTTAACGAACAGCAGAAAGAAGCAGTTCTTTACAATGAAGGGCCGCTTCTCGTTTTTGCCGGTGCAGGTTCGGGAAAGACCAAAGTTATTACATATAAAATTGCGTATCTCGTTGAGGATATGCACATTTCTCCGTCTCATATATTTGCAGTAACATTTACGAATAAGGCAGCAAACGAGATGAAAGAGCGTGTGGAACAGCTTATCGGGGAAAATATAAAAGGACTGTGGATAGGTACATTTCATTCTCTATGCGCCAGAATTTTGAGAAGAGAAATTTCTGTTCTCGGCTACGAAAAGAATTTTACCATTTTGGACGGGGATGATGCCATACGTGTAGTAAAAGAGGCAACAAAAGCTGCAAACTTTGATACGAAGTATTTTGAACCGAAGAAAATTAAAAATTATATCTCGAAGGTAAAGAGAAGTATGCTTTCCGCACAAGAGTTTGCAAATATGTCGCACCAGTATTTTGAAAGCGTTGTTTCATCAGTGTATACTCAATACGAGAAAATATTGAAGGAAAATAATGCGCTTGATTTTGACGACCTTATAATGCTTACGGTAAAGCTCTTGAAAAGCCATGAGGATATCGCATACTATTATAAAGACAAGTTTACATATGTACTGGTTGATGAATATCAGGATGTGAATAAATCTCAATACGAGTTTTTGAAAATTATTGCGGATAAGTATAAAAATATTACGGTTGTCGGAGATGACGATCAGAGTATCTACTCGTTCAGGGGTGCGGATTCAAAGTTTATTTTTAAATTCCAGGAGGATTATCCGAATGCGAAAACCGTAAAGCTCGAGCAAAATTATCGCTCTCCTCAGGAAATACTTGATATCGCAAATGAACTTATTTCACATAATACAAGTAGAAGCGGAAAGGAACTTTACAGTTCAAAAAAGCTGCCTGATTCCGTAAATCTTTACGAGTCAGCGGATGAGATAGACGAAGCGCGTTTTGTTGTGAAAAAGATTAAGGGGTTAAGAAAAGAAGAAGGAAAACATTTTGGTAATTTTGCCATTCTTTACAGGATGAACTTTCAGTCGAGAATTTTTGAGGAGTATCTGATAGAGGAAGGAATACCTTATCAGATTATAGGCGGAGTTCGTTTTTACAGCAGAGCGGAGATAAAGGATATAATGGCATATTTATCCGTGGTAAATAATCCGCGCGATGACATCAGTTTTAAAAGAATCATAAATGTACCGCTCAGAAAAATAGGCCCGGCAACACTGAAAAAACTTGAGGAAGTGAAGGAAAAATCGGGGCTTACTCTCTATGAATCTCTTGAATACCTTTCAGAAAAAGATGAACTTACGGGCTCTTTCAGAAAATTGGAAGATTTTTACGAGCTGATTAAAGAATTGAAGAAAGATGCACAGAATATGTCGTTGAAACAGCTTGTGGAAGAAATCATATCAAAAACGCATTACTATGATTTTTTGATAAGCAGAGGTAAGGAAGAAGGAGAAAGCAGGGCGGAGAACGTAAAGGAATTTATAAATGTTGTAAGCGAATTTACAAAAACTTCCGAAGATAATTCTCTTTCCGCTTTTCTTACTCACCTTTCACTGATAACCGATATAGATACCTCAAAAGCAGGCAATAGGGTTACTCTGATGACGTTGCATGCCGCAAAAGGGCTGGAATTTCCTGTCGTGTTCCTTGTCGGCATGGAAGAGGGATTTCTGCCGCATTATAGAGCATTCGAGTCAAACAAAGAGCTTGAGGAGGAGAGGCGCTTGTGTTATGTAGGTATTACCCGTGCAAAAGAAAAAGTTTTCTTTACGTATGCATACAGAAGAACGCGCTATGGTGTAACCGCACCGACAAAACCCTCGCGTTTCCTTTCGGAGATACCCATAGAAAACCTTGAAGAAGAGCACAAGGAAGTAACGAAAGGTATTGAGCTGCACGTAGGCGACAAAGTGCTGCATAGAGTGTGGGGGGTAGGCAAAGTGTATGAGATGCATACAGATTCTGAATTTCCGTATGCAGTGATTGATTTTATAAAAATAGGCAAAAAGAAATTGGATTTGAGATACGCACCGATTGAGAGGCTTGAATAATATGGATGGAGCAAACTACTGTTTTGTATGCAGCAAAATAAATCCTAAAGGCCTTCATCTGAGTTTTCGTTATCTTGAGAGTGGTGTTGCAGTTGCAAACTTTACTCTTGAGAGAGAATACGAGGGTTATCCCGGTATTGTTCATGGCGGAATACTTGCTGCAATTCTGGATGATGCAATGGGAAATATTGAGTATTTGAAAGGTTATGTTGCTTATACGGCAGAAATGAATATTCGTTATCTAAAATCTTCTTACATTGGCGAAAAGCTTACCGTGCGGGGATGGATAAAAAGTATTCACCATAAAATTGTGGAAACATACGGTGATATACGTGATAAAGAAGGAAATATAAAAGTAAAAAGCAGGGCAAAGTATTACATTGCAGGTAAAATAGAAGAAATTTGATTTTGCCGGCTGATAAAGTATAATGTAGCAAATTAAAGTTAAGGAGGGATATATGGATGATTTAAGAAAAAAGATTGACGAAGGAGAAAATTGGTATCAGAAGCTTATTGAGAAGATACCAGGATTCGCAGGTTATTTCGAGAGGGAGAAGAGAAGAACTGCGGATAAACTTTTAAGGGATTACCTTGCAAACAGACTGAGAGAATCCAAGGATGCTTTGATGAAAAAAGCGAACGAATTGTTTAAGGCGCATGATTTTGATACGCTGAACGAACTGAATGAGCTTGTGAAGAACTTTCAAATGGTAATTGATAAAATTCAGTATGCACCTCACGGATACTCGGGGTTTTTCGGTGCGGTAAAAGTTGATACGCCGGAATTGAGCAAGCTTTACAATATTGATGCAACTCTGCTTGGCCTCGTAGAAGAAACGGAAAAAATTGTAAGTGATACGGCAAAGCCTGCAAAAGAACAGGTGAATCTAATGAAAGAACAGCTGGATAAATTTCAAACCGCATTGACAGACAGATCTGAGACTTTATCCGGTATAAAATAAAGGGGGAAACGTAAATGGCATTAGAAATTCTTCAGTGGTTCGATCAGAGCGGCACAGAAATGGTGCATAGAATTCCGGAATCGGGCTCAACGGACATAAAGATGGGCGCACAGCTCATCGTAAGAGAAAGCGAAAGTGCCGTATTCTTCAGAGACGGTAAAGCATTGGATGTATTCGGGCCGGGCAGGCATATTCTTTCAACTCAGAATGTGCCTATTCTTACGAAATTACTTTCACTTCCGTATGGGTTTAAAAGCCCGTTTCAGGCTGAAGTTGTATTTATTGATAGAAAAGTATTTACAAATTTAAAATGGGGTACTGAGCAGCCAATACTGTACAGGGATAAAGATCTTGGGATGGTGAGGCTCCGCTCTTTCGGTATTTATAGCATAAGGATTGTTGATCCGTATTTATTTGTCAACACAGTTGTCGGAACGCAAGGTATATATACTACCGATGAGCTTCAGAATTTCTACCGTTCTATTATTCTTTCCCGTTATACGGATGTGCTTGGAGAAGGAATAGAGTCCATATTTGATTTGCCTAAAATGTATGATGAACTCAGCGGGGTTGCCAAGGGGCGTATAATTACCGATTTTAAAAAGTATGGTTTGGAACTTGTCGACTTCTATATTTCTTCCATCACCGTACCTGAAGATGTTCAGAAAGTAATTGATGAAAAGACAGGAATGAATGCAGTTGGAAATATGAATCAGTATCTCCAGTTTAAAGCGGCAAAGGCAATGGAAGAAGCAGCGAAAAATCCCACTCCGGGCGGTACAGCGTCTGCAGGCGCAGGGCTTGGAATGGGAATGGGTATGGGTATGATTATTCCCGGAATGATGCAGCAAGCAATGAATTCGGATAAGCAGCAAGCTCAGCAGGTAATGATTAAGTGTCCGAACTGCGGTGCCGTTATACCTGCGGACTCGAAATTCTGTCCTAAATGCGGCTATAAGCTTGTGAAAGATGAGCCGAAAATGATTGAATGTCCGAATTGCCACAAACAGATACCTGCGGACTCGAAATTCTGCCCGCACTGTGGCTACAAAATTGTAAAAGGTGAAGGAGATAAAAAACAGGAGTGATACTGCTTTTAATTATTATCCTTGCCTGGTTTGGTTGCGGATTTTTAAGTTCCTTCATTTTGAGAAAGGAAAGTCTTCCTCGATTTTATAGGATGCTCCTTGTTATGGAGGGGCTCATAGGTTTGTTATTCATACTGATATTTAAGGGGGAAAAGACGAATGAAAAATAGAAAAATACTTGCACTGTTAATTGTACTTTTTGTTTTTATAACATTACTGATTCCGTCAAAAAATGCATTTGCATCATATAGATATAACGAATGGCATTCTGATATCACAGTGCAGAAAAACGGTGATTTACTTGTCAGGGAAGATTTGACGATGTATTTTGGCTCTCATGACGGAGGGGAGGCATACCATTGGTTCAAACGATGGATAAATCTTGATAAAATACAGAATGTTACTGATATACAGGTATATGAAGATAAAAACGGAGAAGAAATTCCGTACAAAGCAGGAGGCAGTACGCCGGGAACATATACATTTTATAAGCAGAATAGTGCTGTTTATATAAAATTAAATTATGAAGCAAAAGATACCGTAAAACATTTTGTTTTGAAGTATCGTGTGTTGGGTGCGGCGCAGAGAGGCACAATACAATTTTTTGATAAGGATACTTTGATTAAATATTATGCAATACCTAAGGGAAATGAGGTGTCCATAGGAAAGGCATCCGTTGATATTCATTTACCCCCCGGTGCTGCAAAAAGCCAAATTAAAGCATGGGGTTGGGGCTTACCTGTTGGCACCGGAAAGGTACAGATAGTAAGCGGAAAGGAAGTAAAACTTTACGGAGAGGATATTGCCCCCGGAGAATTTGTAGGATTTTCAATTGTAATGCCGAAAGAGCTTATTATGAAGCCTGTCGGCGTTACCGTGCATCCCGGCAGTGGAGCGGATATCGAGAAACGGACTGCCGAGGAAGCTGCAAGGAAAGCAAAAATTGCAGGTATGAAAACATTGATTGGGATTTTGTTGTTTCTTCTCATTGCTGTTTTTATGTTCCTTCAATGGTATAAACATGGCAGAGATTTTAAGCTTCCCGAATATGCGGAATATGTGAGGGAACCGCCGTCCGATTTGTCTCCTGCGGTTGTCGGAGCTTTACTCAAACAAGGTGCTACGATAAAGGAAGTGATTGCTACAATTATTGATCTTGCAAACAAAGGGTATCTTAAGATGGAGGAGATTAAAGGCGGATTTCTGAAAGGCACAGACTATGTTTATACGGCAAATAAAGATAAGAGCACTGACAGTTTGAAACCATTTGAACAGCAGCTTTTTAATTATTTATTCAGCGGGCTTGACAGGGTGAAGCTTTCCGACTTGAAATACAGCTTTTCTCAGACCCTTCCCGCATTATATAAGTCGATAAACAGAGAACTTATAGAAAATGATTTTTATGAAGGCGGAAGCCCTGCAAAAGTAAAGGCAAAATATTTTGGTATAGGTTTTGTAATGATTTTTCTTGGGTTCTTCGGTCTGTTTTTCGGAGCGATGCTCGGGCTTGGTTTTCTTGTGTGGCCGTTTATCTTGGGTGGTATAGTTGTGCTTGCTTTTGCTAATGCAATGCCAAGAAAATCCATGAAGGGTGCACAGGAAAGAATGAAATGGCTTGCATTCGAACGCTATCTGAAAGGGCTTCTAAAATATAAAAAAGCGGAAGAAGCAAAGGATAAGTTTGCAACTTACCTTCCGTTTGCAATCATATTCGGATTGGACAATAGATGGATTAAGGAATTTTCACGAGTAAAAGCTCCTGCACCGATGTGGTATATTCCGTATGGTTACTATGGCGGTACGGCATATGGGAATAACGGAAACATAGGTGCTGCATCTACGCAAGGTTTCAGAAGCGGAGGTGGTGCTGTGAGTGGTATGGGGGACGGCATGCAGGGATTCTCCCTGGACTCCATATCTCATGGATTAAATTCGTTGCTCAACAGTTCTGCCACGGTATTTACTTCTACGAAGAGTTCGTCTTCAGGCGGAGGCGGTGGATTCTCAGGCGGTGGCGGATTTGGCGGAGGAGGCGGTGGCGGTTCTGCTGCCGGATAATTTTTATTTTCAGGAGGCTGAATTAGTATGAAAAAAAGGGTACGTTCTAAAGTTCTCACTGCAGCAAAAGTTATTTTGCTTTTATTTCTTATCTTAGCAATCTCAGGAGGAACATTTGCTTTTATTTATATTTCGCAGTATTCAAGAGGCTTGCCGGATATTTCGAAGCTATCCTTTTCCCCGGATCAATCATCTCAGATATTTGATTACCAGGGAAATCTTATAACAAATGTTTATGCATTTGAGAATAGAATATACGTGCCTTTAAGCAAAATTTCAGAAGTAGCAAAGAAAGCTGTTATTGCTGAAGAAGACCAGAGATTTTATAAGCATGGTGCACTGGATTACAGAGGCATAATGCGTGCCGCATGGGAAGATATTCGTTACAAGAAAATTGTGCAGGGAGGAAGTACGATTACTCAGCAGCTTGCAAGAAGTTTGTTTCTTACAATGAATCAGACAATAAGCAGGAAAGTAAAAGAGGCATTACTTGCGGTAGAACTTGAAAAAAAGTTTACGAAAGATCAAATTTTAGAAATGTATCTTAATGAGGTGTACTTTGGTTCCGGGGCATACGGTATTGAATCTGCTGCTGAAACGTATTTCGGGAAACATGCCTCGGATCTTACTCTTCCGGAAGCATCTATAATTGCCGGTGTAATTAAGGCACCTTCGGATATTAATCCGTTTGCTGATTTAAAATCGGCAAAAGAAGCACAGAAAATCGTACTGGCAAAAATGGCAGATGCAGGATATATAAGCGAAAGTAAGGCGGAAGAAGCATACAATGCACCGCTGACATTTGCGGAAAAGAAACAGGTAAATGACAATATGGGTTATGTAATTGACTATGTAAAGCAAAAAGTTGCGGATAAGTTCGGAGGCAAGATGCTGTATGGAGGAGGGCTTAAAATCTACACCACAATTCGTCCGCAGCTTCAAAAAGCCGGGACCGAAGCAATTAACACCGTGCTTACGAAAGCGGAAAACGACGGTATATTTCCTAAGGATAAGAAAAATTCTTTAGGGGTTATGCAGCCTCAATCTTCTTTACTTGCGCTTAACACAAAAACGGGTGCGGTTCTTGCTATGGTTGGCGGGCGCGATTATGGTAATACGAAGTTTAATAGAGTGTTTGCGCTCAAACAGCCCGGATCTTCATTTAAGATATTTGATTATACGCCTGCTATCGCCGTAGGTTCTATCACTCCTTCATCCATTATTTTATCCGCACCGTACACGGTTAAGTATGGAACTATAGGGCAGAGTTGGTCACCGCATGAATGGATTGGAGCTAATAAATATTTTGGAGATTTAAGCGTAAAAAGGGCATTGTCTCTCTCTTCAAATGTATGTGCTACAAAAGTAAGCCAGAGGATCGGGCTGGACCGTGTGATATATTTTGCACGCAAATTCGGCATTACTACTCTGCTTAAACCGTATCCGTCCATTGCTATAGGAGGCTTTGAAGTAAAACAATTAGAGATGGCGGATGCTTATGCGGCATTAGGAGATAACGGAGTAAGGCACCCGGCATACGTTATTGATAAAATTGTTTCACCTAACGGGCAGATTCTATACCAGCATAAGGACAGATCGTATAGAGTTGTATCGGAGCAGGTTGCATATATTATGAATAAACTTTTTAGTTATGTAATGTCAACCGAGGTTAATGCAAGAATCAAAGGTTTACCATCTGCTGGTAAAACCGGAAGCACAGATAAATGGATGGATGCCTGGTTTGACGGATATACACCTAATATTTCAGCAAGCGTATATGTAGGGTCTGATTCCAAGGCGGTAACATTCCCCGGTGTCCTAAACGCAGGTTCACGTTTTCCTGCAATGATATGGCACGAGTTTATGCTAAACGCAATGAATGAATTCTCGAAAGATGCATTTGCAAAACCGAATACGGGCTTAGTGCCTGCACGAGTTTATGATAATACGGGATACAGAAGCAGTGGCAAGGCATCGCAAAAAGGAACAACGGTATATGATTTTTTGCCAAATGCAGTTCCGCCGCTCGACATTAGGGCGAATGGTGTTGTTACCGTAAAGGTTTGCAAAGATTCCGGCTTGCTTGCTCCGACAGATTGCCCTGAGGATTTAACGGAGGAGCGAACTTACCTGAAAGGCAGTGAACCTACAAAAACAGATCCCCGTAACTTCTCGGGTGGTGTACCTAATAACCCGAACCCACCGGAAAATCAAAAAGATATAAAACTTGAGTTTTCAACGGATAAAGATACTTATTCGGTAGGAGATTATGTTACCCTTAACGCAAAAATTTCTAACATTGATCTCACAGGTATTAAGGTAACTTTCTTTATTTATAATTTGCCGCTTGCAACTCTCACCCAACCTATAAAAAATGATGAATATTCTTTTAAAGTGCGTGCAACGATGCCGGGAAAGGCGAATGTTGCAGTAATGGTAAAAAATTCGGAAGGGCAAACTATTGCAACTATGCAAAAAAATATTATTATAGAAAGTAAAAATCCATAGATAGAGGTGATTGTTAATGCTTGATCCCAATTTAATCAGGGAAAAACCTGATTTTGTTAAAAAGGAAATATGTAAAAAAAATGCGGATCCTGTGCTGATAGACAGATTCCTTGAAGTTGATGCAAAGCGTAAAGTATTGGTAAAGGAAATTGACTTATTGAGGCATAGAAGGAAGGAAATGTCGCAAAGTATCGGCAAAATGATATCCGAAGGAAAAAATGCGGATGATATTAAATCCGAGGTACGTGAAATTGCAAGTGAAATAAAAGATAAAGAAAAGTTACTTTCACAACATGAAACCGATTATAAGGATATATTGCTGAGGATTCCCAATATCCCGGATCCGAGTGTGCCATGCGGAAAGGACGAATCGGAAAATATTGTCGTGAAACTTTGGGGGGAGCCAAGAGACTTTGGTTTTACTCCGAAACCACATTGGGAAATTGCTGAAAACCTTGATATTATTGATTTCAAAAGAGGAGCGAAGATTTCAGGCGCACGTTTTTATGTGTTAAAAGGAATGGGTGCAAAACTTGAGCGTGCACTTATCTCCTTTATGATAGATCTGCATGTGGAAAAGCACGGCTACAAGGAGATATTTCCCCCGTTTCTTATAAACAGGGCATCTATGTTTGGTACTGGACAGTTGCCTAAATTCGAGGAAGATATGTATCACTGTGAAAAAGACGATTTATTTTTAGATCCGACTGCGGAAGTGCCTGTTACGAATCTTCACAGAGATGAAATACTGAAAGAAGAAGATTTACCCGTTAAATATGTTGCATATAGTGCTTGCTTTAGGCGGGAAGCAGGTGCTGCAGGAAGAGATACGCGTGGTATAATCCGTGTGCACCAATTCAACAAAGTGGAAATGGTAAAGTTTGTTAAACCAGAGGAATCCAAAGAACATTTGGAGGAGTTAATAGACAATGCGGAAGACGTATTAAGAATATTAGGGCTTCCGTACCAACTGAAAAAAATGTGTACGGGTGATTTGGGCTTTACCGCGGCAATAAAGTTTGACCCTGAAGTATATATGCCTGCACAGGATAAATATGTAGAAATTTCTTCCTGTTCCAATTTCAATGATTTTCAGGCAAGGCGTGCAAACATAAGATATCGGACAAAAGGCGGGGAACTTCGCTATGTTCATACTTTGAATGGTTCGGGTTTAGCGGTGGGCAGGACGATGGCCGCACTGATTGAGAATTATCAGCAAGAAGACGGTTCTATTCTTATTCCCGAGGTGTTGCAAAAATACGTCGGAGCTGTTAGAATAACAAAGGAAAATTAACCCTAACGGAGGGGTGGCTGAGCGGTTGATGGCACCGCACTTGAAATGCGGCAGGTGATGAGCCTCGGAGGTTCGAATCCTC
>CAYYKP010000033.1:0-11781 GCA_964468055.1 uncultured Caldisericales bacterium
TAGGATTTGTTTCATATATATACTTATCCATAATCACTCTTAAATATTTTTTTAGCCTTCTGTATATTTTTAACTTTTTGTACAGCATAATATCTTTACAAAGGTCTCATGGAGTTTGAGAACCTATTTATAGCTGAATATAATAAAATTAGTTCTATCAATCTAAAATTCATTTTTTGCCAATAATGGGAAGACTACGAAACGCCGTCTCTGCTTGATTTGCTTCGTGATAAACGATAAAATTATGCAACAACTGTAAATAGTTAGAAAAATATAATTAAAATAAAAAGAATATTATATAGCTACATAATGAATAAAATACAGATCTTGTTTAATATAAACCAACATTGCGGTATAAGATCTGGTTTATCTATTATCTAACTTCTCTGGAATACATCTTTCAATGAACTCTTCCAAATGATGAAACATTAGTTGACTTGCTTCGTTGCATTGCCCCTTTTTTATAGCATTAAATATAGCTAAATGCTGCTTATGTATAATCTCAGCATATTCAGGATCTTTAAATGTAGCAACTCTTCTTCGTTTCATATTATCTTGCATTATCTTACTGATAGATGAAAACATTTTTATTAATACAACATTATGTGTTGCTCTTGCAATAGCGTAATGAAATTTTACATCAAGACCTTCCTGTTTGTCTTCATCATTTGATCGAAGTGCACGGTATAAGTCGTTTAGTATTTCTTCTATACGTTTTAAATCACTCTTTGCTGCTCGTTCAGCAGCAAAGCAAGCATTCTTTACCTCTACAACTTCACGTGCTTCCATTAAATCCAATGAAATAAGTTGAGATAAACTTAAGGCTTCGGAAAAAAACTTGCTTAATACATTTACATTATTTGTAATAATTTTTGTACCTTCGCCGGGAATAGTTGTAACGATATTTTTGCTTTGTAAGTACCTAAGAGCTTCTCTTACAGAAGTTCTACTTACATTAAGTTTAACTGCAAGACTTCTTTCTCCTGGGAGAAAATCATCTACTTTAAGATAACCGCTCTTTATCAGTGCTTGTATCTCATATGCAACTTTTTCAAAAGTTCTTACTGTTGTTTTTTCTTTCATATTTACACCTCTTCATCAAAGTTTACAAAATTTGATTATTTTGTCAATCTTGCAAATTGAATCATCAAAAATCTATACGAAAATGTATTGTTGCCTCATATAAAAATCTATATAAAAGTTTTAGATTTAAGGAGGCAGAGTAAAGTAAGATTAAAAGAAACGTTGGATGTCTATCTAAAAGATGATTTTATAAGCTTATTAATAGATGGACAGAGACAAGAGCAATAAAGAATAAAGTACAGGTATGGGTATTCAGTGCATTGAAAGAAATGAGGAAAAGATTACCATTTGAATTATTAGTCATTGATTCGGATGGTGAAAGTAAATTCATCAATGCACATTTATTAAGCCACCGTGAAAAAGTACTATCTCCAAATATACCAGTGCTCCTCTTTGCAGAAGAACAAAACGACTTAATGCATTATTTTAGTGAGACAATCAAATAAATTTTGTATAGACAATCAAATGAGGTAACATGTAGAAATCGCCTCTTTTATTGATATTTTCTGAAAGGGTTTCACTTGATTAGGCGAATTTAAGGAGAGGTTTTTCAGAGGCCCCCATACAGGTTATTGACATTTCATTTATTCTTTATATAATGCTAATTAATACCACTATAATGGTATTACCAGATAAGTGGTATAATACTATTAATATAAAGGAGGTAGAGTGTGTGAAAATCGCTGTTCTTGTAAAGCAAGTGCCTGCAACAGATAAAGTAAAGATAGATCTGGAGACGGGTACAATGGTGAGAAGTGCTATGGATGCAGAACTAAATCCGCTGGATATGTATGCAGTGGAGGAGGCAGTAAGAACTAAAGAAAAACTTGGTGATGACACAGAGATTGAAGTTATTTCAATGGGACCGCCTATGGCGGTTGATGTAATTAAGGATGCAATTTCTATGGGGTGCGATAAAGGATGTTTAGTGTCAGATAGAGCCTTTGCGGGAGCTGATACATTTGCTACAGCATATGTTCTTTCTAAAGCAATTGAAAAATTGGGAGAGTTTGACGTTATTCTTACAGGTGAGAGAGCAACAGATGGTGAAACGGGGCAAGTAGGTCCAAGTATTGGTGCACAGCTGGACATTCCGGTATTAACCTATGTAAGTAAAATAGAAAAAATTAGTGGAGGAAAAATCCAAGTACAAAGGGCTATCGAAGGCGGGCACGAAGTGTTAGAAGCATCCCTTCCTGCTTTAGTAAGTGTAGTAAAAGAAATTAATGAGCCCAGAGTTCCAAACTTCAAAGGAAAAATGAAAGCAAAAAAAGCCGAAATTCCTACGCTCACTGCTTCTGATATTGGTGCAGATTCTTTAAGGATTGGACTTAATGGTTCACCAACAAGAGTTGTAAAGATCTTTTATCCAAAGCTGTCCAGGGGCGGAAAAATTGTTAGTGGGAAGGATCCGGACAAAGCAGTTGATGAACTTATTAAATTCTTAAGAGAAAAATCAGTTGTTTAGGAGGCTAAAATGAAGGGAAATATATCTGATTTTAAGGGAGTATGGACATTAGCAGAACAGAGAAACGGTGAAATTAGTTCTCCATCATATGAACTTCTTGCATGGGGAAAAGGACTTGCAGATAAATTGAATGTGGAGCTTGCAAGTGTGGTTCTTGGGTATAATGTGAAAGATAAAGTTCAAGAACTTATATACCGGGGAGCCAATAAAGTGTATGTTATTGATAATCCTTTGCTTGAACACTTTACATCAGATGTCTACGCCAAAGTAATCGCGAATATGGTAAAAAAATATAAACCGGAAATATTTATTGCTTCTGCTACAACGTTTGGGAGAACGATAATGCCCATTCTTGCGGCTCAAATAGAAACAGGCCTTACTGCAGATTGCACTGAACTTGATATAGAAGAAGATTCTCGTTTTCTTATTCAAACGCGTCCTGCAATCGGTGGGAATATAATGGCTACAATAAAAACTCCTGAACACAGACCCCAAATGTCTACCGTAAGACCTCGGTCCAAACGCCCTCTTGCAAGAGATAATTCGAGAAAAGGCGAAATTATACATGAAACTGTTGCAGATAATCTTCTAAAGTCGAAAATTAAATTTTTAAAGTTTATTAAAGATGAAAGTAGTGAATCTCCATTGCAGGAAGCTGATATTGTAGTATCCGGAGGAAAGGGGTTAAAAGATCCAAAGAATTTTAAAATGATTTATAAATTAGCAAATGTTCTAAACGGAACAGTTGGCGCATCGCGTCAGGCTGTAGATATGGGATGGATTCCTTATTCTCATCAGGTAGGTCTTTCCGGAAAAACCGTAAGCCCTCGCTTATATGTTGCAATAGGAATTTCCGGTGCAGTGCAACACTTAGCTGGTATGTCATCTGCAGAAACAATTATTGCAGTAAACAAAGATCCTGATGCTAATATTTTCAAAGTATCAGATTTTGGCATAGTAGGTGATTTGTTTGATATTGTCCCGATTTTGACTAATAAAATTAAAACGAAAGAAAAAGGTTAGGAGGAGGTGGAAATGGAATTTGCAAAAGTAAATAAAGCATTTGTTAGCGATTTAAGAAAAATTGTTGGAGAGAGAGCAGTAATCTTTGAAGATAGAGATGCTCTTGAGAATTATTCTGCTGATGAATCCGGAGGTGTATATTATGCACATATGCCCGGTGCTGTTGTAAAACCGGAAAATAGCAAACAAATTTCAGAAATTGTAAAACTCTCGAAAAATGCACATGTTCCTATAACACCAAGGGGTGCTGGAAGTGGTCTTGCTGGGTCAGCTGTTCCTATATATGGTGGAACAGTATTATCTCTTGAACGTATGAATAAATTACTCGAAATTGATAAAACAAATCTTGCGGTAGTTGCTGAACCGGGTGTTGTAACAAATGATCTGTGTAAACAAGTTGCAGCGGAAGGGCTTTATTATGCCGGGTACCCAATGAGCGTTGAAACAAGTTTCATAGGTGGAAATGTTGCAACCAATGCTGGCGGAAGTAAGGTAGTTAAATATGGAAATACAGCTCATCATATTCTTGGAATAGAAGCTGTGCTCCCTAGCGGAGAAGTTGTTCAATTTGGAGGAAAAAGAAGAAAGGACTCAAGCGGATATAATTTTACGAGGTTCCTTGTAGGTTCTGAAGGAACGCTTGCTGTATTTACAAAAATTTTTGTAAACCTTATTCCTTTACCAGGAAAGACGGTAGATCTTCTTATTCCATTTGGAAGTGTGGAAGATGCGGTTAAAAATGTTCCTCTTATGATTATGGGAAGTGGAGTGTTACCTTCAGCTGTTGAGTTTATTGATAAGCTTTCCGTACAATTAGGCGTAAAGTATAATAACGTAACACTTCCTTTTCAAGATAAGGCAGAAGCATTTCTTATTATTCAATTTGAAGGGAAAAATAAGAAAGAATTAGAAGACCTTTATGAAAAAGCTGGAGAAATTGCATTAAATAATGATGCATTAGATATATTTGTAGCGGATAATAGAACAACTTCCGATGCTATTTGGAAGGTAAGAAGAAATTGGCTTGAAGGTATCAAAGCTGCGGATCCTTATGTTCCAACGGGAGATGTTGTTGTTCCTACGTCTGAAATTCCGAAGATAATGAAATATATCGAAGAAATAGCTAAAGAGTATAAGGTAAAAATCCCCGTAGCAGCACATGCAGCCGATGGAAATTTACATCCGGCTCCTATGAAACCGGAAAAAATGAAACCAGAGGAATGGAAAGATTATTCCGAGAATATACTTGACAAAATTGCAATAAAAGCAGGAGAACTCGGAGGTGCGGCAAGTGGGGAACATGGGATAGGTTTTATAAAGAAGGGAGTACTAAACGAAACTAAGCCGAATCAGGTGAAGTTAATGAAAGAAATCAAGAAGACTCTTGATCCGGATAACATAATGAATCCTGGGAAATTATTCGATATTTAAATTAAAAAAGGAGGTAATGAAATGCATTTATCTTTAGCTGCTGGTGCATTAATTGGTATTATTCCTATTATTGCAGTACTTGTTCTAATGATTAATCTGAATATGGCTGCTGCAAAAGCAATGCCGATTGGTTGGCTTGTTGCAGTTATCCTAGCGGTAATTTTTTGGAGGATGCCCACGACGTGGTGGGTTGCCGCAACATTAAACGGTTTCCTTACGGCACTAGATATTCTCCTTATCGTTTTTGGTGCTGTTCTGCTTTACTATGATATGGTGGAAAGTGGGGCTGTTTCAATGGTGACAAAATCTATTATGGGGCTTAGCGGAGATAGAAGGGTCCAGGCAAGTCTTGGTTGGTTACTTGTGACTTTTTTTGAGGGTGCTGCTGGATTTGGAACCCCTGGTGCGATTGTAGCCCCACTTCTTGTGGGTATTGGCTTCCCTGCCATGATTGCTGCACCTCTCGCACTTGTCTATGACTCTACTCCTGTATCTTTTGGGTGTGTTGGCATTCCCGTATGGGGTGGTGTTGGATGGACTCTGAATGTTCCAAAAGTTCAACAAGCCTTATCTGCAGTTGGAATTGATTATACTTATTGGGTGAACAGAATGGTTGGTGGATGGGTTGGTATTATTAACGGAATTATAGGTACATTTATTCCACTACTTGCCCTTTACTTCCTAATTAAATGGACAAAAGGAACAAATAAAGACTTCAGAGAAGCTATTCCACAGGCACTTATGGCTGGTCTTGTATTTACTGTTCCATATGTACTTATTGCAGTGTTTATAGGGTCAGAACTTCCATCGTTGTTAGGTTCTCTTGTAGGTCTTGGGATTTTTGCGTGGATTTTAAAGAGTGGTAAATTTAAGTTTAGTAAAAATTATGATTTTAAAGAAGAAGATAAACAACATGAGGCATTAGAGAAAGAAGAAAAGTTGCTTAAGCCTAAATTTAGCATGTTTACTGCCTTTCTTCCATATTTACTCATTGCGTTAACTCTTGTTCTAACTCGTACTGTTCCTATGCTAAAAGTATTAGTCACCAAGCATTGGTTAATTCATTGGGGTAAAATGCTAGGGACTAATATAAATTGGACAATGAAACTTGCAAATAATCCGGGACTTTATTTCGTAATTATTGTAATATTGAGTCATTGGTTCTTCCGAATGAAAAAAGATCAGGTAAGCAAAGCCTGGAAGGTAACTTCTTCAAAAATGGTTCCTGTTGCAATAGCTTTAGGATTTGCTATTGCACTTTCTAAGGTGATGATTCTTTCTGGAAATAACCCGGCACATATTGATTCAATGCTTATTATGATTGCTAAGGCTGTTGCTGCCGGTACAGGCAAAGCTTATTCATTAGTTGCACCATTCATTGGAGTATTAGGAGCATATATGGCAGGTAGTAATACGGTATCTGATATTATGTTTTCCGGATTCCAATATGAAACAGCAAGCATCCTTCATATTTCTAGAACCATTACTCTTGCAGAGCAAGTTGTTGGTGGTGCAGTCGGAAATATGATTTGTGTACATAACGTTGTAGCTGTTTGCGCAACTGTTGGTATCATCGGAAAAGAAGGTAAAGTGATAAAACGCAACTTAGCACCAATGTTTATATATGCGATAGCTGCTGGTATATTAGGGACGATATTTATTCTTCTTCTGCCACATCTATTCTAAATAGGATAAGAAGGAGAGAATTTATTTTTAGATTTTCTCTCCTTCTTCTTATAATAATTAAAGGGGGTTGTATTGAAATACTCTAAAATTTTTGAAAATCTGTTTTTAAATCCTATACCACTTTTCAAAGAACTCAAGCATCGCAATGTTTCTGTAGCAGATTTAATTGTTGCGGCAATAGTTGTAATTATTTCTTCAATGACTAACATAGCTCCCGTTCTGTATTTTAAGAGGAGCGTTGCTTCGTCATTTGTTTTATACACCGTTTTGATTGCTATTTCAATGTGGTTATTTTTTGCTATCATTGTTCATATAGTTGCAAATATTTTTTCAACGAAAAAATACAAAAAGTTTATGAATACTTTATTTGGAGTGGGTATTTCACGGTTGCCGGTAATAGTCTTCGTATGTTTGCAATTTATTGTTTTAATAACAAGAAAAGTTAATATTATATCTACACCTTTTCTTATGATTTATATCCTGGTAATTTTATGGATGTTTTACCTATATACTACCGGTATAGAAGAATTTTACGGTATCTCTATTGGCAAAAGTGTTTTTGTTATTGTGGTTTCCTTTGTGTTAATTTTATTATTACTAACATTTATTAATAAAGCTATAAATGTCAAAATAATTTATTTTTAAAAGAGAGATAAAATGAAGGAAAAACTCTCTTCTTTTTGCTGTTATATGAAAGGTGTTCTTTATCCATGATGATAACAGCATAGAAGTATTGAAACTAAAGAGTAGATAATACAAAGTTTTATAATGTGTATATGATATGCTGCAATAACGATTGTAAAGGTTGGATTTAAAATAGATTTTTTAAACTTATTCAAAAATAAACTTGTCTGGAGGTAATATGAAAATTACAATTTTAGTAGATAATTATGTAACAAAACGTCGTTTCATTACTGAGCACGGATTTTCTATGCTTATAGAAAACAAAGAGGATAGGATTTTGTTCGATACGGGACAAGGTTTTGCTCTTATGCATAATATTGAAGTACAAAATATTGACTCTAAAAGTATTAGAAAAGTTGTTTTAAGTCATGGACATGATGATCATACAGGTGGATTAGAATCATTTAACAATAAAAATAGTGATTTTAAACTTTTTGCTCACCCAGATATTATTTATCCTAAATTTAAAGTTACAGATGGAATAAAACGAAACATAGGTATAAAAATGGATTTAAAGAAGCTTGACATTAAGTTTTCTTCAAAACCGATAGAAATTTCTCGAGATATTATATTTTCTGGCGAGATACCGAAAATAAATAGATGGGAACTAGAGGAAACTGCATATTATAGAGAAAAGGCAGGTGGATTTGAGCGGGATCCATTTTCTGATGATATTTCTCTTTATGTAAAACTTGATAAGGGATTGCTCGTTTTAACCGGTTGTGCGCATTCTGGCATTATCAACATTATTGAATATGGAATGAAAATTACAGGTGAAAGAAAATTGTATGGAATTATTGGTGGAATGCATTTAAAAAATGCATCTGCTAAAAGAATTGAAAAAACTGTAGGACTCATTGCTGAGATGGACCCAATACTTGTTACTGTATCTCACTGTACAGGCATTCTACCTGGTATAGAATTTGTTAAAAAACTTGGTAAGAAAGTCATTTTTACAGAAGTTTCAAGTGAATTTAATATTTAGCCGGTTTTATTAATGGCGAAACAGATATCATTTATTGTATTAAACACGGCAAAGAATGGAAAAATTCATTTATATTAAATAAACGATATAAGGAGGAATAAAAAAATGAACAAAAAATATCAATTACTTATTGGCGAAAAAACTGAAGAATTTGATTATGATTCTTCGGATGTAATTGAGGTACTTGAATCAAAAGAATTTCCTAAATTAATAGATGAAGAAAAAATTATAAAAGGAGCTCTACAAAATCCAATTGATTCTGCTCCTCTTGCTTCCATTGTAAGGCCAAACGATAGAATAATTATACTGTTTAGTGATATGACAAGATTGTGGACGAGATCTTATGCCTTCATGCCATTTATATTAAAAGAGCTGGAAAAAGGTGGTGTAAAACAAGGGAATATCTCTGCAATTTGTGGAAACGGAGATCATAGAGATAATACAGAAGAGGAATTTAGAAAACTATTAGGGGGAGAATCGTACGAGAAACTGAAAGGACGTATATACAATCACCATGCAAGAATTGATGATGAAAATACCTATCTTGGTAAAACTACTTTGGGTACACCGGTAGAAATAAATAAGAAAGTACTTGAGGCAGATAAGGTTATATTAACAGGTGGTATAGTTCATCATTTCTTGGATGGTTTTGGAGGAGGGAAGAAGGCTGTAATGCCAGGAGTCTCTTCTAGAAATTCTATAATGAAAAATCATAGTCTTGCACTACATCCTGTTCCAGGAAAAGGGTTAGATCCATTAGTGGGTGCGGGAATTTTACGAGGAAATAGACTAAGTGAAGATTCCATAGAAGTAGCGAGTTTTGTAAATCCATCCTTTCTTGTCAATAGCGTCGTTAGCACAAATAATAAAATAGCATATCTTGCTACTGGAAATTATATAACAGCACATGAAGAGGGAGCAAAATTCTGTGATACATATTATAGTCATAAAATAAAGGTGCTTGCAGATTTAACTATTACGTCTTGTGGAGGATACCCTGGAGATATTAATTTCTATCAAACATATAAAACACTTTATAATGCTGAACGTGCAACTAAACCAGGCGGAGCAATTATTGTGTTAACAGAGAGTAGGGAAGGCATGGGGAATGATGATTTCTATAATATGTTTGTTAATTATAGAAGTAATAAAGAAAGAGAAGAGTCTCTCAGAAAGCATTATACTATTGGTGGACACATGGCGTTTCATGATGCATTAATGGCGGAGAAATTTCATATCTTTGTAGTATCTAATTTGCCTGATGAACAAGTTAAAGAAGCAGGTATGGTTCCTGTAAAAAACGTAGCTGAGAGTATTTATAAAGTGCGAGAGATAATAGGTAGCCATCCTTCTACCTACATTATTCCTCATGGACATGGCGTTTTTCCTGTATATAAAAAGTGAAGGGAGATATGCGTGACGAGCAATATAAGGAGAATTATTTATGATGGAGTTCTAATCGCTGTAGGAATTGTTTTTGCTTTATTGGTGCATGAAATTGGTGGATTAAAATTAGGACAAATTCTTTTGCCTATGCATTATTCCGTGATTTTAGCTGGCCTTCTTTTAGGTCCATGGGATGGTTTTGCTGTTGGCATATTAACTCCATTATTAAGCGGTGTATTAGTTGGAATGCCTCCGCTAATGCCTCCCATAGCTATTTTTATGGCATTTGAAATGGCCACCTACGGGATTATAGTTGGTTATTTAAACAAAAGAAAAGTTAATATATATATCAACTTAATTATTGCTATGTTGGCCGGACGAATTATTTATTCTTTATCGTATTATATAATAGGCTATATGGTGGGAATTCATTTAAGGCCTTTACTAGCTATAGCTATAAGCTTTCTATCCGGAATAATAGGGGTGATACTTCAACTTGTGATTATTCCTCTTCTATACTATACCATAAAATCTCGCATTACAACAAGGAATGCTATGAAATAGCTGCTTTGATATGAAAATAAAAATAGATATAGATATAATAGGAGGTATTTTTCGGGATATTATATTTTATGGAAGTAACATTCACGCTGATAGTGTTTTAGAAATTCCGGGAGGAACAGGTTTTAATGTATATTTAGGACTAACTCGCCTCGGACTTAATGTTAAATTTCATGGAAGTGTTGGTGTAGATTGGCCTTTTAAACGCGTTGCTGCTTATGTCAAGGAAGAAAGAAGTGGTATTTTTATTTCGCGTAATGAAGATGCTGTATTAAGTGTCTATAGAGGAGCTAATCTTTTGACTTCATACTCCCCGATTCAATCATCAATTTTATTCTCCACACTTGAATGTGGGGGAGAAACTTTTAAAACGTATGCACTAAATGCAAGGAAAAATGGAAATCTCGTTGTTTTAGATCCATCTCCTATTATTGAATGGCAGTCCGAGTATCTGGAAATGTGCGATATACTACTTCCTAATGAAAAGGAGTACAGTACCATTGTTTCTTCGACAAGTCAAACTGATAGAAATAATAAAGATTTCTTTATAAAAAAAGGAAAAAGTGGTGCTGTATACTCAAAAGGTGATGCTGTTAAATGCCAAGTTTTTGTAAAACCTGGAGGAGAATATACGTTAGGATGTGGTGATACGTTTGATGCGGTAGTACTTTACGGATTATTAACACGAACCAGAAAAAATAGAATTTTAGAAGTGGCTAACGAAGTAAGTAGAAAAGCATCTTTCATAAAGGGCAGTTCTACTGCTGTTGAGGGTGCTATATGTAGTATTCTAAATTGTAAAAAATAAATATTTTTGAACTGAAGACAATAATAATAGTTGAAGATTGATAGGCTCATGAAAAGTATGGTTTGCATTAAATGTTTACACGAACCTATCAATTTTTTTGATGTAAGTGTGGAGTATAAACTATATTAGGTAACAGTCAATATTTTTTAGTTTTCACTTAACGAATGATAAAAGTTTGTTACGACAATCAACTTACTACAATTCATTTTTACATATTTATAAAAGGGTGTAAAGATATTTATGGAGAAGATGTTAAATATTTTAGGAAAGCTGAAAAGGTAATATGTGAAACTTCGGCTGTATTTAACTTCAAAGAAATTATTCCTCCTGTAATAGAATACTCGGAGCTTTTTCAACGTTCAGTAGGGAAGGATATGGACATTGTGGAAAAGGAGATATATGCCTTTACAGATAAGGGTGGGCGTAGCGTTACGTTAAGGCCTGAAATGACTACATCTATTGCGCGTGCATATGTTGAGCATCATTTCGTCGAAACCTTATCTGTACCCGTAAAACTTTTCTACATGGCTCCCTGCTTCCGATATGAAAAATCACAAAAAGGCCGATACTAGGAATTCTATCAATTCGGTGTTGAGGTACTGGGTGATGAGTTTTCAAGTGCTGGATACGGAAATGCTTTTGGTGCTTCTCTCGTTAGGATTTGTT
>CAYYKP010000034.1:0-11730 GCA_964468055.1 uncultured Caldisericales bacterium
GTTTAAATGACCTTTATGACTTTGTTGCTTCTTCTCTTTATACTGTTGCGCTTGACTATGGTCGTATTGCATCTGCCGAGAAAAATGTTTCTGCTGTTTTTGCCTCTAAGAACTTAAATCTTCCAGACATACTTTCCTCTATGGGTGCTTATTCCGTATACTACCCAAAGAAAAAAATCCTTAATTATGCTACTAACTATATTCTTTCAAAGATGCTTCCACTGTATTTTTATAATAACAATAATAATAGGCATGAGGCTGATGAAAATAATGCGTATAAAGAAGTCGACAAAGTTTTGAATAATCTGGGTTTAAATTATACAGGTGTAAAGGGCAGAGGAGCTAATGTTTCCGTATTACAATCAATTTCAGATAGGCTTGGCAAAGACAGTTTATTAAATAAATCTTTAAGTTTTAACGATTTCTTTAGCAGATTAAAAGCCAGAAAAGAATCAGCGAAACAAATATACGATAATATTTGTAAAAAAGCCGATGAAGTAACTCAAGCTTATGAGAATAATCTAAACTCATTATTCAAACAAGCTGTTGATGATATAGGTAACAAGAAAATTACCATTGTAGAAGAAAAAATAAATGCTATTAGGGGAGAAATCCAGAGAATTTACACTGAAAAAGATTTTGGTTACTTAGATGTCTTCCTGGCTAATTTAAAAAATAAGCTGGAGGCAATAGAAGATACTTTAACAAAGCAAAAAAGTTATTTAGACGTGGCGATTTCACCTGAAAAGAGCAGAATCAGAAATGTAAAGCAACTCCTTGATAAATACAATTCACAGTTTCTTGGCTCTTTAAGGCAGATGAAATATTTGGAAAATCAAGGTATCTCTGAAATTGAACAGCATTATAAGACAGTAATCGAATCTTATACTTATAAATATGCAATACAACTTATACTATCTATTGAAAAGGCTATTGACGAGGAGATAAGTGCTTTTAAAGATCTCGAGTCTGCTTTATATGAACTTGACAAATCTTCCGTTGATAAGGAAGTTGATGGCTTTGCAATTCGTTTTGATGGGACAGAGAGGGTTACCACTTCGAGAGCGTCGATTCTTTATGCTGATGAGATTGAAAAATTGGTAAAGTTGTATTATCCTAAGGATGATATTGTGCAAAAATCCTACGTAAATATTGCAAAAGAAATTTATGAAGAATTTTTGCGAAGATATTCAAAAACTAAGCATTCTTTCGAAAGAAAAAATTTAAAACAGTGGGCTAAAAGTAAAATAATAGAAGATACTAAAAAGGAATTTGGCAGCATTTTATCCTCGCTTCTTAATATGGATATGTTTAGTGCCCTTAGATCCGTAAGTGAAAACGATGAAGATGTTAAACAAAAACTCAAGGATAGAATATCTATTCTATCCAAAGTTTCTCCTCTTATTAGTATTGATCCTGCTGCAAGGAATAGAGAAGCAGCTATATTTAGCGGCTATATATCCCTGCCTTCTGATAATACAGGCAAAAAAATAGATCAAAGATGGAATGATGTTTCTAAAGAATTGATTAATAATTTATCTCCCAAACTTTCAGGGAGACTTCAGAAAATCCCGTCTCCTGATAAGCAGGTGATAACTCTTTCAATTGTTGAGGGAGGAATAAGGCCGGAGAGTTTAACTCCCTGGAACGAGTATATTACTGCATATCAAAGAGCTATTGAGAATGAGGCAGGAGAAGGAAACTATAAGAGGAATAAAGATAAGATTCCTGTATTCGCTGATTATCAAGTGGAAAAATCACTTGAAAAGCTTCTCGATATTATGGAAACCGGTGATGTCGGTGCGAGCAAGAAAGCCTCGGATTTGGTATTAGATCTTGTTTCAAGGGCGTATGTTTTAGGAAATATTGTGGAAAAAGATGATTTGCGATGCTACATAAAGATACTTCATCCTTTGGGAAATAATTATCAGCAGAAATTTATAGAAGAGATTACCGATGAAAGTGGCAATAAGTACTATAGATTTACTCCTCCTGGAGATAACGGTGAGAATTTATATAATTTAAAAAAATATTTGACGTTATCAGAAAATTCGATTCTTGTTAAAGAATTAGATACTGCCAACAAGGCAAAAGCCAATAGTCTAAATTCTTATGAATATAAAAATATGATAGAGGAAACTATAAAAAAACTTGACAGACAAATTAAAAACAATAGCAGTTCTTTTTCAGACAAGTTGATAGATTTTTATCAAAAAATTAGAGATTATTTAGGTGTTTTAAGTTACTCTTTTGATTAAATTACGGGAGAAAACCCTATGAAAAGCACAATAATAGTAGCTATAGGTAATGAAAGCTCGGGTATTTTTAAATTTCTGGATTGTTTTTTAAATGTGGATCCCCGACCGCTGAATAAGATAGTTAGAGGTTTTTCGCTTGCCACTGCAGTGGCAAGCGAAAATAAGAGTGAGCCAAACAGTAAGGTTCTTAAAGAACATATTTACATTAATGGTGCTTCTGATAAATACGATTTTTCGCCTTTATTTGAAAAATCCATTCCTGATTACATGAAAGTTACAAATAGTGAAGTAACAAAAATTGAGATTTCTAAATTTATGAAAACTGACCCTGGTTTTAATTTTGTATTTATTGGATTTATTCATAATCCACTCTTCGCAGCCCTGATTAAAGACATTGCTGATTTAAAAGTATTGGGAGAACAGGAAATTCATAATAATATATTTGTTATTCCAATTGTGTCCAAGGAATCCTTTGATAGGGAAAATATTTCTTTATCTATTAGTAGCTCAAGATGGTTGGACCAAATGACATTTCCAGGTCTGACAAAAAAGATTTTGATGTCAGATATCAATGAAAACGGCAGTAACGTAGACATCAAGGATGTATTTTATAATATCTCTTCGTTTATTTATGGTATTCTGCTAAATGACACAAATTCTGATGTTATGAATAGGCTGAAGCCTAATTCGGTTGTTTCTATGGGAAGAAGTGACATTGGAACTGATTTTATGTCAGTGGGATGCTCTAATTTTATATTACCTGTAAATATATTCCGATGTAATTTGTCGAATAACTTTACTAATGAATTTGTTAAAGCATACTTTGGGGGTGGATTGGAAAAAAATTCAGAATTGGAGGAACAAAAAGAATTCGAGAATTCCAAAAACTTATTAGAAGGTTTAGCTTCTTTTGATAGTTTATCTAAGAGAATAAGGGATAAGGTTGAAGACGTACGAAAGTCTGAGGGTTTTATCATAGGACGAATTGGTGACGTAAAGAGAATCCCGACGACCTCTTTAGTGGAAACTTTGGTAGATTATCAAGTTTTGCTAATTAATAGTGATTTGCATTCTGTAGAGGAGTCTATAAATAAGTGGATTAATAAAGAAGAAAATTTTATACAACCATTTTCTGAAAAATTAGAAGCTTTTCAAAAAGCTGCTGTATCTCAAAGCAAATTGGGCTTCATTTCTTTAACAAAAAAAATGAGTATGCTTAAAGAGTATATTTCTAACGAAATGGGTGGTAATTTACCCCATAAAAGGAAGGTGTCAGCGTCGAGCAAAAACTCGCTTCAGGGCACCTTAAAAAGTTATCGAGAAAAGCTTAATGAGCTTGTCAAAAATCTTCCAAAGCCATTACCATACTATACTAAGTTCTCGTTGCTGGGCGTCTTTTTAGGATATTTTGGATTTATTGTTTCTCAACTTTATTATGTTAATTCTATTAAAAAGCTTTTCTGGCCGTATGTAATAGGTGCAAGTATTTTTATATTAACTCTTTTTATAGCTTGGTTTGTATTATGGAAGAAGAAACAATTAATATATATTTATGCTGAGGCATGGAAACAACAGATAGAAGATAACTTCATAGCGCGCTTAGAAAAAATAGAGAACGATGCTGCAAAATCTATTCTTGGAAAAGAGGCAAAGATTGTAAAGCAAAAATTAGAGGAATGCAAACAAAAAATTGAATTAATTAAAAATAACTCATTTAACGAGGTTTCTAAGCTGAGTTGCCCAAGGTGTGAATATACATTGAGGTTCAATAAATTCGGGGATGATTATTATCATTTAAATATCCAAAAAAAATTGAATAATGATATAGTGTTAACTCAGATCCTGGCAAAATCGGTAAGCGCGAAAGATCCCAGTCCATTCATTAATAATAAAGACATTAAAGAATTCTCTAAATTATTTGTTAATGAAATTAAGAAAGAATCCCTAAGCATAATTACTGATTCAGATTTAGAATTCAATTTAAGTTCTTACATACATGATTTGCTAAATAAAGAAAATGACGAGAAGCAAACAGATGAGAGTATCAGTACAATCATAGGTAATTTAATAGAAAGAAGCAAAGCATTAGTATCTTTAAAAGTCGCTCTACAGAAGCCTGGTGCAAACCTGATTCAAAGTGCTTATCTCTTCCTGCCAGAGGATCTTACAAAATCTGATGTAAATCTTATAAGCAAAGATCTTCCAAATTTATTTAATGATTCGTTTACTTATAGCAGTAATTATATAATTGGCGTCGTGAAATTATTATATAATTTCCCTATTCGTTCTATAAACTACTTCTCTGGGTTACTAAACGAGATAAGTGATGGAAAGATTAAAGTAGATGATGGCACTAAAAGTAAACTAAACGATATTTTCGGAAATAAGAAGGAGGAATGAAAATGTCTCTGAAAAATAATACCCCTAATTTAAAACCCCAGGAGCAAAATACGGAAGAAGAAACATACAGCTCTGGTAGTTTCGGTTTAATTCTGGTTTTGTCTGCCATTACTACTATTCTAATTTCGTTTATTGTGAACTTTTTAATTTCTAAAGTGTCTACTTATTATTTAATTGTATTCTTTTCATTTTTGATTTCAGCCTTGTTGTTTAAATTTTTAATAGATATTTATTCTCACAAAAATGTTGAAAATTTTTTCTGGTATTACGATATGTTAGAGCAGTTCAAAAATGACCATTCTGCTGTAAATGACTATGTTATGGGGTTTGTGACGTTAATTTTAACTCTTATTATAGTATTTGACCCTTTTCTTATTCTTATAGGCGTTGATCTTGCCGATTATAAGTTCTTAATTTCATTTGGTATACTGCTTTCTTTAATTTTTTTTGGTATGTCGATATTGTCCACGAAAGCTGTAACTGTACAACCTCTACATCCTCTACCTTTCGTTCCTACAGAAGAAGAGACTGTAGAAAGAACTTACAATTGGCGTTATAATTCAGATATATCTGTTTACTCTGATTCGGATCCTTACACTATAACAGCACATATAAATTTAAATACCTTAAAGTGTGCAAGAAATAAGCCAAGAATAAAACTTTTTAAGAAAGAAGATATTTATAAGTGGTCGGTGTATCCAGAAGCAATTACCAAAGAAGTAAAAGAGGTTGCTTCGAAGTTAAGGAATATATCTACAAAGAAAAATTTTTATGGAATTGAGGAAGTCACTAATACATTGTCTTTAATCCAACAGGCGATACCATATTCATATGATAAGGATACTGCTCCTCATCATGAAGAAGAATACCCAAGATATCCTGTTGAGACACTATATGATAAAACAGGGGATTGTGAGTGCAAAACTTTTTTAGCATGTTCCCTATTGCTTACGCTTGGATATGATGTAGCATATTTTAGCTTACCAGGCCATGTGGCTTTAGGAATTGCTTCAAAAATTCGTGTATCTGGTGGCTATTTCGTACCTTATAGGGGGGAAAAATATTATTACTATGAGACAACTGCTGAAGGCTGGCGATTCGGTCAGATACCTCACAATGAAAGAGGAAAAATAGAAATAGTTGTTCCAGTACATCTTAAAGAAGTGAACGATTTATCCCATTGTGAAGGTAAGTTACCTACTACACAACAGGTTGGTAATAAAATAAGCAAAGATGCCAATATAGATAAAAAGGAGGAATCCAAATGATTTTCGATTTGTTAAGTTTATTTACATTACTTGGGCTACTTGTAAGAGGACTAAAAAAGGGTGGAGGGAAGCTTCCATTGTTTGTTGCATTAGGTATATCTGCAGTAATTTCTGGTGGGTTGGTGCCAGTTTATATGAAGTTTTTTAACCTTCCTAAGGATATTCCTGCAGGAGTGATTTCATTTATAATAACTTTTATTTTTGCTTATGTTATTATTTCTGTTCCAACATTAATATTCTCGGTGATCGTTGGAGGAATAGTGATAATTTTTATATACGGCATAATTGTATTTCTGCTTCCGCCTAATGTAAAAGGTATAGTTACTCAGAATTCCAAAATATATCCTGTAATACAGCCACTTATACTTCAAGTTATGTCTCTGTTACACCTCCGAACAGGAAATGTATTGTAATGCCAATGGATAAAAAGGATTTCTGGGAAGCTATAGAAAATTTTTCTCCCATAGAAGCAAAGATTGCATATTATCTCATAAAAAACAAACGCGCTACCGTACTTGAAATTTCACAGGTATTTAATTTATCACCAAACAAAGCTGAAAAATTATTGGACGATATTTCCCATCGCGTGAGGGTTTACAAATATGAGAGAGCGGATGTCAAGTTTTATACAATTGATCGTTTTGATATAGCCTTTATGCGTGAAGAAGTTTTTCCTTCCGGTCCAGTAATACCTCTTGTTTACCAGTTTAATTTGTTGACTGATTTTAACCGTACCAGTGCTTTTAAGAAAGCATTAGACCAAGTAGTCCATAGCGGTGATTCTGTTGTAGACTTGGGATGTGGCAATGGTATACTGTCGATTTTTGCTGCCGAGAAAGCAAAGATTGTACACAGTATAGAGATAAATCCTGATGTTTTTAATTTTGCAGATTTTCAGATTAGAAATCTAGGTCTACAAAATAAGATCCATATCCATTTTGGAGACGCGTTGAAGTTTAAAATAAGCGGAAAAGCCGATGTAGTAGTCTGCGAGATGCTTGATACCGGTCTAATAGATGAACTGCAAGTTGAAGTTATGAATTACGCCGTGAAAAACATACTTAAGCAAAATGGGATAGTGGTGCCCTTAGGGGTAGAGAATTATGTTCAGCTCATATACAAGGATTTTCGTATATTTGGGATAAATTATGCTTTGCCTCATTTTGAAGCATATGGCAATCCTGTCAACTATACACAAATGAGTGAAGCACTAAAAATTCTGTCTATTAGGTTTAATAAAGTAAATGATTTATTTTTTAATAAGGTTATAAAATTTACAATTATAGATAAAGGTACTATAAATGCTTTTAGGTTGACAACAAAAACTGTCTTAACTCCTGATATAATAATTGCCGGTTCAGAGTGGTTAAATCCTCCATTTGTTTTTCCTTTTAAACCTCTACGTGTAAACAAGGATGATATAGTTTTGCTAAATTTGTCATACAAGTTTGGAGGCGGAATAGAATCCGTCAAATATTCTGTTGAAAAGAGTGAAGTTAATGTAAATACAATATAAAGGAGGTTATAATAATGGATGAGTTAGAGGATAAAGTTACTCTTGAAGGCCAAGGGTTAGAGGCACTCAGGGCATTAAAGATTGTTCGAGAGAGGAGCCATCAATGGATTGACGACTCTAAAACAGAATCTGGAATTGAAGGAGCTGGATTTATTAAGACGTGCGAAGCTTTAGAATGTTTTTTTACTCCCATCGATATTTATCCAGAGGCGTTAGGAAAAGAATATGTATTAGATGCTGATGTTCTCAAGGAAGATTTAACTTATATAATGAAAACAATAGAAAAAGAAGGGTGGCCGCCGTCTCCTTATTTTGATCCTCATACTTTTTCAGAGGAGGGTAAATTCCAAAAAGGAAAAACAGATTTTACTGACGCTGTAAGTTTTGCACTTACCACACTAATTGATGGATATTTATATATCAATAAGTTTTATAGTAATGAGGATATTTTTGACAGTGCCTTTAAAGAAAATCTTTTGAGATATGCTAAAGAGTCATTGGATTGGTTAGTAGAAAATGTATATTTTGAAAAAGATGAAGGAGGAGCTGAATGTGCTTATTATTCTGGACTTGGAAGTAAAAATTGGCCAGAAGGTATAAAATTTAAGGGCGCAAGCATTTATTTTACATACACAAGTGTAATAGCTCTTGCTTATGCAGTGAAGTTTAGAAATGAATTAGGTTTAAGTGATGAATATGTGGACAAGCTACACAGAATACTTTCTGCTCTGAGATACTGGTTATTTTCTACCACTATGTCCATTAAGGGTAAGTTTACTGTTTACTATGATACTTTAAGTATGAATGAGAGTTTCGAGAAACCCCAGATACTATTTGTATATATTATGCTTTCTGATTTTGCATTTACTATGGATGCAGGTTTGAAATCAAAAAATGAGGAAGAATATACCGAGAAAATACAAAATATGATTAAAACCCTAAATGCTGTGTATAACAGTGATGACCGTTTAGACCTTATAAGTGGCGGGAGTCATAAGGTGCGAATAAGATCTGATGATAAACCGTTAGATTACTCAGATAGATATCTCAGTTTTTTGATGTTAGAAGCATTTGTGTATGCTTACAGAGTGGTAAAAAGTATTAAAGGAGAAAAAGAATTACTCGAAGAAATATATAAAACAATTGAAGATCTTCATAGGAACTTGTTAGATAATGCTAATGCAGTATTTGAACTTACTGGCTATGGTGAAGTAAAAGGACTGTGGGGCCAGGAAAGAGTATTTATGATTTATGTGAACGAGAGAGCAATTGAGTCTCTCACTGAATATGGTAAGTTTAGTGCAGAGATGGAAACGTTTATATCTCTTACTGGCTTGTCTCGAGAACAATTTCGCAGCATAATTTTTCAAGGTGTTAGAAGATCGTTAGAGTCATGGGCAATTTTAAACCAAATCACTAATGATGTCCTGGCAACATTCGATAAGTACGAAAAAAAAGCGATTAATGGTGACGGTATGAAAAAGAACATAAATGAAGATAAATTAGCTGAAGAAGTGGCTCAACAGATAGATAAATCTGTTAGAAAGGATGGTGACAGATAATGGGTTCTGTAATCACGGCAAATATCATTAATTTTTATTCTTTAAAGGGTGGTACTGGAAGGAGTCTTGCACTTGTAAATACTGCATACCGCATGGCTCAGCTCGGAAAAAGAGTTCTTTGTCTCGATCTTGATATAGAGGCACCAGGTTTATTAGACTTGTTTGGAATCGATGAAAGAGAAGTCTCTCTTACTACAATGCAGCTTTTAGAGAACGGGGGGGATGAGATTTTTAGAATATTAAGTAACGGTACGTCTAATGTTTTTGATGTAGGTGAGAAATTCAATGATCAATCGTTAAAAGGGAAAATTTTCCTAATCCCTGCTCTTAGGGAATCGCTTAACCATATAATGAAGATTGTCAGGGAAAAAATTGATACAAGGGATTATTATACGATGTCTAATGATACGATTAGGACTGCTTTATCTGCATTAAACTCTGCACTTGCACTGGATTATATTTTGATTGATTCAAGAAGTGGGGTTAGCAAGGAAGCTATATATTCTCTATTTCTTTCTAATGATAAGATAGTGTTAAATACGCGCCTTGACAAACAAGGCAGAGCAGGCATAGAATATGTTTACAGGGTTTTGAAAAGTAGATTTGAACAATTAGGAGTTAATACAATACTTATTGCCAGCAATGTACCTACTGATATACCAGACGAAGTTAATACGATAATTAAAGATATTGAAGACAGAGTAGACGATAGGATTCATGTAGTAATTCCGCATGATTCGAAACTTATGTTGAATGAAGAAATAGTAGTAAAAACAAGACCTGAAAGTGATGTTGCGAAGCAGTTTAACAACCTTGCAAAGATATTAATTACGGAGGAATAGAATGACTAATAGGAAAAAGATTTTTGTGGATCCTGTTTATCAGTCAGACTCAAATGGAATAAAGATAAAGGAATCGGTATATACCTTGATGTCCAATGAAGATCAAAAACGCTGGGAGCTGTATGAGCAGTTATTTGGTACATTAGAATTCTCATTAAGTAATATTCGTTCATATTTTGGAATAGATTTTTTAGTATATCCCTCTGCTAATTGTTCTTACTTCTCGCATATCATAGGAAGTTGGATTATTACACATTACTTTATAAACAATATAATCTTAAGGGATATAAAGTCTAATACTGTTGTTTCTTTGCAAAAAGAACTTTGGGATAATAATATGACAGAGGAGTTGCTTGTTGCGGCAATGCTTAAGTATATTCCGATAATACCCTTTCAAAATTTATTTAATAAAAATCCATTTTTACTCAAAAGTTTTGGCAAAAATATCGAGTCCATTACTTTTGATATCATAAGTGGAAAAGGGGAATTTTATAAAAAGATCCAAGCAATTGCCTCATCTAAAGGCACGCAGACGATCCATGAAGTACTCCTTGCATTTGAAAACTCTAATGAAGATTTTTTTGATCTAAATGTTTTGACTAATTTGATAAATAATAACGTACAAATTAAGAGCTTGCGCTTACTCCATATACTTCTTGATAAGCTATCTCCTTCCTCAATAGATAGAATAAATAGATTCTCTTTTTGTCTTGGGGCTAAACCAGAGTCTGCTTTAACAAAAAGCGTTATTAACGATATTATTTTAACAAATAGTGAAGAGATGCCAGTTATTATAGATAGCGATGGTGCAGTATCGATGCTAAAAATTTTGTTTGACTGGGTGTCTCTAATAAGTATAAGAATAGAAGATGAATTTGTTACAGCATATAGTTATATGCTAAATGAGGGTCTTAACTTACTATTGCAACACAGGCTAATCGAACCCATCGAGCTAATTGGACTTAGCGATATGGAATTTATTGATTTATTGACAAAGTTTAAAGAAACTAAAGATCTTGCCCGCAGAATACTATATATGAAACCTTATGAACCAATTGTAAAAGGCTCTTATGCGAATATTGGCTTAGATAACTTAAAGATTAAATTAAAAGACTTTCTTAAGATGAATGCATTGTCTATAGAAGATGTAGTAATAACAAAGCAATTTAATGCAGAGGAGAATGTGAAAGTCAAAGACTGGATTACCATACCAGTTATTACTGAAGATGCAAGAATAGCTTCTCTCAGCGAGCTAAATCCAAAGCTTGTAGATTACTTGCAGAAACAGTTTAGTTTACATTCTCAAATCTTTTATATATTGTTCAAAGGTTATAATCTACCCAAGGGAGTCTTATCTAAGGCAAGAGAATTTTTTAAAGAGGAGATTTTACCGTGGTAATAACACCTATCACCTATTTCATTGTGAAAGGTAGTGGGGAAAGTGATATCTCGGAGAAGGCTTCTTTTGACGCGGCTCTTATTGATGCAGGTATAGCGGATTATAATTGGGTTCCTGTTTCTTCCATACTTCCTCCTGGTGCAAGACTTGATACCAGAAAAAAAATGCCACCAAAGGGAAGTGTAATGTTTTGTGTGTTATCAACAGCTACGGTAAGGGCAGGTGAGTTTGTAACTGTCGGAATAGGTGTATCAACTACACATGATAAAAATGGCAGCGCTGCGGTTGGTTTTGTAATGGAAGATCAAGAGTATGGTGATAAAAGAGAATTTGTCGAAGCGAAAATAAGTAAAGCATTGCACTTTATGGCAGATAAAAGAAACTTAATTTTGAATGACATAGAAATCGTAACACTGACATTTTCTCCTGTAAGTAAATTTGGAACTGCAGTGGCAGTGGTGGTATTTAACGATTATGCAATTCAA
>CAYYKP010000035.1:0-9400 GCA_964468055.1 uncultured Caldisericales bacterium
TTAAAGGGCGGGGGAAACAATCCCCGCTTTTTTTATTCTTCTTTTTTACCAGTATAAATACGTCTGCCTAAAAAAGATATATATTTACTCCACCCGTCAGTTGAATCGTCTGCAAACTCAATAAAGCTTTTCACTTTGCTATCTAGCAAATCCGCATAAGCGAGGGTTGCTGCCTCCACAGTTTGCGGAAGTTTCGGAGAGCCAAATTCATATTCCCCGTGGTGTGAGATAATGAGATGAATTAAAGAAAGCGCAAGTTCTTCGGGAAAATCGGAAATTTTTTCTATTCTTTCCTGAACAAGCATAGCCCCAAGTGCAATATGTCCGACAAGTTTTCCTTTATTTGTCTGTTGAATTATGCCTGTAAAGGTATATTCCTCAATCTTTCCGATATCGTGAAGTAGTGCTCCACTTACAACCAGATCCCTGTCTATTTCAGGATACAGTTCAGAAATATCATCGCATATCCGTGCAACATTCAAGGTATGCTCAAGCAGCCCACCAATATATGCATGATGTATGCTTACACTTGCCGGTGCATTTATCATGCCTTTTTTAATATGTTCATCGCTAAAAATATTTTCAAGCAAAGACTTCAGATAACTATTGTTTACGGAATTTATCATTTTTACCAGTTTGTCAAGCATTACTTTTCTATCTTTATTCGTAACAGGAAGAAAATCTTCCGCATCGAATTCATTTTCTCTACATTTTTTTATACTATTAATATGAATTTCAAGAACGCCTTTATACGTAGACGTCGCACCCTTTACAAATACCACATCACCCTTATCAAACAGCACATAATTACTTTCTGCGTTATCCCAAATTTTACCGGATACACGTCCGGTTTTATCGGCAAGCTTTACCGTAATATAAACTCTGCCCGTTTTAGCTTTTTCTTTTGTTTTTTCCACAACAATAAACTGACCTTCTATGCTTTTTCCGGTTTCAAGTCCCTTTACAAATATTTTTTTCATTTTTCCCTCCTGACAAGTATTACTGAAATTACTGCTATCCCTTCTTCACGTCCGATAAAGCCCATTCCTTCGTTTGTCTTTGCTTTCACGGAAACATTTTCTTCACAAATATGCAAAACTTCTGCAATACTTTTTTCAATCCGTTCCGTATATTCTGCAAGTTTGGGACGCTGAATAATAACGGTTGTATCAATATTGCCAATATTATATCCTTTTTCAATAATTTTCTCATAAACCTTTTTTAGAAGTACTTTACTGTCTGCGTTTTTAAAATGCATATTATTATCAGGAAACATTTTTCCTATATCCCCGAGGTGTACGGCACCGAGCAATGCATCAATTATGGAATGAAGTAAAACATCCGCATCAGAATGCCCTGTCAATCCTTTTTCAAACGGAATTGTCACCCCTCCCAGGATAAGTTTTTTGTTTTCCGCAAATCTATGAGAGTCATATCCGATACCTATCTTCCATTCCATTTCTTTATTATGCCCTCCAAAATAATCAAATCAAACGGAGTGGTAATTTTTATATTTTCTTCAATACCCTTTACCACCTTTATCTGTTCCCCTATTTTTTCTATTAATACTGCTTCATCAGTTGCTCCGTTCAAGGAAATCCTTTCGTATGCTTTCAGTAGCAATTCTTTTTTAAATAACTGCGGAGTCTGCACGGAAACAAGTTTTTCACGGTTTAGTGTTCTCTTTACAAAACCATTTTCTGTTTCCTTTATAGTAGGTTTTATATTTAATGTAGGTATTACGGCATCTGCACTGCTTAATGCTTTGGTAATGCGTTCAAGCAGGCTTTCCGTAATAAAGGGACGTGCTGCATCATGTATCATTACAAAAGAATTTCGTGTTTCCATTACTCCCTTTTTCACGCTTTCCGCACGTGTCCTTCCGCCCAAAACAAAACGTACCCTACTGTTCTTTACCAGACTTTTTGCTTTTGGAAGATTTTTTTTGTTCAAAACAAGTATGACTTCTTTAACCGGCTCAAAAGTTAGGAATGTATTAAGAGAATATAATACAAGCTCCTTTCCTCGAATTTTAATAAATGCTTTATCTGTTCCGTCAAGTCTTTCTCCTCTACCTGCGGCAACAAGCACAACGGATATGTTCACCTTTAAAGGAGCACTTCCTTTGCTTCTTCAATATTTTTAACAAAAAATAAATTTACATCTTTCTCGCTGATTTTTCCCTTAAAAAAAGCAGGTAATACAAAATTTTTAAATCCAAGGCGTTTACCCTGCTTTACCTTTCTTTCCGCACCTACCGTAGGACGCACTTCTCCCCCAAGCCCTAGTTCTCCAAATACAATAGTTTTTTCCATAACAGGCTTTTCAGAAAGAGACGAAACAATAGAAACAGCAACTGCAAGATCCGAGGAACGTTCACTAAGTTTCAGCCCACCTACGCTATTCATATACAAATCATATCCGCCTAACCTTAAATGCATCTTTTTTTCAAGGATTGCGGCAATAAGGAGAAGCCTGTTATAATCCATACCGTTTGCAACCCTGCGTGGTATAGGAAAATATGTAGGAGTTACAAGAGCCTGCACTTCAATGAATAGAGGAAGCGTTCCCTCTATTATGGCAGTAATAGAAGAACCTACGGGCAGATTGCCGTCTTCGGAAATAAAGGCAAGCGATGGATTTTTCACCTGAACAAGCCCCTTTTCTTGCATTTCAAATATACCGGCTTCATTTGTTGTACCAAATCTATTTTTTACACTGCGGAAAAGCCTCATCACATCCATACGCTCACCCTCTATGTAGAAAACACCGTCAACTATGTGTTCAACAGTTTTTGGGCCTGCTATCCCACCCTTTTTCGTAACATGTCCCACAAGAATAATCGGTATATCATAGCGTTTTGCAATTTCCGTGGAAATACGCGTGCATTCTCTTACCTGGGAAACGGAGCCCGGCGTACCTTCAGCCTCCGTTGTCTGCATTGTTTGCACGGAATCAATAATAACGAGATCCGGTTTTTCCTCAAGAATCGTGCTTTTTATTTTCTCAATATCCTGTTCTATCAGCACAAAAAGACTCTCTGTATTTATACCGAGCCTATTTGCACGCATTCTTATCTGCAGATAAGATTCCTCACCGGAAATGTACAGTACTTTTCCGGTGCTTGCAAGAATACCGGCAATCTGTAAAAGGAGTGTTGACTTACCAATACCAGGCTCTCCGCCTATCAAAATAATTGAACCCCTGACAATACCACCACCAAGGACTCTATCAAACTCTTCTATTCCTGTTTTTATCCGTTTTTCTACAAGTTTTACGCTTTTTGAGGCAATTGAAAGCGGCTTTACCGGAGGAATTCTATTTTTTTTATCTCCTCCGTCAAGTTCCATTTCAACAAAACTATTCCAACTGCCACACTCGGGACATTTACCTAATTTAATAGGGGATCTGTAACCGCAAACAGTACATACATATTCTTTACTTTTCTTTTTCCCCATCTGTCTTCTTCTTAAGTTGTGGGAACAGAATTATCTCTCTTATCGAATCTTTTCCCGCAAGCAGCATGACAAGTCTGTCAATTCCAATGCCAAGACCACCTGTCGGCGGAAGTCCATATTCCATTGCTTCCACATAATCCATATCCATAACATGCGTTTCCTCTTCACCTTTACTCCTTGCTTTAGCCTGCTCTTCAAAGCGGCCAAGCTGGTCAATAGGATCATTTAATTCGGAAAAAGCATTGGCAAGTTCCATACCACCTATGAACAGCTCAAATCGTTCAACGATATGCGGATTCGCATCGTTTCTTCTTGCAAGCGGAGAGATTTCAAGCGGGTAATCATAAACAAAGGTAGGTTGAATAAAGTTAATTTCCACCTTTTTATCGAAAATCTCATTTACTACGTTTCCGAACGTGAGTGGCTTGTTCATTTTAATCCCAAGTTTAGCAAGTGCTTCTTTTGCTTTCTCCATATCTCTTAATTCATTCATTTCTACACCCGCATATTTTTTAAATGCATCTTCAAACAGGATTCTTTCAAACGGGGGTTTTAAGGAAATCTCGTTTTCTTTAAAATAAATGACATCTGTACCGGTAGCCTTTATCGCAGCGGAATCTATCAGTTCTTCTGTAAGCTTCATCATCTCGTGGTAATCCGCATATGCCCAGTAAACTTCCATCATAGTGAATTCCGGATTATGTTTTGCTGATATCCCCTCATTCCTAAAATTCCTGTTTAGTTCGAATACCTTTTCAAAACCGCCTACAATAAGCCTTTTTAAGTAAAGCTCGGGTGCAATTCTTAAATACATGTCCTGATCAAGCGCATTGTAGTGCGTAACAAATGGCTTTGCGGTTGCTCCTCCGGGAACGGGCTGAAGCATAGGAGTTTCCACTTCAAAAAACCCTCTGTTTCTTAGAAATGCCCTGATCTCATCAATTATTTTGCTTCTTGCAATAAACATTTCCATAACCTCATTATTCGAAATAAGGTCAAGATAACGTTTCCTGAAACGCAGCTCCGGATCTTTAAGTCCATGCCATTTTTCAGGCAATTCTCTTATTGCCTTTGAAAGAAGTTCAAAGTCTTTTACCTCAACCGTAATCTCTCCCGTATGAGTTTTGAATAACTGACCCTGAACACCTATAATATCACCTACATCAAGAATCTTTTTAAAAAATTTATACTTCTCCTCTCCAATGGTATCATATCTAAAGTAAAGCTGAATTTTACCGCTAAAATCTTTTATTACAACAAACGCAGCTTTTCCATGGCCGCGAATTGCCATTATTCTACCTTTTGCTTTTATATCTACTTGCTGAAGATTTTCAAAGTTTTCCCTTAGTTCCTCATTTGTATACTTCGTAAGAAATTTATGACCGAACGGATTCACACCCATTGCTTTCAAGTTTAAAACAATTTCTTTTCTTTTCTTTTCAACCTCGTTTAGACTATATTCTTCCATATCTATCCTTTCCGTATCTTCAAAATTTTATACTTTGTCGTACCTCTGGGAATTTTTATATCAATAGTATCTCCCTCTTTGTGCCCTATAAGTGCACTTCCAACAGGAGATTTCCAGGATATTTTTCCACCAAGGGGATCCGATTCAAGTCTGCCTGTAATATAGAACTTAATTTTTTTCTTGCGTGAGATGTCTTCCAACAATACTTTGCAGCCGACATTTACCCTATCTATCTCAAGTCTCTCATGGTCAATTATTTGAACATGCTTCAACTCGGATTCAAGACGTACGATTTCACTCTCAAGAAATGCCTGTTCATTTTTTGCCTCATCATACTCGGCATTTTCGGAAAGGTCACCGAACGCAATTGCCTGTTTTATTTTTTCAGAGACTTCTTTCCTTTTCTCTGTTTTTAAATACTCCAATTTCTTTTTCATCTCTTCAAAGCCTTTTTGAGACATCATAAAAGCTTCTTTGTCCACTATTTCCTCTTTCATGCTATACCTCCTTAAATCTCTGAAAATATTTCCCGAAGGAAACTTTCCATTTCGTACTTCGTACTTATCCTATTTAGCTGCTCTCTGTAGCGTGAAGCACCTTTAACACCTCTTACGTAGTGAGCAATAATCTTACGCATTTCTTTAACACCTCTATCTTCACCTTTATCTTCAATTTCAAGATTTATATGTCTCAACATTATATATAATTTCTCTTTTAATGAAAGAGTTAATTTTATACCGGTATTTATATAATTATCCGCAGATTTTATGAAGTGCGGAGCACCTAACGTTGCACGTCCTACCATTACATAATCCACCCCTGTATCTTGAAACATACGCAAGACATCCTCTTCACTGTGGATCCCCCCATTTCCGATAATGGGAATGGTTACCGATTCCTTCAATTTCCTTATACTAGCCCAGTCTTCCTTTTCTATTTTAAAATATTCCTCCGCAGCTATCCCATGCAGGCAAATTGCATTTATCCCTTCGCCCTCGGCAATTCGTCCGATTTCACCGGTAACATCCTGTCCCTTTGAAAATCCCTTTCTGATTTTTATGGTAAGAGGTATTTCCACTGATTTACGAACGGCTTTTATAATACTTTCAATAAGAGGTATATCTTTAAGCAATGCTGCACCAGTACCGTTTTTAATAATTTTAGGCGTAGGACAGCCCATGTTAATATCAACGAGGTCAAATCCCATATTTTCCACAAAAGCAGCTGCGTATGCAAGCTTGTCCGGTTCATTACCAAAAATTTGTGCGCCTATAGGACGTTCCTCCTTGGAAAAACGGAGGAGTTCAACCGTTTTTTTATCCTTATAAAAAATACCCATACTGCTTACCATTTCAGTATATACGATTCCCGCGGCAAAGCTTTTTACAATTCTTCTGTACGCAGAGTCTGTAAATCCTGCAAGTGGGGCAAGCAATATACGCGGTTTTACGTTAAGGTTTCCTATTGTGAGACTTGTAGATTGCATACATTCCTTTCAGTGTAATACTTTTATCGAACATCTCTATCCTTCTGCTTACATTTTTCATTACGTGTGAGATACCGCCTGTCGCAATAACATGCAGCTTTCCATTTATTTCCTTTTCTATTTCGTCTATGAGCCTGTCTGTCATACCGGAAAACCCTAAGACAATGCCAGATTGCATTTCACTTACGGTGTCTTTTCCCACCGCACTTTCAGGCATAGAAAGCATAATTCTCGGGAGCTTCGCAGTTTTTACAAACAACCCATTTGCAGCAGCAATAATACCGATACTAATCGGCCCTCCTATGAAACAATTATCTTTCGTAATAATATTAAATGTCGTTGCGGTACCAAAGTCAACAACGCAAACATTTTCATTCGGGAAAATCTCTCTACCGGCCGCTGCATCACAAAGTCTATCCGTTCCGACAAGACAGGGCTCATCCACACAAAGTTTAAAACCTAAATTTATCTTAGGGGTGATGACAAAAGCATCTTTTCCAAGAAGTTTCTTTGCAACACTCTTAAAAATGGGAATAAGCGGCGGCACTACCGATGAAACAACAAAATCCGATATTTCACCATTTGCTATATACTCCTCTTTCATAAAAAGGCTTATAAGGAGCTTATACTCATCGGAAGTACGGCCCCTGTCCGTAGCAATCCTAAAAACTTTTGCTACTTTACCATTTGTTAAAAATCCTATGACAATATTTGTATTTCCAATGTCAGCAGCGATAATCATCTTATACTTCCAATAACTCTTTTATTTTATCAATGTTCTTTTTCATTGCGTCTTCCCCTGCTTTTATGTAATGCATGTTATCGGAAAAATCAAGTGTTTCCCCATTGGTATGTGCATTTACCACATAATCCGCTTCCTTTAATTCTTTTCTGTACAAGTTATCCAATGTAATTTGGTAAGTACGCCACAACATATCAATAGGAGTTTTAATATCTTTCTCTTCTTTACTCTCCAAGGGCGGATTGACATCAATTGCAATGACAACCTCCGCACCCATGTCACGTACGATAAATGACGGTATATTATTTGCTACACCACCATCTACAAGAAACATGTTATCATATTTTACTGCTTCGAATATTAGCGGTATGGACATAGAGGCGCGCATTGCCATATAAACTTTTCCCTTATCAAGCACAATGGATTTACCGCTTAAGATATCTGTTGCAGTGCATGCGAAAGGAATTTTAAGTTCCGAGAAATATTTGTTACCGGTAAGCTGCTTAAACATATATTGAATTTTACGTCCACTGTCCAGAGCCCTCTTTTTTACAAGACTGTTAATGGAGAGTCCCACGCTGAAATATTTCATGAACTTCTTGCTTGTTTTTTCAAAAAGCTGCATTGTACGCAAAGGAGATTTCTTATCCAATACATCTCCAAAAACAAAATCCCTGACAAAATCCTCCATCTTTTCTACCGTCACGCCGCTTGCATATACGCCGCCTACGATAGCACCCATGGATGCCCCACTTATATAATCAGGTTTTATACCATTATCCTCGAGTACCTTAAGTACACCTATGTGCGCAAGCCCTCTCGCACCTCCGCCGGAAAGTACAAGTCCGAATTTTTTCATTTTATATTACCTCCCAATTCCTTAATTTGTATCTTCAATTGTACATTATTTTTGTTTTTATCCAACTATGCTTGCTGAACAAAATTTCAAACAGATACTATAATTTATAAAACCTCTGCATGTCTTTTAAAAAACAATAGCAAGAAACCTATAAATATAATAACACCCGCAAATATAAATTCGTATTTTAAATTATGCATTATAAGTATGACAAGCCCTGCAATAAACGGGCCCATAATGTTTCCCATGCTTATAGAAGATTGCAAAAGTCCTGTTGCCGTACCTTTTTCTTTGTTATTCGCCATAATATCATTCAGACTGCCTGCATACATAAATGCCCATCCGGTACCGGATATAATTTGAAGAGGGATAAGAACAAAAGGATTTTTGGCAAACGCAAATAATGGATAGCTTAAGGCGAGAATTAACATTCCCAAATGCGTACTGCGGAATTTTACTTTATCTGCCACAAACTTCAACGTGAAAAACTCCGAAAGTGGGTTTAGCATCGTAATCCACCCAACGGTAAATGGGGTTGCTCCCACTTTATTAAGAAAAAGTACCCAGTAGGTCCAGGTCATCGTAATACCAGTAAACGTAAAAAAGACCGCAAGGTAAAGATAAATGTTTTGTTTTATTACGCCTATCGGGAATAGAGGAACATCTAAAGACTCTCCATATTCTTCTTTTATGCCCGAAACTAAAATAAGAGAAAAAGCATAAAGAATGCCTACGAAAACAAAAATCCACCTGAGGCTTAGTAAACCGGCAATAATACCACCAATGTAGAGAAATAAGGCAATTCCCAACGCACCAAAAGCGGCATAATCATCCATTGTACCGCTGCTTTCGTTTACATAGGCTGCAAGTGCTCCGGGATAAACACCTATTGCAACACCTTGAAATATCCTGAGCAGGAAAAAACTGCCGAATGTTTTAATAAAAAATGATGCGGTATAGAATAAACCACTTAATACAAACCCTAAAAATAAAATTTTCTTTCTTCCTATAATATCAGAAAAGCGCCCGAAAAATCCGGCTGACACAAACATTGAAAGTGCAAAGACAGCACCCAATACTCCGATTTCGGGCTTTGTAGCGCCAAGCCTCTCTGCAAATTGAGGAATAAACAAATCCGCCATAAGAGGGGCACCTGATACGATAAATTGCACCGAAAGTCCTATTTTTAAATTCTTTTTCATGTATATATAATGAACAAAAAGCGTATTTTTGCAAGAGTGCACATTGGTGCCAGGCACCAATTGTAAGTTTCTGCTATTTTGCTTGTGTTCATATAGGTTTATTAAAAACATGCCGTTTAAATCCATTTTAAGAGGCAAATCGTGAAAATTCTTGATAGCTACCCCTTCATGGTGCTTAAAATGCA
>CAYYKP010000035.1:9500-11647 GCA_964468055.1 uncultured Caldisericales bacterium
AAAGAGTTTTACTTTGCGCAAAGCGGATAAATCTTTTGCAGGCACAGGTTGCTCTATGAACTCTATATTGTACTGTTCCGTTTTTTCCGCAAAGTACATTGCATCGTTTACGGAATAGCCCTGGTTCGCGTCCACATAAAGCTCAAAATCGTCCGAGATAGAACGTACTTCTTTAATACGCCGTATATCCTTATTTAGATTCACACCTACTTTAATTTTTAATGCCTTAAACCCTTCTTTTAGACGCTGTTCTGCTGATTTCACCGTATCCTTAAGGCTACCTATGCTTACTGTTGCAGATGTTTTTATGTCTTTTGCTTCTGCACCGAATAGTTGGCAGGCAGGAACTTCCAGGATCTTTCCATTAATATCTATAATGGCGCTATTTACCGCATTCATAATGCAGTAGGGCGCGTTCATACCTTTCAGCAAATTCATAATATTGTTTCTATTAAAAACATTTTCTCCTACGGTCTGCTCTAATGCATTTTTTGCAAAGTTTATAGCACCGTCTATCGTTTCATTCATTACATATTTACTCGCAGCAGCTTCTCCGTATCCCTTCACTCCGGATTTTGTAATAATTTCTAAAATTAAGCTCTCATGGAATGCCCTGCTGTTCTGAGAGATTACAAACTTTTCTTTTAAAGGGATCTTTACATAGTGCACATTTATTTTTTCGATTTTATCTTGCATCGTATACCACCTTCCCTTTCACGATTGTCATAACGACTTTGAGATTTTTGTCAAGCACAGTAAAATTTGCGAAATTGCCTATTTTTATACTGCCAAACTTTGCTGCATTTATACTTTTTGCAGGATTTTCCGATGCAGTGCGTAGTGCCTCTTCGAGGCTGAAACCTCCAAAATTGACAAGATTCCTTACACCTTTATCCATTGTAAGGATTGAGCCTGCCAGTGTTCCATCCTTTAACCTTACGGATGTTTTGTTCGCAAAAATTTCATAATCCCCGAGTTTGTACATTCCTTCCTTCATCCCGCCTGCTTCAGTACAGTCTGTGATTAAGACAAGGCGTTCTTTAAAAAGATGCATAATTTTTAATACTTCTTTTGATGTATGTTCCCCGTCGGCTATAAATTGTAAGTAGAAAGGATACACAAATCCCGCACCGATAATCCCCGTGTTTCTATGGTGAAAATGTGGCATTGCATTAAAAAAATGAGTTATCGAATTTGCCCCGTTGAAAAACGCTTTTTCCGCACTCTTAAAGTCTGCTTGTGTGTGTCCCAAAGACACGGAAATATTGTGTACCGAAAGAAATTTTATTAAATCTAATGCCCCGTTTAATTCAGGCGCAACGGTAAACATTTTTATGCTTCCGCAGTGCAAAAGTTTTTCCGCATTTTTGACCGTTGGAGCAATGAAATATACGGGATTCATTGCCCCGCATTTTTCAGGATTTATAAACTCACCTTCTATGTGAAACCCAAGCGGCATTGCCCCTTCTGTTTTGCTAAGGAATGGAGTAAGGTGTTCTATTGTGCTTGAAAGTTTTTTAAATGGCATTGAAACAAATGTAGGCAGGAATGTTGTAACTCCCGTTTCCACAAGATGCTTTGACATTTCAAGCAATGCTTTCTGCGTACCTTCTGAAATATCATATCCGTGAAAACCATGTACATGCACATCCATAAAGCCCGCAGAAATAAAATAATCTGACAAATCCAATGCATCAATACAATTACTGCTTGAAATACTTTTAACAACATCTTCTTCTGTTTCTATACAAAGGCCTTTTTCCACCCGTTCCGGCATAAAAAAATGAATCCCTTTTATTTTCATCCTGCACCGCCTTCTTTGTTTGCTTTTTTAGATTTTACTCTCGCAAAGGAAAAAATCAAATATTTAAAAAATTTTCCCGTCAACTGTTGCTCACCCCTTGCAACAAATTGTGTCCGGTTAGTACCTGGTACTAACCGGACATTTTGTAGATATACAACATTTAGTATTAACTACGGTTACAAAAATACATTTCAGCAAAAACCATTTAAAAATCAGCATTTACAAAAAACGAAAAACTTTCTTAAAAAATAATGGAACTTTTTTGCTTGTTATGCATCTAATATATAGGAGAATAAATTTTTGCGGTTAACGAAATGCTGCCGTAAATAAAATTTTTATTTGT
>CAYYKP010000036.1:0-11434 GCA_964468055.1 uncultured Caldisericales bacterium
CTATGGCTTTGTTGGTATCACTCCCCTCAACATATTCAGAAATAATAAATCCGTCATCACTTACAGCTTTAGCTGAATTTCTTCCGCTAATCGGATAAATTAAACTCGCCACCATTAGCACCGAAATAAGTAGTGCTAATAACCTTCTTTTTCCCATAAAAACCTCCTTTCACTTCTTTACGTTTATTTCTTTTAAAAAAAATTTATCACTTTTCGCTATTTAGTCAATAGTCATTTTTATTTTATTGAAAAATATTTTAAAAGTTTTTTAAGGTGCGAAATTTATTAAAATCCGGAGACCATAAAAACTCCTAAAATTATAAAGGCTATACCATTTATTGTTTCAATCAACTGTGGCGAAAGAAATTTTGAAAGATAATCGCCAAAAATTACGGCAATTGCTAAGGTGGAAATAAGTGCTAAAGCAGCACCCAAAAATACCGTCAACTTATTTGCACCATTGTTTGAAGCAAAAAGAAAAGTTACAATCTGTGTTTTATCTCCTAATTCTGCCAGAAAAACTGCTCCAAATAACATGAAAAACATTTTCACTAAAATACCTCCCTTTATAAAAATTAAAAATATTGTATAATAAAATTAAGAAAAGTTAAAATGGAGGTGGTAAAATGAATGGTTATGCAAGTAGTTTTAGCAGTTTGATAAGTGCTTTGTTTTGGATTTTTATATTTTTTGTTATGATTACTCCCTGGTTAAAGCAGCAAGAATTGGTAAATGCACGGCTTTCCTTAATTAGGCGAATAGAGAAAAAGCGAAACTCCCGTGTTATTGCAATGATTCACAGACAGGAAACAATGAGGTTATTAGGCATGCCTATTATAAAGTATATAAATATAGAGGATTCTGAAGCGATACTCCGCGCTATCAGAATGACACCACCTGACATGCCAATAGATATTATTTTGCACACGCCCGGCGGACTCGTCCTTGCAACAGAGCAAATTGCTCACGCACTTATCCAGCACAAAGCAAAAGTAACCGTCTTTGTTCCACATTATGCTATGAGTGGCGGCACAATGCTTTCACTTGCAGCAGACGAAATTGTAATAGACGAAAATGCAGTACTGGGACCTGTGGATCCCCAGTTGGGACAGTATCCAGCTGCATCAATCGTGAAAGTTGCCGAAGAAAAGGATAAGAACAAAGTAGACGACGAAACGCTGATTCTCGCTGATGTATCCAAAAAAGCACTTACACAAACAAAAGCTTTTGTAAAAAAAGTTTTACTTGCAAAAAATTATAGCGAAGAAGATGCAGAACGGCTATCACAAACACTCACGGAAGGCCGCTGGACACATGACTACCCAATTACTTATGAAGAGGCAAAGGAACTGGGTTTAAAAGTTTCTACTGATATGCTAAAAGAAATATATGCATTAATGGATCTGTATCCGCAGAACCCCGGAACAAGGCCGTCCGTACAATATATTCCACTCCCATACAAAAATCCAAAAGGAACGAACGGAAAAAATGGTCAGTGAAGAAGACGCAATAAACATCAACCCAATAGAAAGAATTATAAGAGTAGGGCTCGGCGCCCTGCTCTTCTATATGGGAGTGGAGGTCCCTTACATTCGTGCTTTGTATCTCTCGCAATATTACAAAACAGGTACAATAATGTCCGCACTTGCAAAAATTATCGCTTCAGCCCCTTCCACATGGCAAATCTTTGGATGGACATTAGGTTTTATCCTCGTACTTACAGGCATAAACGGATTTTGTCCCATTTATAAAGCACTTCATATCAATACAAATTTTAAAAGAAACAAAAATAATTAGCCTAAAAAATAATCTTCAACCGATCACTGCTTTTTCATGAATTAGCTTGCCTTCTTTAAAACGATTAATACTTAAATTGTTTGCTTCAGGGAGATACATTGTGCCATGTGTGATATACGTAGCAAGTAGTTTTCCAACAACAGGCCCAAGCATAAAACCATGCCCTGAAAAACCTGCTCCAACAACAAATCCGGGAATATCCGTTCCTCCCAAAATGGGATGATGGTCCGGAGTCACCACATAAAAGCCTGACCACTGCCTCATTACATTCAAAGAAGACAGCACGGGCATTACAGAGAGAACTTCTTCTGCAAAGCGTGGCAAAAACGCATCAGTAGAAACTAAACTCTCGCTGGGAGGCTCGTTCAAATCAGTTCCACCTATGATACGCCCTCTGTATGTCTGGGTAAAATACAATTCCCCTTTCACCACCATTGGATCCAGAAAAATTTTTACAGGCTCACTAACAGCTATTTGATGCCTGAACAGCGTAAGCGGCAGAGTTATATGCACCATTTGTGCAATATTCTTAGCTCCAGCGCCTGCTGCGTTTACAACAAAGTGAGTAGAGTAAATATTTTTATTAGTTATAACGCTTTGAATAATGCCATTTTCTATTTTTATATTCTTAACCTCTTCGAACTGCTTTACAGAAACCCCAGATTGAATCAATGCAATTCTTAAAGCATCAACTGTATCAAATGGGTAGGCATTGCCATCCGAAGGGCACCAGCTTGCCCCAGCAACATCGCTGATATTAATTCCAGGAACGATTATCTTTATTTCATCCTTATCTATAATCCTGCTATTCACTCCAAGTATATTCTGAAGCTTCACGTATTCTCTATACGCACTAATTTCGTCTTCACGTAGAAGCCAGAGATAACCACCCTGCCTGAAATGCACTGATTTTGGCAAATTGTTTTCCCATTCGTTCCACAGTTTCACACTTTCCCGCATAAGAATAATATGCTCTCTTGTCGTGAATTGTTGCCTGATACCTGTTCCACACCTTCCGGTTGAACCCGAACCAAGATAAGATTTTTCAATTACGGTAATGTTTTTTATACCTTCTTTTGCAAGATAATATGCAGTTGATAATCCTGTTATTCCGCCTCCTATAATTACCACATCTCTATTTTTCATTTTTGCCTCTTATAAATATTCCAATTGGAACAGGACTTTCAGGTGGTCTTGCAGTAGGGTTTCCTACTTCATCAATTTTTTTGTGAAGCTCTCTTGCAAGAATTTTCTCGGTAAGTGGAATGCAAGTTTTGCCTTGGCAAGGTCCCGTACCGATTTGAAGGTGTCGTTTTAAAGACTCCATATCATTGTATCCCGCTTTTATCGCTTCTTTAATATCATACAACGTAACATCTTCGCACCTGCAAATAATTACTTCTTTATCATTCACCTTATCACCTCAACATTTCTAACTTTTTTTATAAGATCAGGGTTGTCAAACTCCACTGTAATAACTGCCGAACTTGTTGATTTGTCCGTGGCAAGCACTCGTATTACAGAGCCTTTCCCTATTCTTTCTCCTTTTCTGTTTAGTAAAAATACTTCCTTCCCTTCTTCTGGTAGGGGCAGCATTTCATAAGGTAAGCTTACCCGTCCCTTTCCGTTATGTATGTTTACAAGGAACATTGCAAGGCCGGGGCAGACTGCAACACAATTTCCACACCCCACGCACTTTTCAAAATCTATATGAGGCTTTCCATTTATGCCTTCCATTCTGATTGCATTAACAGGACAGGAAGTGACGCACGGATTACAGGGTATTTCCTGTATGCATTCCGTAACTGCAACGAAATGTTTTTTTACCGTTTTATCATCGGGAAATTCAAGATTATCTAATGTAAGATACCCTTTTTTGATATATTCGTCACCCATTTTGCGCCTCTTTTAATCCCTGAAGTATCTTTTTCCCCATAGGACCGCTACGTAGCCTGGTAAGTTCACTCAAGGCCTCTTTTTTTTGTTTGACTGCATTCATTCCTTCTTTTCCTAGTATTGAGTATGCGGCAACTGTTCCCTCTATTATTGCGGTAGATGCTTCCTCTATACCGTCTACATCGCCTGCAACAAAAACGTTTTTTATATTTGTTTCCAAAGATTCGTTTCTTATTGGAACGTATCCTCCGAGTACTGGTACATATTTTATTTTGCATCCTGCTTGTGTAAGCAATGCGATTGATGGAATGAGTCCGGTGGAAAGACATATCGTATCTACTTTCCACTCCTTTTCGCTGCCCTCTATTTCCTCGAATTTTTCGTTTAATTTAACAGTAATAGCTTTCTCTACTCTATCTATTCCTATCGCTCTTTTAATTGTAGTGCCTGTTAATATTGGCACTCCGAATCTTCTGAGCTTTGCTGCATGTACGAAGTACCCCCCTATTTTAGGTGCGGCTTCCACTACGGCACTTACCTTTACGCCTGCTTGAAGCAGCTGGTACGATACGATAAGCCCCACGTTGCCTGCACCTACCATAAGTACTTTATTTCCAGGTTTTATGCCGAATATATTCATCATTGTTTGTGCAGCACCTGCACCAAATACCCCCGGTATGTCATTTCCCTCAAACGGAATCATCTTTTCTGCCGCGCCGGTTGTAAACAAAAAATAATCTGCATTAATCTTTATAAGTCGATTTTTTTTAAATACTGCAAGGGTTTTGTCAGGATAAAATCCGAATGCCGCGCTATTTGTGAAATAAGGGATCTTCATTTTTTGAATTTTATTTACCATTTCGCCCGCAATCTTTATTCCTCTTGTCCCTGCCTTTTCCTTTTCCGAACCAAAAAACTTATGTGTTTGCTTAATAAGCTGTCCCCCAAGTAATGGATTTTGTTCAATAATTAATGGAGTTATACCATTTTCTTTTAACGTAATTGCTGCGCTGAGCCCAGCAGGACCTCCTCCTACAATCACGACTTTTTCTTTTCTGCTGGTTGGTGCAGGGTATGTTACAATGTTTTCCGGTTTTTCTCCTATCCCATTTTGCCGTTCTACGATCATACCTTTCTGAACGGGAAGAATGCAGGTTCTTACATTCGGAATACCGTTGATACGCATCATGCAGGAAGAGCATTTGCCTATTGCGCAGAACATTCCCCTTGGTCTATGAAGTTTACTACTTTCTGAAAATACATTTATACCTTGCCGATAAAGAACCATTGCAACCGTTTCGCCCTGATAGGCGGAAATTTCTTTTCCCTCAAAGAAAAACTTAACCTTTTCGCCTCGTGTAAATTCCAATATAGGATGGTTTTTAATTTCCCGCATATCTGCTCCTTTCTTAACAACTTATTCTTACTAATTATATACTAATTTTTTAATGCACCAATAGTATAGACGTTTGCAGCATTCCACATAAACCAGGACTTTATATTATTATCATATACAGCCTTTTTCTCTAAAAGAATTTGCTCTTTCCCGTAGTGATGATAAAGAGAGAAGTCCTGAAGGTATGGAATAAGTTTACATTTTGAATTTATTTTTTCCAGTCGTTTTAATCCGTCATTCAGTGCATGGTTAATTATGCCGTAAGGGTTTGCATCAGGGTCAGAGTAGCCGAAGCTTCCACGCCAGTAATGAGACGGATATACCATGGGGCAGATATAGTCTGCATACTCGGACATTTTTTCAAGGTTTTGTCCTATTCCGAGATCTTCCGTGTTAGATAGAACAAGCCCAAAAACGTCCGCTTCTACTTTTATTCCATAGGCGTGTAGCGTATCTGTTGCGTATTTTAAAAAATTTGCGATATTATCTGCCTTTGAAATGTTGTTTTTATTTGCAGGATAAATAAGGTTTGAGTTTTGTGGAACTGCAGGGAAACGCACATAGTCGAATTGTATTTCTCTGAACCCTGCAGCTATAACATCTTTTGCGATGCTTACATTATAGTTCCAAACAGTTTTTGAATAAGGATCTACCCATGGAAGCCCGCTTCTGTCGTAATAAATTGCGCCATCTTGTTTCTTTACTACAAGATTTTTTTTATGTTCCGCAAGTACAGGGTCTTTGAACACAACGATTCTTGCAATGGGGAAAATACCATTTTTTATACACTCAGCTGCAGTTCTCTGTAAGAGTGGAATTTTATTTCTATTGGAATGAATTTCATCCGCAAGAGGAATTCCGGAATTGTACGATAAATATCCCGATGCATCTTTTACATCTATCACAAACGTGTTAATCCCATTTTCTTTTGCAATTTTAACAAGTTCTTCGAACCGGGGACTTCCTGCCGTCCATCCGGTAATATACAGTCCGCGAATTTCTTTTGGCCGCATAACATTGTAACTGTTTTTAATGTGTGCACCGCTTTTTACAAAATCCATTGATCCCCAGTTTTTTTGAATCGGGTATGGCGTAGAGCTTTTGTTTGTGTAAAATTCGGTGATTGTGTCCGACGGGGAAAGCACAAAGAGTAGAATAAGTATTATAAGTCCTAATCTTCTGAAGAATTTTTTCATACTATTCCCATTTCTCTGAGTTCGCCCTCTGTTAATCCGAAATAATGTCCTATTTCATGCATTAAAACTTTTTTTATTTTTTCTTTCAATGGCATATTCAACATTACGGATTGTTGAATAATGGGAATCATAAACAATGTAATCCTATCCGGAAGTACGCCCTGATATCCGGGCCCCCTTTTTCTGAGAGGTATTCCCTCGTATAATCCGAGCAGGGTTCCTCTGCCGTAAATTCCCACTCTCTTTAGCATATCTACGGTGGGGTGCTCCATGACGATAAATTCCAAATTTTTAATATGTTTTTGAAAGTAGCTCGGAATTTCGTCCAGAGCTTCACTCATAAGTTTTTCAAAATCCTCTTTTGTCATTTCCATACTCATATTATAATAAAATATGAAGAGAATTAAACTGCTTTGTTTTGTGCTGTTTCATATAGGGCCGAAGTCATTTTTTAAACTTCTGCTAAGAAGCATTTATAACAATAAGGTGGTATACCACTATAAAATGCAGATAAACAATGCAAAATTATTGCCTAAAAGGATTGACATGAAAAGTAAAGTTTACTATACGTTCTTAGAACTGGACGATGAGATCTGCGCAAGGGTAAAAGAGACTTTCGGCATTGAAAAACTAAAGGTATTCAAAGAAAGGTTAGACTATACCAGTGATATTGTAGTATCTTTTATTAATGGTAAATTTGCCTCGTTTTGCTTTTTTGCTTATGCACAGGAAGAGTTTGAATTTTTCACATTACCAAAGGATGAGGTATATTTTTATGATTGCTTTACCTTTCCGGAATTCCGCGGTTTAAACGCTATATATTCTGATGTAAGATATGTTTTAGGTTTTTTTATAAATAGAAGGTTTAAGTATGCAAATGTTGAGATAGAAAATTGGAATAAATCTTCCATTAAGGCGTTTACAAAAATTGGGTTTTATAAAATTTACGAGTTCTATTTAAAAAGAATTTTGTTCTTTGAAAGGGTGGTGAGAAAATGAAGTTTTTGCATTGTGCTATTCAAATAGAAAAAATGGAAGATACTCTTTTCTTTTTTGAGGGAATACTTCACCTTGTTAAAATCAGAGAGTATGTTTTGGAAAAGGAACTTTCCGAAGAAATATTCGGGATGAGAGAACGATACAGTGTGGTGCTTTACGGGCTTGAAAATGGGTCTATAGAAGTGTTTGTAGGAAAGAAAAACCCTTACATAGGTTTGGGCCATATTGCCCTATCTGTTAAGAATAGAGAAGAAATTATAAATAGTGCAAGGAAATTCGGGCTATGGGTTTTTCAGAAGGAAAGAACAAATAAAAATAAACTTGTATTCATAAAAGATCCAGGGGGCAATCTCTACGAACTAAAGGAGTAAAGTTTATTTGTCGGAGGGCTGTGTTTTATATAAAACATACCTTACCGTTTTATATTTTTCAGTAAGGTATGTAAACTTTACTGATATTTTTAAAAAATACTCTCTATATAGGTTGCAATTTTTTCAATTTCTGCTTTTGCTTCTTTGCAATCTCCTTCAATTGGTGTAAGTTTATTTTCCAAATTTCTTACAACGCATCTATCAAAGGGAATTCTTCCTATAATGTCAATATCATTTTCTAATGCGAATTTCTCTATTGTGGAAACGTTCTCAGAATTAAGAGTTGCTTTATTAATAACAATCTTTGGGATTGCTTTAAACTGTTCTGCAATTTTGATTATACGGTCTAAGTCATGCATTCCGGACAATGTTGGTTCCGTAACGATGATTGCATATTTTGCTCCGGATAGGGAAGAAATTACCGGACAGCCAGTCCCCGGAGGACCGTCAATTATAATGCGCTTTATATTTTTTTTCTGTGCAAGAATTTGCGCCTGACGCTTCACCATGGTGACGAGATTTCCAGAATTTTCTGCGCCGGGGATAAGTCGTGCATGCACCATATCTCCGAAATCCGTTTCCGATACATACCATTCTCCTACAATTTCTTCATTCATCTTTATTGCACCCGTAGGGCACACGTAAGTGCAAAGCGCACATCCGTCGCACTTGTAAAAGTTTATTTGAAAATCTCCACTTTTATCTTTATGAATTGCATCAAATCGGCAGCGTTGTTCACATAATCCGCAATGTGTACATTTTTCCTGGTTGATTTGTGCTACGGATTTTCCTCTGAATTTCTCCTTTCTTACAACTGAAGGATTTAGCAAAATAAACAAATCAGACGCATCCACGTCTGCATCTACGATTACTTTGTTTTTAATAATCTTTGCAAGGCTTGCAGTGAGGGTTGTTTTTCCGGTACCGCCTTTTCCGCTGAGAATTACAATTTCATTTACTCTGCCGTTCATCGCTCGTTATCTCCTTTATCTGTTTGAGCATTTCTCCAAAAATTTCTTTTCCGTTTTCCAGACTATTAATTACAGGGATACCTTTTGAATATTGCTCGGCAATCTCCCTTTTAAACGGGACTTTACCAATAATCGGAATATTCTCCTTTGCTGCATAATCTTCGATCATGCTGCTGTCATTTTCTGCTTTGTTTATTACAATACCGAATGGAATTTTCATCTCTTTTACCACACTCACCGCAAGTTCAAGGTCATTTAACCCAAACGGAGTAGGCTCGGTTACAAGAAGGACAAAATCCGCATCTTCGGTTGCTTCTACCACAGGACAGCTTGTTCCCGGAGGAGCATCTATTATCACATCCCTATCTTTAGGAATATGCTTTTTCATCCCTCGTATCATTGGGGTTGCCGAAGCTTCTCCGAGGTTTAAAATGCCTTCCATAAATTTTATATTTTCGGAATAACCGAATCTGATCTTGCCCTTTTCTTTTGGTACTTCAATTAAAGCTCCGGGAACAGGACATACGTATGCACAAAGTCCGCAATTATGGCAGAGTTCAGGGAAAAACATTGCTTTTCTAAGGGGCTTTAAAATTACTATTGCTTTATATACGCAAGCATCTGCACACTTACCGCAAAAAGTGCATTTATCGGTGTGAATTTCAGGAACCGGCTCAGTAAAAAGAATTTCTTTCTCTATTGTTGGTTTCAAAAAAATTGCCCCGTTGGGCTCTTCTACGTCCGCATCCACATACATCGCATCTTTTGAGGCAAGCGCCAGACTTACCGAAACGGTTGTTTTTCCTGTGCCACCTTTACCACTCGCTACTGTTATCCACATATACTCTCCTTCCCTAAAATTAGGTACTCCTAACTTTGATTATTATACTTGCTTTTAATTAAATTTCAAGTAAAATAAAAAGAAATCTCTAAGGAGGAAACAATGGAAAAAGAAGCAATTCTTAAAGAGGTTAAGGAAGGATCCATTGATACAATCTGGTTACAGTTTGTAGATATTTTGGGCTTCCCAAAGCTTGTTGAAATCAGCAGTAAAATGTTGCCTCGCGTGCTGGATGAAGGCATTGCATTTGATGGGTCTTCAATAGAAGGTTTTGCAAGAATCGAAGAATCGGACATGAAGCTTATTCCGGACCTTGAAACTTTTTCTGTACTTCCGTGGACAGTAGAGCAAAAAGTAAAAGTCGCAAGAATTATATGCGATGTATATGGAAATGACGATAAACCTTTTGCAGGTTCTCCGAGATATGCGCTTAAAAATGTGATAGAAGAGGCGAGGAAGCTTGGCCTCACCATGCAAAATGGTGTCGAAGAAGAATTTTTCCTATTTAAACTTGCAGAAAACGGAATGCCTACCACAAATGTTGTTAGTAAAGGAAGTTATTTTGAGATGCTTCCTGAGGATATCGGAGAAAATACACGTACGGAAATTGCTTTAAATCTTGAAAAGATGGGATTTCAGATTGAGGCTTCCCACCACGAAGTTGCGCCATCTCAGCATGAAATTGACTTTAAATATGCGGATCCTATTACAACTGCCGACAGAATTATTACTTTTAAGACAGCTGCAAAAACAATTGCCCTTAAACATAAACTATATGCAACATTTCTTCCCAAACCCGTATTCGGCATAAATGGTTCCGGGGCACATACAAATATTTCTCTTACCGATAAGGATGGTAACAATGTTTTCTTCAATGAGAATAACGAATTTGGGCTTTCAAGAATTGCTTTAAATTTCATTGCCGGAATAATGAAACACGCAAAGGCCATTACAGCCATAGCAAATCCTATCATAAACTCATACAAAAGGCTTGTTCCGGGTTATGAAGCCCCGGTTTACATCTCTTGGGCCGTAAAAAATAGAAGTGCTTTGATAAGAGTACCTGCCGGAGGCAAAGTAAGCAAAAGGATAGAGTTTAGAAGCCCTGATCCGACTGCTAATCCGTACTTGCTGTTTGCGGTAGTCCTAAAAGCAGGATTGGACGGCATCCGAAATAACCTTGTTCCACCTGACCCTGTAAATGGAATAAACATTTATGATTTAAACGAAACCGAGAAAAAAGACCTTAAAATAGGAACTCTTTCTTCCACTCTTAAAGAAGCAATTTACGAATTGAAAAACGATCCGCTTATTCTTTCCGCGCTTGGAGAACATATTGCAGCGAAATATATCGAAGCCAAAGAAAAGGAATGGGATAATTATAGAATTAGTGTAACGGATTGGGAAATTAAAAATTCTTTACCTCTCTACTGATCATAATGAGCAGAGTGATTTAAAATTCTGCTTGCTTTTTCAGTTACTATGTTATAAATAATATGGTTTTACTCCTGATTTGTGAAGGACCTTGTATTCAAAAAAGCAAGGTCCTTTGTTATTAATTAAAACAATGCCTTCTTGTTCGCTCTCCGTGAGAAAGGGACAAAGAAAATAATGTGTAGCTTCAGTTAATCTTTATTACTTAAAGAAGTAAATGAGGTTGCCTCGAATAAAACAATGCCCTCGCAAAGACTACATTGCTTGTCATTGCAAACGAGACGAAGAAGAATCCAGCGAAGGAAGCAGCCTAAGATTTTGTCATCGCAAGCGAACGGAGCGAGCGTGGTAATCTCGTATTTATTCTTTCACAACAAAAGAAAATAACAATCCCGAAATCCACTTGACTTCGTCAAGGAAAGGGGTACGCAAATACAGCTTAGAATGATAAAAGTAATTCCGCCATTCCGGACTTGTTTCAGAATCTCGCCTTTGTTTTTTTGAAAGAAACATCAAGGTACTGAGAGGCCTCA
>CAYYKP010000037.1:0-10680 GCA_964468055.1 uncultured Caldisericales bacterium
GTCATTCTGAACGAAGTGAAGAATCTCGTAGTTTATCTTTTATTTTTCTTTGTTTTACTTTGCCCCGGAGAACTAAGACTGTCCTGTTAGTCAAATTTTTAAACACATTTATACTTAAAAATACATTAATTATAGCCGTTTTTAGATATTTTAAAGACACTACTTTCAGACTAAAATACTACAAAACTAAAAATATAAAAAGGGCATAAACAGGGGCTTCCTATGAATTATTACTTTTATGGTTCTATCTTATTTTACGAAAACTATAAAAATACTGATTATATCTATGTTTTAAAAGGGCCCTTTTTTGCATTTTAAGCGCTATGCGGGGATAGTTATAGGGAATTTTCATAATTTGCCCCTTAAAATGGATTTAAACGACATGTTTCTAACAAATGCAGATAGACACAAGGCTAAATCGGCAATTTACGAAACATCGGCAATTAAAAACTTCTATTACAATTTCATTCACAGTTACAACAGAAACGAAATAGGTATATAAATAATTATTTATTCTGTCCTGATAAATTTTTCTATCTTCACCTCTCTATCGCTTCCGTCCCAATATATCTTTGCTCCGAGATTCTCCGAGACAAATCTTACAGGCACAAATGTTCTGCTATCCTTAATAAATGGTGCAGTATCCATTAAAAAAGTTTTTCCGTTCACAATAATCCGTTTATTGCCAATTATCATTATTATTGTGTTTTCATTATCCTCTACTTTAACCTCTTTTTTGTTTCCGTCCCAATATATCTTTGCTCCGAGATTCTCCGAGACAAATCTTACAGGCACAAATGTTCTGCTATCCTTAATAAATGGTGCAGTATCCATTAAAAAAGTTTTATCCTTATAAAAGGGGGAAAACGTTTTTGTTCCAATTTCTTTGCCAATATAAAGTTTCGTTTTTATGTAATTATAAAACGGAAAAACAAGTATGGAATTTTTATAAGCAGGAATAAAGTCTTTGTTATCAACATGTAATGTAATGTTTCCTGCTCCGCCGGATGATGTTTTTACGGTTGCATCTATGTTCTCACCCGGTTGAATGTTTCCCTTTATAATCAAGCTACCCATTTCGAAAATAGGATATCTAAAAAGAATTGCGCCGTCTCCGAAAGAAAAAGAATAAAATAATTCTTTCTCCGTATCCACGGCAGATATTTTATAAGGATTTACTGCAGTATAAACCATCGTGTTATTAATTTTTATTTTTTTTATTACGCTTATCGTATATGCAGGCGTTTCTTTTAGAGAATTCAGATATACCATAGGAGCGGAAAAATCGAGTTTTGAAAATACATCTGAAGTTTGTCCGAAATTTACTATTTCATATTCAAATGTTTTATCAATTTCATCCGTATCACCTATTTTATATTCGGACCCTCTTGCTACGATAAATGCACCAACTTTTAAAGACGGGTTTAAGGCTTTTATATAATTTTTTAAAAGATACGCTTCACTCTGAATAATTCCTTTCCTTAAGTTTACCCATTGTCTTACATCATCGTTTGTATCATACGCATAAAAGAGTGATTTCCAATTGGCAGGATTCACAAATGTTTTATACGCAATATTTTTAACAGTAACGACATTAATTCCTTTTGATTTTGCAAGTGAAAGAAATGCATCCGAAAAGTCGTAGCTTCCGTTGGGAAAACGGATATAGTCAAAGGTTATGCCATCAATGTCAAACAATGTCAACTCACTAATAAATCTTTTCAGATATTGAAAGTAGCTGTCGCTGAGAAGCGATATGTAATAACTATTAGTTGTACCATCTATCTTTACCATTCGCTCAGAAGGATGCATTGTTCCGTAATGTTTATCCATAAACACCGGAAAATATACAAATACTTTTATTCCTTTACTGTGAGCTGCTTTTATCGTTTTGCTTAAAACAGGATATTTTACCGGTATAAAATTGCTGTTATAGTAAACTTGCCCCTGCGGATTTTTAACAAGCAGAAAAATGGTATTATATCCGAATTCTTTTATCTTGTTCGCAACGTTTTTCGCACCTTCCTTATAAATATCTTCCCCATGAACGCAAATCCCCTTCATTTTCGTTGAAGGGGATTCTGATTTTGCATTGCCGAATACCGGGACAAACAATAAAACGGCAAGTAAAATTGCTAAAAATTTTTTCATTTCAAACTATTTAATTTTTCCAGTAGTTTTTTAGATACAATACCGGGATTCGCTTTTCCTTTCGTTTTCTTCATTACCTGTCCTATGAGAAATCCCGTAATTTGAGTTTTTCCGCTTAAAAACTGAGAAACAGGCTTCGGATTCTCATTTATTACATCATCTATAATCTTTTCAATTGCACCGATATCCGTAATCTGTACAAGTCCTTTCTCTTTTACAATTGCTGCGGGGGTTTTGCCATTTTTCAGAGATTCTTCCAGCACGTTTTTTGCAATATTCCTTGAAATTGTTTTACCGTCGATAAGATCGAACAATTCTTTGAATTGATTCGCTTTAAACGAGATTTGATTTATTGCAATGTTGTTTTCATTTAAAAAACCCATTACATTTACCATTATATAGTTTGCAACTTCTCTTGGCTTCCCTGTCAGCCTTGCCGCATTTTCAAAATAATCCGCAAGATCAATAGACGAGGAAAGCTCATGCGCATATTCTTTATTTATATTAAATTCTTTTATAAATCTTTCTTCTTTTTCAGCAGGCAATTCGGGAATTGTTTTTTTTATATTTTCTACGTATTCTTTTGAAAGGACAAGCGGAGGTAGGTCAGGCTCCGGAAAATACCTATAATCATTTAATGCTTCCTTCGTTCTCATCGGTTTAGTTTCACCGGTACGCTCGTCAAGGTGGCGTGTTTCCTGCAGAATTTTTCCACCTTTCTCAAGCGTTTCTATCTGCCTGCTTATCTCAAATTCAAGAGCTCTTCTCACACTTCTGAATGAATTGAGATTTTTCATTTCGACTTTTGTACCCAGTTTATTGTCTTTCGATACCGAAACATTTACATCACAACGCAACGCACCCTTTTCCATATCTCCATTTGAAACACCAAGATATCGCACTGTTTTTCTAAGAAGAACAAGGAATTCATATGCCTCCTCAGCGGTTGCTATATCGGGATAGGTAACAATTTCCATTAACGGCACACCTGAGCGATTAAAATCTATATACGAGTATTCCGATTCTGTAATATCTCCCGTATGAATGGATTTTCCGGAATCTTCTTCTATATGCCCTCTCAGTATATGAATTTTCCTTTCACCATCCTTTGTTCTCACATAGAGAAACCCTTCCGATGCTATTGGAATCGTATATTGCGTAATTTGGTAACCCTTGGGCAAATCCGGATAAAAATAATTTTTCCTGTAAAACGTGGAAGTTTTATTTATCGTCATGTGAAGAGCAAGTCCAAGCTTCGTTCCATACTCCACAACTTTTTCATTTAAGACAGGTAAGGTACCTGGCATTCCCATACACACGGGACATACATTTGTATTTGGCTCCGCACCAAATTCGGTGGAACAGCCACAAAAAATCTTTGTTCTTGTAGCAAGTTGAACATGTATTTCAAGCCCTATCGTCGGTTTATATTCGCTCATTTCTTCCTCCGTTTTCCAGTGCGTATGCAGTCTGCAGGAGTTTTTCCTCTTCAAACCATTTGCCTACAAGCTGCATTCCTATAGGAAGTCCCTTGTCGTCTCTGCCAAAAGGTATTGATATGGCTGGGAGCCCTGCAAGATTAACCGGAATTGTGAATATATCGTTCATATACATTTCAAGAGGGTCCGATATTTCGCCTATTTTGAATGCAGTTCGCGCAGTTGTTGGCAAAAGCAGGGTATCCACCTTCTCGAATGCTTTTTCAAAATCCTGTTCTATCAATCTGCGTACCTGAGAAGCCTTGATATAGTATGCATCATAGTATCCGGCTGATAAGGTAAACGTACCTATAAGAATTCTTCTTTTTACTTCCGTTCCGAAACCCAATGTACGTGTTTTTTCATATGTTTCTTTAAGATTTTTTCCTTCCGTAATCGGACCGTACCTTACTCCGTCAAAACGCGACAAATTTGCCGATGCTTCCGCAGGCGCAATAATATAGTATGCAGGTAAGGCATACTTCAAGTGAGGCAAGGAAACCTCTATGATTTCAGCCCCGAGATTTTCAAATTCGTTAGCCGATTTTTCTAATGCATCTTTTATTTCGTTCTGGATTGCAAAATCTTCGGCTTCCTTTATTACGCCTATTTTTTTACCTTTGATTTCTTTCCCAATCAGTGAGGTATAGTCTTTTTTCTCAAGTCGAACACTTGTTTCGTCACACGGATCAAACCCTGAAATTGCATTCAACATAACAGCTGCATCTTCAACGGTTTTTCCAAAAGGACCTATTTGGTCCAGAGAAGATGCAAATGCAATGAGTCCGTAACGTGACACAACACCGTAAGTAGGCTTTAACCCCACCACGCCACAAAATGCGGCAGGTTCTCTTATGGAACCGCCCGTATCGGATCCAAGAGACGCAATTACTTCATTTGCCCTTACTGACGCAGCGGAACCTCCTGATGAACCTCCAGGCACATACTCCGTATTTACAGGATTATGCGTTGTAAAAAATGCAGAATTCTCCGTGGATGAGCCCATTGCAAATTCATCCAAATTTGTTTTTCCGATAATGATAGCTCCTTCTTTCCTTAACTTTTTTACCACAGTTGCATCATATGGAGAGATATACCCTTTCAGGATTTTTGAGCCTGCCGTTGTTTCACTGCCTTTCAAATTCATATTATCTTTTATCGCAATCGGGACTCCGAACAACAATCCGTTTTTGTCAGTTTTATTGTCGAGTTCTTCGGCCTCCTTCAAAGCTGCCTCTTTGCGTAAATTTATAAATGCTTTTATATCAGAATCTACACTTTCAATCCTTTCAAATGCTTCTTCCGTAGCTTCCTTTGCCGAAATTTCGTTACCTTTGATGCGGTCTGCAAGTTCTTTAACAGATAAGTTTAGTATCGTCATCTCCTAATCTCCCATAATCTTTTTGACTTTATAAAAGCTACCTTTGAACAATTCCCTATTTTTTATAAGATCTTCTTTTTTAAGATTTTCACCTTCCCTATCTTTTCTCAGAAACAGCTTTGCGCCACGTGTGTAAACATACGGTTCAACATCTTTTGTATCGGTTTCTTTTAAAACCTCAAAATATTTTATGATGTCTTCCAAATCTTTTGCAATTTTTTCTTCCTCTTCCTTATCCAAATTTAAAGCAGAGAGTTTTTCATACTTTTTTATATTTATCATTTTTTACACCTCCGTAAAAGTTCAAGGAATTCTTCCTCATTTATAATTTTAATACCAAGCTTTTGTGCTTTTTCATATTTTGAGCCAGGCTCCTTACCAGCAACGACAAAAGTTGTTTTTTTAGAAACTGTATCCGAAGTTTCAGCACCGAGATTACGCACAATCTCCTTTGCTTCAATTCTTGACATTGAATCCAGAGAGCCGGTAAACACAAATTTTTCTTCCTTAAGCGGTAGATTTTTTTCTACTGTTTGTTCTCCCTTTTTCATTTTAACACCCGCTCTTCTAAGTCTTTCAATAATCCTTCTATTTTGTTCCAAAAGGAAAAAATCTTTAATACTCTTTGCGGTAACCGAACCTATTCCATCAATTACAGCGATTTCTTCCTCGCTTGCATTCATCAGGTCATCAATGTTTGTAAATCTGTTTACGAGTAATTCCGCCGTATGTTTTCCCACTTGAAAAATTCCTAACGCATATATTAAATTTTTCAGAGGTCTATTTTTACTTCCTTGTATATTGTTAATAATTTTTTCTGCAAGTTTCTCTCCCATTCTTTCCAGTTTTAGTAAATCTTCCTTCTTCAGATAGTACAAATCCGTATAGTCTTTTATAAGGCCATTATCTACCATTTGATATATAATTTTTTCTCCGAGAGAGTCTATGTCCATTGCTTCGCGGGATACAAAATGCACTATTCGTTCTTTTACCTGGGCAGGACAGGCAACATTTATACAACGTGTTGCAGCTTCCCCGGGAAGCCTTACGGTCGGACCACCGCATACGGGACACCTATCTGGCATTTCAAATGGAATTTCCTTTCCGTTACGTTTCTCTTTAATTACGCGAACAACTTCCGGGATTACAGATCCTGCTTTTCTCACAATCACATGATCTGAGATTTTCAAATCAAGCTTTTTAATCTGGTCCTCGTTGTGTAAAGTTGCACGAGACACAATGCTTCCTTCAAGCCCGACAGGGTTAAATATCGCAACCGGCGTAAGTTTTCCGGTTCTTCCCACCTGTACAATAATATTTTTCACAACTGTTTCAGCTTCTTCGGGCGGAAACTTAAATGCAATTGCCCAACGCGGCTCATGTGAAGTTGCACCCAACTTTTGTTGAAGAGATAGGTCGTTTACCTTAATCACAACGCCATCCGCACCAAACGGATATTGGTCTCTCTGCGCCATGTAGTATTTACATCTCTTTATTGCCTCGCTAATGTCAGGACACACAGCTGCCTCAGGGCTTATTCTAAAACCGATTTTTTCTAAAAACTTTAAAATCTCAAAATGTTTTTTAAATTTTTTTCCTGCAACTTCACCTATGCTATACGCGATCATGTGAAGTTTTCTCCGAGCGGTAATATGCGAATTAAGCTGTCTAAGCGATCCTGCCGATGCATTTCTGGGATTTGCAAAAAGGGATACTCCTTTTCTCTCTCTTTCCTTGTTTAGTTCTTCAAAATCTTTCTTGTACATTATAACTTCTCCACGCACCTCTACTACATCGGGGATTTCATCACCGAAAAGTTTTAAAGGAATATTTCTGATCGTTTTCACATTTTGCGTAACATCCTCTCCGCGGATTCCGTCTCCTCTTGTTGCACCCCGTATAAGAATGCCTTTTTCGTACCTCAGGGATACGGCAAGCCCATCCATCTTTAGCTCTGTCACATATTCAACCGTGTCAGTGCTTGCTTCTTTTTTCATACGCCTATCAAAATTTATCAGATCCCGCTCATCAAACGCATTCCCAAGGGAAAGCATGGGGACTTTGTGGTAAACTGTTACAAATTTTTTCAGCGGAGTTACGCCCACTCTTTGAGAAGGAGAATCGGGAGTTACGAGATCAGGAAATTTTCGCTCAAGAGCAAGAAGTTCTTGAAATAGCTTGTCATAATCATAATCGGATATCTCCGTTTTGTTTAACATATAGTATACATAACTGTGATGTCTTAATATTCTTCTAAGTTTCTCAATACGTTTTTCCGCTTCCTCATGAGTGGTATTGAAAACATCTATTTTCATTTACCACCCCTTATTGTTTATAAAGAAGATCTAATTTATCTTTGTTGATTACAAAAACCGCATCACTTTTACTATCCAATAGTACAGAAGGCATTGTTTCGGATTCGAATAGAAATTTCATATTCTCTTTGCCATTCTCAGCGAGAATTATACTATAAAAGATTTTTTCTTTATTACTTTCAAGGTTTTTTGTGTATACAAACAATTCGGAAGTTTCATTCTCGGCATATCCAATGGCGCTAAATCCAAAAAGTGTTTTTCTGCCTATAGTATCACCGCCTTGCGATAATACTATAAACCCTTCTTTCGTTGCAAACACCACACCATTATCCGTAGGTATCACATTGTTAATAGAAGAGTGTAACTTTACCGTTTTTACTTTTTTAAAGTCTTTTGTATAAAAATACACCGGAATATCTACATTCTTCTCGGTAGAGAGTCTGTATCCGCATACGATATTTCCTCCGGGAAGAATAAAGCCATAAACATAGTGCAAATTGCCATTTTCATTGTCAATTTGCATACTTTTTTCTATTCCGGACTGATCCAAAAGGTAAATTTCTCCTCTGGAACCGACAAACAAAAACTTTCCATCACTTGTTATGCTGATTGAAGATGACTCTCCTATATCAGGAATCTTTCTGGTAGAAATTGTTTTTCCATTTCTGTCAGTTGTAACTGCCAAATAAGAAAGATCCGTTAAGGACTGGAACAGAAGCACTATATGATTATTTTCTAAAAATTTGCCTTTTACTCCAAGATAGTTTTTGAAACCTTTAGCAAAAATCTGTTTTCCTGTTTTATCAAATAAGTAAAAATATACACCGCACACAAGCAGATTATCCGACGTATCTTTTTCTATTCCAAAGATGCTTGAGTTAATTTTCGAATGCCATACCTCGTTTCCGCTCAGGTTAACCGTATTTATGTTTCCTTCACACGTACCCAGGGCAATCTCATCTCCGATAACTACCGATGCGGTAATGGGCTCTTTTGCAGTAAATATGGTTTTTTCCGAAAAAATATTGTTACGGGTATTCATATACCTGTATAAACCATATACTCCGCCTGAAACTATAGATATTATTATCGCTAACACAACTATCCTCTTCATTATATTGTAATTGTAATAATAAAGTGGTTTCTGTCAATGATATTTTCATGTAATTTATTTTTAAGTTTGTTTGGTCATGAAAGTTAATGTATAATAAATAAGAGGTGATAATAATGAAAACCATTGCAGTGGTAGATGATGAAAGGGATATTGTAGACATAGTTTCCTTTTATCTTGAAAAAGAGAGGTTCAGGACAAGCAAGTTTTTCGACGGCAAATCTTTTTATAAAGCATTTAAAAAAGAAAATTTCGATGCTGTAGTACTGGATTTGATGCTTCCCGACATAAACGGAGTTTCTTTGATAGAAATAATTCGGAGAAATGAGGATAAATCACACCTTCCAATCATTGTTCTTACTGCAAAAAGTAGTGAAACAGATATCATATCCGTACTTGAATCAGGTGCGGATAGTTATATTACCAAACCATTTAACGGACGTGTACTTACCGCACGCGTGAAAGCACTTCTCCGAAACAAGAAAGTAATAAACAAAATAGATGTAGCGAACATTTCTATTAACGTAGAGCAACACAGAATTTTTTGTAAGGAAAAGGAAATCAATTTAACTCATACGGAATTTGAAATACTTAAACACCTTGCCTCCAGGCCAGGTAAAGTATTCACACGCTCGGATCTCCTTGATAGTATCTGGAAATACGCAGAAGAGGAACCTTTTGACCGCGCCATTGACGTACACATAAGGCATATAAGAAGCAAGCTTGGCAAATGCGGAGAATGTATAGAAACAATTAGGGGGGTTGGTTACAAGATTAAAATATGATTAAAAAATACACGGTTTTTATTTTGATTTTTCTCGTAATCGCTATCTTTTTTATTGTGGTGCATAATTATACCATAGGCATCATATCTGTTATTGCTACCTTGCCTCTTATCGTGCTTCAGTACAAGCACTTGTCTGATAACTTAAGAGAGGCCACATCACAAATCAAATATCTGAGAAACGGGAAACAAAATAACAACTACATCATCCGAAAAGGTGATGATTTCGCGGACATAAAAGAACAGCTAAACAACCTGTCCGATGAAATTTTTCCTATGATAAAAAATAGAAAAGACATAGCAGATCAAATTAAGAATATCATTGATCTCATGGACTCCCCGGTAATTTTATTAGATCATGACGGAAGAATTGTTTTATATAATAGGGCATCAGAAATATTCATGAGGACAAGCTGCAATAACTGTTTTTACTACGAATTGCTTAAGAATACGATTTTACTTAATACAGTCGAGCATTGTTTGAATGCCAATCCGGGTAATTATGAATTTAAAACGGAGGGAAAAATATACCAGATAAATAGCTTCCGTAACGTATATATAGCCGGCAAGAAACTGATTTTTTGCGTTTTCAACGATATTACTCTGCTTAGAAAGAAAGACAATCTGGAAAGAGAGTTTATATCTGCGGTTTCTCACGAACTAAAAACACCTCTGTCGGTTATTCTCGGTATGTCTGAAATCTTAAACGAGGAAGAAATCTCAGATAAGGAAAGAAAAAAATATATTAAATCGGTGATGAAAAATGCAGAACGCATGAACGAACTTATAAAAAAACTCCTTATACTTATTGAAATAAGGGCAAGCAAGAAAATAAACAAAGACAGAATTAACCTAAAAGAATGCACCGAAACCGTATTGGAAAATGAACGTTCGTATGCTAAAAATAAAAATATTACGATAAAAACAGATCTGAAAGACGTGTGGATTCCGGGCGATAAATTCCTCTTAACGGAAATGATAAGAAATATAGTAAATAACGCAATTAGATACACCGATAAGGGATACGTGGCAATCAAAGTCAGCAAAAATTCTTTTGCAACAGTAACTATAAGAGATTCGGGAATCGGGATCGACAGCGAGATATTACCACACCTGTTTGAACCCTTTTATCGTGGAGATAACTCCCGGACACGAGCAAGCGGAGGCACCGGCCTTGGTCTTACAATAGCAAAACGTATCGCTACTTTGCACTCAGGAAACATCACCGTAAAAAGCAGTATTGGTGAAGGAACCAAATTTACTATTCAATTCCCTATGCCGTAAAATTTACCGTAGAATTCTCACACTTCAATTAGTGCCTGGCACCAATTGAAATTCAATGACCTTTTTTATCTCGTTCAACACTTTACGTACTGATTTTTATGAATTTACAACAATTACAGCGTAGTTAATTCTTAACAGAAAATTAACATTACATTAATAAAAAATTAACATTTTCT
>CAYYKP010000038.1:0-10207 GCA_964468055.1 uncultured Caldisericales bacterium
ATTTTTTAGAAACTTCTATGTAGAATATAGTTATAAACTTATTACTATATTTTTAAAGAAATCAAAAGAAAAAAAACAAAGATTGATAAAAGATTTCCTTAGATTATATAGGTATAAATAAGGGGGTTTAGATTAAATTACAAAGCAATAAGAAATATTGTATTTACCTTTTTGCCTATTACTTTAATGGAGGATTAAAAAAACTCGAAACAGTTTCTTTTTTTTTAAAGGAATGTTACTTTGAAAGAAACAATTAATTTCTCCATGCTGTCATGCTGAACTTGTTTCAGCATCTCGTTCTTGTCTTTTTATAACCAAGAAAATTAAAAAACGAGATTCTTTACAAAGACGGCTCAGGAAAACAGAACGGCTATCTTCTCGAGAAGCGTTTTTTGCGACGAAGAATCTCATTTTTACACAATCATTCTAAACGCAACAAAGCTTAAGTACTTAAAAAACAGTTACATTTCGCCTGATTCTTCAAAAATAATATCCGAAATTTTATCGATGCTTTCAAAACCGTGGACTTCTTCCGGAAGTAATGGAATCTTGAAAATTTTACGAGGACCAAATTCCTTTTCTATTTGAATAATATATTCTTTTTCCTTTTTGGAACGAACAGAAGAATCATCTGTAATTTTATTTATTATCAAGGCCTCGATGTTAATATGCGCTTCCTCTAATTCTTTTATAGAATCGCGCGTAATCTCTATCGGAAGACGTTCCGGATTTAATACGAACATAAATAAAGTTTTTCTATTATCCAAAAGGATTTCCCGTGCTTTTTCAAACTGCATTTTCCGTTTATTTAAAATCTTTAGCACGGGGTCATCCGCTATTTTCTCTCGCAGTTTTTTCTCCGGGTTTTGTGATGCATAATATTGCACTTTCATTGCATTTATTCGAGTTTTTATAAGTCGGTTAATCCAATTGTTCAGGGCCTTAGGTAGTGCGAGTAACCGTAAAGTGTAACCGGAGGGTGCAGTATCAAAAACGAACCTGTCGTATTCTTCTTCTTTGGCAAAGAATCTGCTTATCACATCAAATAAAGCAAGCTCGTCCGCACCCGGAGAATGGTAAGCAAGCTCAATTTGATCTCTAATTTCATCAATGATTACGGGGCTCAAAACCTGGCGTGCCTCTTTAATGATATTATCGATATATCTTCTGGATTCTTTCCTTACGTCTATTTCAATTGCAAAAAGATTTTCACTTATTTTCTTTTCCTTCGGACCAATTTCCTTTTCAAAAATGTGCCCTATCGAATGCGAGGGATCTGTAGATATAAGAAGGGTTTTATGTTTTCTTTTACTGATCCCCAGGGCAATTGAAGAGCTTGTTGTTGTTTTACCAACGCCGCCTTTACCTGATAAAAATATAAATTTTCTACCAAAAAACTTTTCTTTTGTCATTATGGCTCCCCCATTTCTCCTACCGACCTGGCAAGAATACTTTTTCTGTCACTCATTCTTCTTTCCCATCCCTCAAGGTCATTTCCAAAATACGGTATAAGTTCAATCGTATAGTAAGAAAGAGGATTTGGTATTCCCAGAAAATCGCTAAAGATAGTTATCATAAAGTTGTCTTGCATCATATTCGCCGCAGCACCTATTACCTCTGTGGATTTATCGATTATCGCACCTTTAAAAAATAATCTAAGGTTATCCAAAAACCTATCAAATTTATTCATCATCAACACCTTCCTTCCCTTAAAATCCATTATAATACAAATTTATAGAGGGTGCAAACACACCCTCTATAAAAAACAGAAGAAAGTGAAAAAGTTACGCCTTATTTACAGCCTCTTTCCCCTTATTTAAGTTCATAATAGATATAATGCCTTCAATAAAGATCCATATTGCAAGGATAATCTGAATAAATGCAGCCCATCCGATAAGAGAACTAAATCCCCACCTAAACATAAGGATAAACAATGCCCATATAGTAATAATTGCCATAAACACGGAAGGAACACCTGCAACTGCCGCATATTTCCCTTTGCCTGTTTTCATAAGCCAGATCATTACAACAAACAAAACAAGCGCTGCAATCAGCTGGTTAGTTGCACCAAATACAGGCCAGAGTGCTTTCCACACGGGAAGAACTTTGCCGCTCTTAGGGTCAGTATATTTCATGAATACAAGAATTGCAGGAAGAATAAGCGTTATTAAAGTAGCCATATATCTGTTTTTAATGCCTGTGAGTTCAGTGAATACGTACCTTGCAAGCCTTGTACCTGTATCTGTTGAAGTAAGAACAAAAGAAGAAAGAGTAAGCATACCAAATGCTGAACCAATTGCTAGAGGAATTCCAAATACATGGACAAATGTACCAATTCCATTTCCGTAAATTGCTCCTGCGCTGTTACCAAGCGCCGATCTTTGTGTTGTCGTAAGAATTGCAACGGTAGCCACTGAGATAACTGCAACAATCGCTTCAAGGAGCATTGCTCCATACCCGATTACCTTAGCATCGGTCTCTTTGTTAATCTGCTTGGACGTCGTTCCGGACGCAACGAGAGAGTGGAATCCGGAAATAGAGCCGCATGCAATAACAACAAATAGCATAGGCACTAACGGCCCGAGTGAAGATGTATAGCCAAGGAATGCAGTATTAGGCTGCAAAGCAACTTTTGATCCGCCAAACAAAATACCAAGTCCGCCACCAATTACGGCACCGTAAAGAAGGAAGCTGGAAAGATAATCCCTGGGCTGAAGAAGAATCCATACAGGCGTGACAGATGCAATAAATACATATGCAAGGAGAACCCAATCCCATGCAACAGGAGAAAGGTTAATAGGAATTAACTGTCCTAACCATACACTGAAGTAAACAAGGATAACAAAAATAGCGGTCGTAATGCCAAGACTCTTCTTCTGCCTGTATAAAAGAATACCAAAAAACAGCGCCAGAATAATATAAATTAAAGCCGACATTGCAACTCCGCCGCCAACGCCTTTTGCAGTAAATGTGGTCTGTGCAACGTTTATGAACACAGCAACAACATAAACAAGTGCAAGCCAAATAAACAACCTGAACAACCAACCTGCCCGTTTTGTAATGTAATCTGTGCCAAGTTCTGCAACAGAACGTGCCTGATGCCTGATTGATGCAACAAGCGCACTCATATCATGCACACCACCAATGAAGACACTACCTACAAGAATCCATAGATAGGCAGGTAGCCATCCCCATGCCATAGTAGCTACAATAGGTCCTACAATTGGCCCCGCACCGGCAATAGATGAAAAATGATGCCCCAAAAGAACAGGTGCCGGAGCCGGCACATAGTCAACTCCATCCTGCATCGTATGTGCAGGTGTAGGGGTTTTGTCATTTAACTTATAAACCTTCTTAGAAAGAAAACTACCATACGTAAAGTAAGCGGTTACGGCAACAATCGCTGCAATGATAAATAGTAATGCTAACATACATACACCTCCTTTAGAATTTTGGTATTACCTTTTCCACTGTTTATAATAATTATCACCTCCTGTCACCTTATCTCTTTTAATTCTTAAAATATTCCGAAAATACAGATTTTGCAATTTCTTCAGCACCTTTTGCATAATGTACTTTATTTTTATTCCAGTCATAACCAATCAGAGCAAGATCATACGATCCTTTCAAACGAAGCGAGATCGCCCTGGTAAGAAATGTTTTTCTCAATGCCGCAGCCGATTTTTCGTCGATTGAGGGTGCTACAATAACCATAGATATTACTGTAAGGTAATGGTCTGACACAACTTTTAAAAGGTGCTTTTGTCCTACCGTTTTTAGCCATTCAAAGGATTCTTCTACTGTTTCTTTTGTGAGATTGTCCACTTTTTTTACAAGGATATGTGCAAATACATGATAAGCGTAAATCTTAAACATAGGTATTATAAAAGTGCTTTCTAGTGATTCCCTGTATTCAGCATATAAATCAAATGTTTTCTCTTCCAATGGAAAATCTCGTGTAACATCATAATACGCAGAAAGTTTGCTTTCCATCTCATTTAAAAAAATAATATAATCACTTCTCTCGATACCATGCTCTTCCATCACCATTACACACTCTCCTATTTTTGTTAATTGTAATATTAATAAAGGTAAAAATCAATGGTTTTTACGTAATCGTAGGAAAATTTGCGGTGAAAGTATAAAAATTACACTTAACTGTTTAAAAAATTCTCTCTGAATTCTTTCTGCCTATGAGGAGAAAGAGGTACTCGATCATTATTGGACATCTCTATTACATACTTTCCCTTAAACCATGGAATCACCTTTTGAATTTCATTTATATTTATAAGAAATCCCTTGTGCACTCTAAAGAAGTTGTAAGGTTTTAATTTTTCTCCGGCTGATTGCAACGTAAGCCCTTTACAATACATTTCACCTGCTTTTGTTTTAGCAAATATGCGTTCTTTTTTGGAGTAAAAATAAATAATATCTTCCGGCTTCAGCAAAAATAGACTTCCTTTGTTTTCCCCTATAATGAAATTGGGGATAGCAGCATTTCTATTTGAAAGTTTTTTCTTCACCCTGCAAATCATATCGGAAAAACGTTTCGGATCAACAGGCTTTACAAGATAATCTACTGCATTCAGTTCAAATGCTTTTACCGCATAGCCTGAATAGGCAGAAATAAACACAACTAACGGAGAGTTTACCATACTTTTTAAGGCCTCTGCAAGCTGTATCCCGGAAAATCCTGGCATATCAATATCAAAGAAAACAATATCCGCTCCACCTGACATAATGGCATTCAGTGCATCAAATGCATTACTAAAATCTCCTACAACTACAAAATCGTCAAAATGAGAAAGCAAAAATTTTATTTCTTCCCTTGCCGGTTCTTCGTCGTCAACGATAAGCGTCCTAATAACCATTTTTTTACCCCCTCCTGTGGTATACCCATCACAATTTTTGTGCCCTTGTGTGAAACACTACTAATTTTAAAATAATATTTATTTCCGTAAAGATTTTGAAGTCTCTCGGAAATATTCTTTATTCCGATAGATTTACCATTCTCATAGGATAATATTTCATGCAGCTTATCCTTACTTATTCCTTTCCCTGTATCCGATACAATAAGATACAACATATTAAATCGTAGATACGAAGAAACTTTTATTCTAAGTTTTTTTACATTCGGAGAGAACCCGTGTTTTATCGCATTTTCTACAATTGGCTGGAGAATAAGCGAAGGAATGTCAATCCCTTTTGTGGTTTCGTCTATATCAAAGTCTACGTCCAGCCTATCTCCAAAACGTTCCTTCTCTATATCAAGATACGCTTTGATAAATTTTACTTCATCTTCTACTGTTACGAAATTCGTTTTTCTTTCAAGGGTTTCTCTGAGTATCAAACTAAGTTTAAGCAAAAGATCATATCCTTTATCGGGATTTTTTCTTACCATATAACGGATCGTATTCAGAGAATTGAACAGAAAATGGGGGTTTATGCGCGCCTGTAACGCCCTTATCTGGGAAACCATTCTAAGTTTTTTTTCACGCTCAATTCTATTTAACTGAACCTGAGTAGAAAGAATATCAGCAAGCCCTTTTGCAAGTTCCCTATCAAGTAAACTTATTGCATAAGGTTTGGTGCGATAAAGTTTCAACACTCCGAACAATTCTCCGTCGGAAGATTTCATAGGTACAACTATTCCCGACTCAAGAGGGCAATTTTTTACATTACAGCCAATCTGTTCGCGCGTATACATTATTACGGTGTTACCACATTTTAAAGCCTCCCTTGTTGCAAAAGTATGAAATTTATCGCCTACTTTATGATGATCTTCTCCGGCACCATAAAACGCAAGTATTTTCTCCGTATCGGTAATCCCTACCGCTTCAAGGTTAGTGTTTTTCAAAATAATCTTTGCAGTAATACCGGCTGTTTCTTCTGTAAGCCCATTGCTCAAAACAGGAAGAGTTTTTTCTGTTATTTTTAGAACCTTTTCGGCTGTAATTGCAGATAGTATCTCTTTCTCTTTAAATGAAGCCTTTATAACAAGCAAAAATAAACCTACTCCAATACCATTTGCAAGTATCATGGGGCCACTTATAATGTTTATGAGGGAAAGGGATGCGGCATATGGTTTTGCAAGCAATAACACAAGAATCATATGAAATGATTCGGCAGCAAGCGCAAAAACCATTCCCTTAAAAGGGCTAAATACATCCTCTTTCCGAAATTTGTAAAGAAGCCCTGCCAGAAAGCCGTTTGTAATTGTTGCGAGCATACAAGGAGCAGCAGTGAATCCACCCAATGTATAGCGATGAAGCCCCCCGATTGCGCCGGCAATAAGCCCTACAATAGGTCCGCCAAACAATCCGCCGCTGATTGCCCCTATGTCCCTTATATTTGCAATTGCACCGTTAACAGGTTCGCCAAGGTATGTACCTGCAATTGAAACGAGACCAAAGAATATTCCCAGTATAAGCTGCTTTTTAAATGATTTATCCAGATTGAATAAAATACGGGTTATGGGCGTTTGCACAAGAAGAAAAGCCACTGTAATGATTAAAGCAAGCGACTGAAGTAGCGTTAAGTAAAGCTTAAGCTGTAAAGGGTCAAAATGTAACGTAAATACGTGCTGCATCAATCAGGATCAAAAGACATTGCTCTGCTGCCAAAATCGTTCAGATTTTCCACCCAAACATCCTCCCCATCATGTAATTTCTTTATTTTATCAATCTCCTCATCAAAATCTTTACTAATAATAATTTCTACCGGAATTTTAGCTAGAAGATTTTTCGCAATATACCGTTTTACGGCATTTGTAACAGGAAACTCAGCAATAAGATATATTTGCTTTAGCGATTCTTCTTCTTTAATATAAGATAATATACCTTGGATATCCATAATCCCAATTGTTCTCCTATAGCCTACAAAAACATCTCCTTTTCTTCCTACGGCCATTTTCATACCTCCCTAATAAAATTATCTTTCTATTATAAAAGTCACCGGACCATTATTAATAAGCTCAATTTGCATGTCAGCACCGAATACACCGGTTTTCACACTTTGCACCTCATCCGAAACCCTATTTACAAAATATTCATACAAAGGAACTGCATCACCTTCATTTGCTGCATTTGAAAAAGATGGCCTATTTCCCTTCTTTACATAAGCGGCAAGGGTAAATTGAGAAACAACAAGAACTTCTCCATGTATATCTTTAACTGACAGATTCATTTTAGCTTCATTATCGGGAAAAACTCTGAGGTTACAAATTTTTCTTGCAAGCCACTCAGCTTTCCCTCGCGTATCTCCATTTTCGATACCAAGAAAAATAAGCAGGCCTTTTCCTATTTCAGAATAGGCCTTTCCTTTAATTTTGACTTTCGCTTCCGTCACTCTTTGTGTTACTATCCTCATATAACCACCTCCTGCTGTATCGTATATTGATAACTTCAGGTATAATCTTAATTTCCTTCGTTATCTGCGCAATATCCGACTGACTATTTACTCCTACTACAAAGCGGATATATGCTTGGACATAACCATGCTTGCGTTTTTCTTTACGTTCGGATGTATGAAAAGCTTCTATGTTCATATTTCTATCTGCCATTATACCGGAAATTTTGTGCAGTATTCCCGGCACATTCCAAGCTGTAATTCTAAAAAATACCTTTAAAATACCTTTCTTCCTTTTTTTCCATTCGGCAGGAACAATTTTTCCGCCCCGCTCCAATATAGATTTTATATTCGGACAACTTGCACGGTGAATTTTAACCCCTCGCCCACGCGTGATATATCCCACGATTTTATCGGGATACTCGGGCTTGCAGCATTTCGCAAGGGATATTTTAATACCACGAATTCCGGTAACAACGGGGGAAAATAGAATTTCTTCCTTCTGCGTTCGAATGGCTTTTTTGAAAAGAGTAGCGTTTACTTTTTGCTTTTTTTCCGCTTCTTCTTTCTTATCCCCTTTTTGCTCTTCCTTAACCTTTTCGTGCTTCCTTATGTAGGATCTGATTTTAGATTTTGCAGATCCGGTCTTCACAAGCTTTAACCAATCCGCACTGGGCCCTCTTTCTGTTTTTGATGTAATTATTTCGACTCTATTTCCTGTCTTCAGGGGGGTATCAAGCGATACCATTCTTCCGTCTATTCGTGCACCAATACACCTATTCCCTACCTCGGTATGAATTCTATACGCAAAATCAATAGGTGTCGCACCCATCGGGAGGTCGATAACCTCCCCTTTTGGCGTAAAGACAAGTACTTCCTCTTTAAACAAATCTGTTTTTACTCTTTCGACGAATTCCTTTGTGGATCTAACCTCTTTCTGCCAACCTATAATTTGCCTGAGCCACACAAGTTTCTTTTCATATTTCTCATCTAATTTAATTCCTTCTTTATATCGCCAATGTGCGGCAATACCTATTTCATCTTGTTTGTGCATGGCACGCGTTCTAATCTGTATCTCCATCGGGTCTCCGCTTTTCGTAATAACGGTAGTGTGCAAAGATTGGTATAAATTCGGTTTCGGCATTGCGATATAATCTTTTATTCTTCCGGGTACGGGAGTATAGCGATTATTTACAATCCCTAATACCTGATAGCAAGTAGGGGTATCCAATACAATAATTCTTACGGCAGTAAGATCGTATATTTCTTCAAAAGTTTTATTGTCACGCTTCATTTTTCTGTATATGCTGTAAAGATTTTTAGGCCTTCCGGAAACTTCCGCTTTTATATGGTTCTCCAACATTAGGCTCCTGAGTTCTTTTATTACACCATCTATGTAGGCTTCACGCTCCCTGCGCTTGCTTGATACCTTGTGAGCCAACTCATAATAATTGTCAGAATCCAAATATCTGAAACTCAGATCCTCCAGCTCCCATTTTATAGTATACATTCCAAGTCTATGTGCAAGCGGTACGTATATATCCATTGTTTCACGGGCAATTCTACGCTGTTTATCCGGCCTAAAAACGCCCAAGGTACGCATGTTATGAAGCCTATCGGCAAGTTTAATAAGAATAACACGCACATCAGACGCCATTGAAAGGAGCATTCTTCGAAGATTCTCCAGTTTTGCTTCCTCCACGGAAACATTTTTGATATGTTTCAATTTTGTTACGCCCTGCACAAGAAAAAGGACATTCTCGCCGAATTTTTCCTTTATTGTCTCCGGCGGTGTTTCGGTATCCTCCAATACATCATGCAAAAATGCCGCAGCATATGTTTCCGCATCTACGTGCATATCCGAAAGTATTAAAGCCACATTAAGAGGATGTATAATGTACAGCGCGCCTGATTCCCTTTTCTGGTTCTTGTGGGCATTTTTTGCAAATTCATGTGCACTTTTTACTAAAGAAATCTCCTCTTCCGTAAGACTAGAGGAGATTTTATCAATCAATTCGTTAAATAATTTTTTTTCTTCCAACCTACTCGAAGTCAATCAATGAAAATACATCATATTTTTTGAGCTTCTCCGCTCCTTTTAAACTTTTAAGAACAATAACAAAGCCCCACCCGACAATATTGCCGCCAAGACCTTCTACCAATTCCGACGCAGCCTTCGCAGTACCGCCCGTAGCAAGAAGATCGTCTATCATCAACACCTTCTCATCTTTTTTAACAGCGTCCCTGTGCATCTCCAATATGGACATGCCATACTCAAGCTGGTACTCTTTTCTCACGATATCAAAAGGTAATTTTCCCGGTTTCCTTATAGGTACAAATCCTACGCCAAGTTCTGCTGCGATTGGCGCACCCACAATGAAGCCTCTTGCTTCTACCCCTGCGACCTTGCTGATTCCTTTGTTTCTAAAATGATCTGCAACGGATTTTACAGTAAACCTAAATGCATCTCCCTCCAAAAGCAAAGGTGTAATGTCTCTAAACAAAATTCCCTTCTGTGGAAAATCAGGAATATTTCTAATATACTTTTTTAAATCCATTTTCGCCTCCTATACTTTATTCACATTAAAATTATATCAAAAATAAGGCAATATAAAAATATGTGTCTTAAAACTTTCCACGCATTCCGGTCATTTATACTCATTGTATTGTAAATTATAAATAACTATAAGCAAAATAAAACATACCAAACGTAATTTTTTGCAGAGGCAAAAAAGTTGATGGTAAAACAGCTACGCAGAGAATATTCCTCTCATGAAAATATATTTTTTTTCAATAAATATTCGAAACCCAAAATCTCCTCACCTATAACTACATTTTTATAGTAAACATCTTGCATACT
>CAYYKP010000039.1:0-10132 GCA_964468055.1 uncultured Caldisericales bacterium
GGATATACGGAGGAAATATGAATAGAAACGAAAAATTAGAAGTACTAATAAGCGAAGATAGTTTAAGGAAGCGCGTAAAGGAACTTGCAAATACTATAACAAGAGACTACAAAGGCAAAAAACCGATATTTGTTTCAATATTAAAGGGAAGCGGATTTTTCCTCACAGACCTCGTAAGAGGAATGAAATTGGAGCTTACAATTGATTACATGGCAGCATCAAGTTATGGAAAAGGCACAGAATCATCCGGTAATGTTAGAATACTAAAAGATCTTTCCGAACCAGTTGAGGGAAAAGACGTAATCATTGTTGAAGATATAATCGATACAGGGTACACATTAAAAGCAATCAAAGAAATGTTAGAGGCACGAAACGCAAGTAGCGTAAAAATCTGTGTTTTACTGGATAAGCCCGAAAGACGAAAGGTAGATATTCCTATTAACTATGTAGGGTTCACGATTCCCGACTTATTCGTCGTAGGTTATGGAATTGACTATGCAGAACGGTACAGAAGCCTGCCCTATATTGCACTATTGAAGATAGACTAAGAAAGCCCGTTTTTTACATCTTTTGCCGCGCGTTCCACAAGCTCAGCCGCATCACCTGATATATAATTTTTAGCAAAAGTCTCGCTTTTACTTCCAAAAATACCTTCTAAAAATTTATTATTTGATATTTTCTTCCCCCTCGTTTCTTTTTTTATTTTTTTATATCCTTCCTTTTCCCCGTTTTTTCTTAAATACAACTGCAAAAGTTCGGAGAATATCTCTTTGTGTTCTATTAAATCTGCCTTTATTTTCTTTTCATTAATAACAATATTCTTAAGCCCGTCTTTGAGTGATTTTAGGGAAAGCAGGCTATGCCCAAATGCCAGGCCGAAATTCCTCTTCACGGTAGAATCCGTTAAATCCCTCTGCAGACGCGACTTCATTAATTTTCTCGAAAAAAATTCACACAAATTTTCCGCAATCTCTGCATTTCCTTCACTGTTTTCAAAAAAAATAGGATTAATTTTGTGGGGCATAGTGGATGAACCAACCGAACCCTTCAAAACCTTTAAGCTGAAATATCCAAGCAGAAAATAAATCCAGATATTCCTATCAAAATCAATTACAATGGAATTTATCCTTTTCAGGGCATCAAACAACTCCGCATAAGAGTCGGGAAACAATATCTGTGTTGAAAAAAGTGTAGGAAAAAGCCCAATTCTTTTAATAAACTTTTCTGAAAAATTCATCCAATCGTTTTCAGGATACAGCACGGAGAGTGCGTTAAAATTGCCTGTCGCTCCATTAAGTTTCCCTTGAATTTCTACTTTTTCGAGCTTTTTATATACTCCGAAGAGTCTTACCGTATAATTTGCAAATTCCTTTCCTAACGTCGTGGGCGTAGCCGGTTCACCATGCGTTCGCGCAAGCATTGAAAATGATTTATACTCTTCCGCATAATTAACAAGAGTCAGAATAATTTCTTTAAGTGTTTTTAATAATATATCTCTTGCTTCCATAAGCATTAATCCGTATGACAGGTTGTTCACATCCTCGGAAGTAAGCCCAAAATGCACGAAGCGCCCTAAATCCACATCTATTTTCTCTTTCAAAAAATATATTACTGCACCTACATCATGCATAGTAGTTTTTTCAATTTCTTTTATTCTTTTTTCATCAATTTTTGAGAAATTTTCGTATATTTTCCTCAGCTTCTGCTCGGAAACAGGCATATATTCTATTTCCTTACAAAATGAAATAAGGTATTCAACTTCAACAAAAACTCTTTTTTTGTTTAATCCGTATTCGGAAAATATTGCCGCGATATTCTTTATCTTTTCAAAATACCTTCCGTCAAGAGGGGAAATTTCCTTAGGTATTTTCATACGTAATCGTATCATCTCCTTCCGGCCCGAATGAGAGTATTGTTACCGGAATACTAAGATATTCTTCTATAAATTTAATATAACTTTTGATCCCCTTAGGTAAATTACTTTTTGGCTTTCCTTTCAAATTTCTCCACTTTTCTTTCGAAAGATATTCTACGGGTTCCATATTTTTATACACGGGTTTTATTTGATAAAGCTCATTTGCATCAAACGGGAATGCACCAATACGTTTTCCGTTTAAAGCATATCCAACTGCTACTTTTATTTTGTCCAATGCAGGTAGAATATCAATTTTTGTAAGTGCTATCTTTGTAATACCACTTACATTAACAGCATATTTTAATGCAAAAAGGTCCAGGTACCCCACACGCCTTGGCCTCCCTGTCGTTGCACCAAACTCGTTCCCCGCACGCCTTAATAAATCTCCTTTTTCTCCGTTTAGCTCCGTTGGAAAAGGACCTTCTCCGACACGCGTAGCATATGCTTTGCTTACACCTATTACTCTCTTAATATAAACAGGATTTGCCCCTGCACCCGTAAGTGCACCTTGTGCTATCGTATTTGAAGAAGTAACAAACGGATAAGTACCAAAGTCAATGTCTAACATTACACCTTGTGCGCCTTCGAATAAAACGCTTTTATTGCTTTTAAATGCATCTTCAATAATTAAATATGTATCCGTAATATATCTGCTAAGTCTCTTTCCGTATTCTGTATATTCCCCGGACAAAGACTCCGTAAAATTATCAAATCCTTTTTTCTCAATTACTTCTGCCGCAATCAATGTATCCTTTTTTAATTCAACAACCTTTTTTATTCTACTATATGCATTCTCTTTCGATAAATCTCCGAACCTTAAATCTACTCTTTCCATCTTATCCGCATAAGCAGGCCCTATCCCTTTACCGGTCGTGCCAATTACTTTACCTCTTATTTTATCTACCTCAGTGTGGTAAGGTAAAATGACATGTGCTCTTTTACTAATCGCAAGCATCGGCTCTATTCCCATTTCTTTAATCAGACTTATTTCATTCAACAACTCTTTTGGGTTTATCACCATCCCGTTTCCCAAAACACAAAGTTTTTTATGAAAAACACCAGAAGGAATATAATGAAGCTTTATGTCTTTTCCACTAAAAAATACAGTATGCCCCGCGTTTCCACCACCATTAAAACGTACTACAATGTCAGAATTTCGAGATAAAAAATCGGAAACCTTTCCCTTTCCCTCATCTCCCCACTGTGCTCCTACCATTATAGTTCCACTCATTTTTAACCTCCCATATGCATTAAGTTTAATCAATTAAAGCATTTTATAAAAATAGAAAAGTTTTATCCATTCCGGATTTTGGTATGCTACAAAACATTTTTGAAACATCTAAAAAGCCTCCGTTTCCGGAGGCCGTATGTCTATATTTTTTCAATGAGGATTTCTGAAATGTCGGGCACGTCCCTGCTGTAAAAAAAGTTGTTGCCGTTCCGCACGAGGTCTTCATACGTATCGGCTTTTTCCTCGTAAAACACGCCTATGGGAATTTTTTCTCCCCACTCAAGCGATTTTTCAAGCGCTTTATTAAAATTATGCGGATTGTAGTTTGCATCTTCCAATTTATAAACTCTGTCTCTGTAAAATTTATTCGTGTTGTTGAACGTTACACACGGCTGCAGCACATCTACAATAGAAAAGCCTTTATGGAGTAACGCACGCTCAAATAAATATTCAAGATGTTTCGGCTCACCGGCAAATCCACGGGCAACAAATGTTCCACGTGAAACAATCATAAGTGAGATTGGATTAATAGGTCTCTCCGGATTACCATACGGGGTAGAGCGTCCTTTAAATCCTTTTGGGCTTGTTGGCGTAAATTGGCCGGTTGTGAGGCCGTATACGCTATTGTCGTGTACAATCATTGTGATGTTCGTATTTCTGCGTGCAGCTTGCACAATATGATTCATTCCCTCGGCGTACACATCACCGTCACCTGCAAAGCCCACCACCGTAAGAAGAGGATTTGCAACTTTTATTCCTGTCGCAAGAGGAGGCACGCGTCCGTGAATCGGGTGAAAAGAGTTTAAATTATAGTAGTTCGTTATGTAGCCATGACAGCCTATGCCAGATACAAGCACAATATTTTCCTTTATCAGCTTTTCGTTTTCTATATTTTTTTCGATAACATTCTTAAAAGCGGAATAAATAGCATAATTTCCGCATCCGGGGCACCATTGAATTTTTTTGCCTGTTCCTATGTTCATATCAGCACCTCCTTTATCCACTCTTCTAACTTAAACGGATCAAAAGGCCTTCCGTCGTAGCGCAAAATTTTATGGTTCACCCTACGATGCATTTTACATTCGAAGAGGTTTGCAAACTGAGCTGTGGAATCTTGCTCCACGGAAATCACGTTTTCCACATTGTGTAACACATTCTTCACCTTTATTTTAGGGAACGGTTCAATAGAAATTATCTGTAAAAATTTCACCGGCAAATCCCGAATAACCTCCAATATGGCACCGGTAGGTGAGCCGAAAGAAATGATAAGATTCTTTGCATCCTGGTTTCCGAATACATTTATCGTATGTTCCCGCATAAAATCATTTTCTATGGTTTCCATCTTCTTAAGACGTTTATCTTTCATTTTTATTACATTATCGGGAAGGCTTGAAGAGTATCCTTCCTCAGTATGCTCGGTGGAATTCGTATGGTTTACAACTAATTCCATTCCGGGAAATGCAATCGGAGAAATACCGTCATCTGTAATTTTGTAGCGACTGAATTTTCCTTCTTCCCCTTCATAATACTTCATAGGAAGTTTATACTCCTCCTTAAATGGTACATCTGCAGTTTTGCTGCTCTCTGCAAGCTGTTTATCAGTTAAAATAAAAACAGGAGTTTGATACCACCACGCATACTGCACAGCACGCGCAGCAACATCGAAACTTTCATCTATCGTCCCTGGTGCAAGAACAATCCTGGGAAATTCCCCATGCCCTACATTCAGCACCAAATTCAAATCGCTTTGTTCGGTATAAGTGGGGACACCTGTCGTAGGGCCCGCACGCTGTGCATCCAAAATAACAAGCGGAATTTCAGTGCCCCCGGCAAGGCTAATAGCTTCACCCATCAAGTCAATACCAGGCCCACTTGTTCCGCACATTGCAGGAACACCTGCATAGGCAGCACCAATCGCCATAACAACAGCTGAAATTTCATCTTCGGTATGTAAGGCAGCTATGCCAAGCCTCTTTGCCTCTTTTGCAAGAAAATGCAGTACTGTGCTTGCCGGGGTAATCGGATATGCGGTATATACCTTCATCCCCGCACGCACGGCACCCAGAGCAGTAAGCTCATTACCGGAAACAAGAGGAAGCGCTCCCTTCATACCACGCTTTAGAGGAAACTGCGGAAAAGATTTTTCTTTGGCTAAATTGAAACCTATTTGGGCAAGCCGGATATTTTTCTCCGACTTTTCCTTGAATTCCTTTTCAAGAGTTTTTTCCACAAGCTCAAAAGGAATACCCAGCACAAAACTTATAACACCAAGGGCAACTGATGGTTTCATCACGGGTAGAGCACTCTGCTCTCTTATAATTTTATCAAACGGTATATTAAATCCGTCTTCTCCGTCCAAAACAATAAGTGCATCATCTTTTACCTTGTCTTTATAGCGTTGATAGATGTCTTTATGAAAAGAAATTACAACATCAAATCTGCCTGATTGTGAATAAATTTCCTTTTTTGATACCCTTACTTCACTGTAATCCTGCCCACCGCGAATTGTAGAGATATAATCATCCATAATAAAAATATGATACCCGAAGCGATTAAAGGTTTTACCAATCACGCTTGCCCCGCGTTTTACACCTTCGCCTGCCTGTCCACCCAAAAAAATTGAGACTTCATCCATCATTAACCTCCTTTCAACTTTTCCATTATAATATGCTTGACTAAAAGAAAAAAATGTGGAATAATTTAAAAAAGAGGTGTAAAATGAACGTATGGGATAAAGCATTGGAAATTCTAAAAAAAAGTTTGAGTGTTCCTACATATGAAACATGGTTCAAACCGGCAGAGCTTGCATCGGAAACAAATGAAACTGTAATTTTAAAAGTACCTTCGGAATTTGCAAAAGAGTGGCTTGAAACAAAATATATTGCTTTGATAGAAAGTGCACTCTCCGACGTAAGAAAAAAGCTTACGAAAGTGGAGTTTATTATAGGAGAAAAAAAAGTAATACCTGTTCCGAAAGTTACCGTAGGCGATATTACCTTAAATAAAAATTACACATTTGAACATTTTGTGGTAGGAAACAGTAATCGCCTTGCCTATGCTGCATCCCTTGCAATTGCAAAAAATCCGGGGAAAGCATACAATCCGCTATACATCTACGGAGGCGTAGGTTTAGGAAAAACGCATTTACTTCAGGCAATTGCACATTATATACTGAAACATTTTCCGGACTTAAAAATTATATATTCCACCACTGAGAAATTTACTAACGAAGTAATTTATGCTATACAGAACGCTCAAAACAACCGACGTTTAATGGATCAGTTTCACCGGCAATATCGCACCGTGGACATATTGCTCATTGATGACGTACAATTTCTTGCAGGAAAAGAACGCACACAGGAAGAATTCTTTCATACATTCAATACGCTACACGATGCAGGAAAACAAGTTGTGCTTACATCAGATTGCCCGCCAAAAGAAATTGCCACACTGCAGGAACGCCTCACCACACGATTCGAATGGGGGCTTGTTGCCGACGTTCAGCCCCCCGATTTCGAAACACGCGTTGCAATTTTAAAAAAGAAGGCAGACCTTGAAAAAATACAGGTAAGCGATGAAGTACTGTTTTACATCGCAAAACACATATATTCAAATATCCGTGAACTTGAAGGAGCACTTGTAAGACTTGTTGCAACAGCATCTCTCGCGAACGAAGAAATTACATTTGAATTCACTAAAAGAGCACTTTCTGATATTATACACCCTACAAAAGAACCTATAACAATAAAGAAAATACAAAAAGTCGTATCAGATTATTTTAACATCCCCGAGAAATCTTTAAAAGAAAAAAAACGTTCTCAAAATATAGTAATCCCCAGACAAATTGCGATGTACCTTTCAAGGGAAATCACAGATGCATCGCTTCCCTTTATCGGAAAAGAATTTGGAGGAAGAGACCATACAACAGTAATGCATGCCTGTGCAAAAATTAAAAAAGAACTTGAAAAACAGGAAACTATGCAAGCACTAATAGACGAAATTAAAAAAAGGCTAAATACGGTGAATTAATTGTGGAAAATACTGTGGATAATGTGGAAAAAAAAGTGGATAACTCTATTTTTGTGGATAATGTGGAAAATTTTAACTATTTATACACAAGCTATACCCAGCGTATAAAGCTATATGGAAAAAAGATTTATACGGCTTTTCCACAGTTTACACAGGCCTTACTATTACTACTACTATCTTTAATATATAAATATATAATAAAAGAAAGGAAGGTGGATAAGTATGAAAATTAAAATTTTGAATGGTGATTTGGCAAAAGCATTATTGAATGTAGGAAATGTAATATCTAATAAAACAATTGAACCTATTCTACAAAATGTACTTCTCAAAGTTAAGGATGAAAAGGTTGAACTTGTTGCAACAAATTTAGAACAAGGTATTAAAGTAAAACTTAATGCCGAAATTCAAACGGAGGTGAAAAATGATATAGCAGCAGTGCTTCCTTATACGCTTTTTAAGGATATTATTCTAAAGTTGAAAATGAATGATTATACGGAAATAGAAATTAATGCAAAATCAGGATCTATAAAACAAGGTAAAGCAAATTATAAAATGAATTATTTAAATGCAGAATCCTTTGCCATATTACCTGAAATAGAGGAAGAGATAAAATTTAATATTAATATGGATATCTTAAAAAACCTTATCAAGGATACTTTATTTGCGGTATCAAAAAAAGAGGAAAGCAGAAAAGAATTTAAAGGAGTTTATTTTGAATCTTCGGAGGGTAAAATTCGTTTTGTAGGTACTGACAGTGCGATACTTGCCGTAAGTGAAATGCCTATTGCAGATATGCCTGAGATTTCTTTTATTATCCCATGGAAAGCAATGGATATATTAAATAGAATAAATATAAAAGACGAAAAAATTACCGTTATTTCAAACAAAAGTCAAATTGCATTCAATGCTACTGATATTTCCATTATTTCTCTTCTTATAAACGGTTCTTTTCCTCCTTACGAAAGTGCTATCCCAAAAGAATTAGAATTTACCGCAGAAGCGAATAAAGAAGAACTTGTTTCTGCTTTAACAAGACTTGAAATTCTTGCAAAACGTGGAAACGAAAAAATAAACCTTACTTTTTCAAATGGTGTTATTACTGCGGAAGCAAATTCTCAGGAAAGCGGTAAAGGTGAAGAGAAAATAGAATTCAAAGGAAATGCGGAGCTTTCAGTTCTGTTTTACGGAGAAGGACTTATTAATGGAATTACACATATTAAAAACGATACGGTTCTCATAGGGATGAATGGTCCATTGCATCCCGTAAAAATTACAGGAAAAGATAATAATTCTTTCCTGTATGTAGTAATGCCGCAACGTCCTTAAATGAGAATTGTCTCTTTTTCTCTGGAAAAACTTAGAAAATTCGATAAGAGGGAATTTAATTTTTCTTCCTCTTATAATATTATTACCGGCAGAAATGGAGCAGGAAAAACATCTGTTTTTGAAGGAATTTACCTTTTATCCACAGGCAAATCTTTTATCACTAACCATTTACAGAATTGTATAAAATTCGGAGAAGAATATTTTTTTACAAGCATAAAGTTTGAAAGTTTTAGTAAAATACATTCTATTGAGCTTTTAATAGGGCAGAATAGAAAAGAAATTAAATTTGATAATAAAAAAATAAAAACATTTTCTGAAATAATTGGTGTGTTGCCCGTCCTTTTTATGAATTATAAACTTTCCTTACTTATAAAGGGCGGGCCGGAAAACAGAAGGAATTTTTTAAACCATCTACTTATTTTTACCGATAAAGAATATTATGTGTTACTTTTAAAGTATTATTCACTTTTATATAGAAGAAATGCAGTACTTAAAGAAAATGGTGATAAGGCTCTTATAAGTGTTTTAACGGATGAAATTGTGCCTGTCGGAAGTGCAATACAGGAAAGGCGTGAAAACATTATTACTGAACTTGTAAAGATTGCACAGGAAATGTTTTTAAAAATCACAAACGAGCAGACTATTATTAATATTAATTATAAAAAATCAGATGTTAAAAAACTTTCTTTCAAAGAAACACAAATAATTGAAGCTGGACGGAGAAGAACTCTTTTCGGACCTCATCTCGATGAAATGGAAATTCTTCGGAGTGGTGTCTCTGCAAGAGAATTTAGTTCTCTTGGGGAAGCATATGGCATTGCATTTGCTTTGCGTTTTGCGGAAAATAAAATAATAGAAAAGGTACGGAAAGAAAGTCCCGTTATTTTACTTGACGATTTTTTCTCTGACCTTGACGAGTTGCACAGAAAAAACATTTTAGATCTTACAGATGGGCAGCAAGTATTTGTTTCAGCTCTTTCTTTAAATCTTATTCCTGATAAATTTACTAAAAGTGCACAAATTATCGTATTGTGAAACGGATAAACGGTCTTTTAGATAAATTACTTACTAAAAAACGCTTTTATATAAAAGTAAAAGGAAACCTTGCACTTTTAAAATGGGATGAGGTTGTGGGGGAGAAACTTGCACAATTTACAACACCTCTTTACTATAAAGAAGGAGTGCTATATATAGGAGTGGTAAGCTCTCTTTTTATGAGGGAACTTACATTTATGAAAAAAGTAATTTTAGAAAAAATCAAAGGCCGTGTAGGTGATTCGCCTATAAATGATATTAGGTTTAAAGTAATTGAAAAAAGCCGTATAAGGCATAAAAAAGAGTATATTCCTGATAGTGTTGAAATGGATTTCAGTGATGTAACTCTTACGGTTTCGGACTTAAATTGGGTGAAAAATCTCGTAAATAAACTAAATACCGATGATAAATTAAAAAATAAATACAAGCAGCTTCTTATATTGTATAAAAAAAATGAAAAATTTCGCGAAAAAATGGGATATAAAAAATGCAAAAAATGTGGTGTGCTTTTTAAAGGTAAAGGTGATCTTTGCCCTGTGTGTACTTTAGAAGACAAACAAAACAACTGAAATAATATATCATTCGTTATAGCCTAT
>CAYYKP010000040.1:0-10100 GCA_964468055.1 uncultured Caldisericales bacterium
ACAAAGCCATCGCCTTCAGCGCTTTTTATTATTTCATCTCCACTGTCTTTTTTTGGCCCGCATTTTATTTCTTCTTCCCATATCAAGTTTCCGTTTTTGTCCACTTTTAAAAGAAGCGGGTTAGTCCCATATTCTTTCGGGGGATACCTTCTGCCTGAAGCAAGGAAATTGCCTTTACTATCCTCAGCTACGAATACACCTTCATCAAAAGCATCGGTTTCAGAATATAATTTGCTCCAGGAAACATTGCCGTTTTCATCTAACTTTGTAAGCAAAAAACCATGTTTATATTGAGCCTGTCCACTGCCCTGCGGAGGATTTATATGCATACCTATCAAAAATCCTTTATCAGAAGTTTGGATAATGCCCCATGCTGTCGCCTCATACTCAGGAAATACTTTCTGCCATTCAATATCTCCGTTTCCTTTAATCTTTACAACAGCAAGCCTGTTTCTCTTTCCGCCCGTTATTGCAGTAAGGACGATACCACCGTCAGAAGTTGGCTTTGCATCAGTGAAATTAATAATTGTTTCGTCACCCTTTCGCGCATAGCGCTTTGCCCACACAATTTTACCTTTTTCTGTAACACGCATCAGGAAGAAATCTTTGCCGTCAGTGGAATGTGTTTTTACCATACCAAAAACTATAACATTACCATTTGGCATTGAAACTGCGTATTCTTGTTCAAGATCCATACTCGTCCCGTAATCTTTGATGAATGCTTCCTGTGCGCTGCCATCTGCAGATACAACTCTTGGATGTGCTGCTGCAAAATAAACAAATGAACTGCATACTGCTAAGATTGTAATCACAATAACTAATTTTTTCATCTATACCCCCTTTTATTTATTTTCTACTTCTTAAAAGTATTTTAGTATAATGAAGAAAATTTCAAAATGTTTTTAACGGATTTTTTAAGTATATGACAATTGTTATTTTTATTATATGTTGCAATATATGGTTGGTTGACAAATAAGCTATATTGATTTATTTTTTAAAAGATTTATTAGTTATATCTTGTTCCTGTTGCTGAGGCATTTTCGATATAAGATTACACGTTCAAATAAAATACAGGGTTCATTGTGAACCCTGTATTAATAAAGCTTGTTGTATGAAAATCTTTATTCTTCTACTTCTTTAATCAATTTTTTAGTTTTTATTGCTTCAAGCACGCGTTCCGGAGTATACGGGGATTTGTGCAATCTGACACCAAGTGCATTGTAAAGTGCATTTCCAATTGCAGGAACCGGCCCGTTGATATTAATTTCCGCTACTGATTTTGCTCCGTAAGGGCCTGTGGGTTCGTATGTTTCTGCAACTATCGTTACAATTTCAGGCAGGTCTCTTGTTGAAGGAATTTTATAGTCCATAAAATTCGGGTTTGTCATTTTTCCTGAAGGAGTAAAATGATATTCTTCCGTAAGTGCATAACCAAGGCCGTTGACAAGAGCGCCGAGTATTTGCCCTTTTACAAGTTCCGGATTTATTGGAACTCCGCAGTCCACAGCAGCAACGTACTTAATGGGAGTTATTATTCCGGTTTCTTCGTCAACTTCAATTTCGACAAAATGTGCTGCAAATGGTGGCGGAGAATATGGGGATACAAACGATCCGATTGCTCCTATCTGATGTTGTCCTTTTACGTAAAGTGTATCATATGCTATTTCTGAAAGAGTGATACTTTTTCCGCTTTTTAGGCTTTTCACTTTGCCGTCTTCAAGTATAAAATCTTTTGTATCAAACTCTCCAAATTTTTCTTTTGCTACTGCAAGGATCTGGTCCCTTACTTTTAAGGCTGTTTTTAAGACTGCTCCGCCGGAAACGAATGTGCCGCTTGAAGCATATGCGCCCACATCAAATGGTGTTAAGTCCGTATCGGATGCGTAGACTATTACCTGTTTTGGTTTTATGCCAAGCGTTTCCGCTACAATTTGTGCAGCGACTGTATCCAGTCCTGTTCCGAGATCCGTTCCACCGTACAGTAAATTAAATGAACCGTCTTCGTTCATTTTTAAAGAAGCCGAACCCATGTCCACAAGAGGAATTCCGGATCCCTGCATGTGGATGGACATGCCAACTCCACGAACCTTGCTACCATTTCTTTTTGTTTTTCCGTATTTCTCAAACCATCCTATTTCCTTTGCACCTTTGTCGATAAGCTCGTCCAACGCACAACTTTGAATGTATTGTGTGACACCTTCTCTTCCTTCTCCCAATGCTTTGAATATAGGTGACGTTTCTCCAGTTTTAATGTGGTTCTTTTTCCTCAGTTTCAAGGGATCCATGCCGAGTTTTTCTGCGACCATGTCAATTGCCTGTTCAAGTGCTGCATAGCCCTGTGTTGCTCCATACCCTCTGTATGCTCCTGCAACAGGCATATTCGTGTATGCAATGTCCGCTATAAATTCTACATTTTCTGCCTTATTGTATAGAGGCAAAGTTTTTGAACCTGCATTTGATGCTACAGTAAGTCCGTGGGAACCGTACGCACCCGTATTACTCAAAGCGTACAGTCTGATTGAATGCAGCATTCCGTCTTTCATCGCTCCTATTTTTACTTTTACTTTAAATGGATGACGCGTTCTTGCAGAGATAAACTCTTCTTCCCTTGTGTAGAGAATTCGTGCAGGCCTGTGTGTTTTCATGGTTACATAGCTACAAATTTCTTCAAGTATTATTTCTTGCTTAGCCCCGAATCCACCGCCTATTCTCGGTTTTATTACTCGTATTTTCTGCAGTGGGATTCCAAGTGCCTGTGCTACAATTCTTCTTACGTGGAAAGGCACCTGTGTGGATGTACGTATTATAATTCTTCCGTATTCATCCGGGTATGTAATTGTTACATGTGGTTCTATTGGCGTATGCTGCGCATACTGCGTTTCAAACGTTTCTTCTACCACTACATCAGATTCCGCAAAACCTTTTTCTACGTTCCCGACTTTTATTTCTATATGTGCTGCAAGGTTGTGCTTTGGGTCGTATGCGCCTGTAATTTCAGGCTCGTCGTGAATAACAGGTGCTCCTTCTTTAATTGCTTCTTCCGCGTCAAATACGGCAGGAAGCTTTTTATATTGTACCTTGATCAATTTTAGTGCTTCTGCTGCCTGTTCTTCTGTTTCAGCCGCAACTGCCGCTACTCTGTCTCCCACAAAACGCATTTTTTGATTGAACATATACGTGTCATACGGAGACGGTTCCGGCCATCCCTGGCCTGCTGTCGTATGGATAATATGAGGAGTGTTTCTATAAGTAAGCACCATTTTTACACCCGGGTATTTTTCCGCTTCGCTCGTGTCTATATTTTCTACTATTGCATGTGCGTGGGGGGAATATAAAATTTTTATCTGTAACGTATGCGGAAGGGAGATATCATCAACAAACATGGGCTGACCTGTTGCAAGAGAAAGGGCATCCAGCTTATCTACTTTCTTGCCAATGTTTTTGAAGTTATTCATTTTTTTCCTCCTTCAACATTTTTACTGCTAACTTTACGGATTCTATCTGTTGAACGTATCCGGTGCATCGGCAAAGATTCCCGTCCAGGGCTTTTTTAATGTCTTCTTCCGTAGGGTTGGAATTTTTCTTGAGCAGTGCGTATGCGGAGAGAATTGTTCCCGGGGTACAAAATCCGCACTGAACCGCGCCTTTTTTTACGAATGCTTCCTGCAACGGATGTGGTTTGTACAAATCTCCGATACCTTTAATTGTTGTAATTTCGCAACCGTCTACCTTTGCTGCAAGTATTGTGCAGCTTGTATGCGGAATGCCGTCAATCAGTACCGTACAGGCTCCGCAGGTTCCAAGGTAGCAGTTCCCTTTAATTTCGCTGTGTCCGTTATTTCTGAGTACGTCTAACAGTACTTCACCGGGGTGAATTTCATACTCTTCTTTTTTTCCGTTTATAGTGTAGTGTACTTTCATACTATGCCTCCAATGCCGAGAGCAAAATCCTTTTTGCAAATACGCCTGCGATATGCGCTCTGTATTCTTTTGTAGTTCTGGAATCTTTATCTACATCAACATTCTTTTCAACAAATGTGCCAAATTCCACAGCAAGATCCTTTGAGAGAGTTTTTCCTTTCAAAAAATTCATTGCATCTTCAAACAAATATGCGGGTTTTGGCCTGGCACCGACAGATACTGTTGCATCAACGATGTTTTTTTCACTAAGCTTCAGCAGGATGCCCATATTGAGAAGTGCGATGTCAGTTGCATTCCTTACAAGGCGTTTCATAGAAAAGAAATACGATGAACCGAAGTTATTCAGAATTATCTCTTTGATAATCCGATCTTTTATGAGCTGCCTAAAATGTCCTTTGTAAAAATCAACTATTGAGAGTTCTTCATCCCATTCTCCATCAGAAAGCACAACTTTTGCTTTTAGTGCTACAAGCAGCGTAACTATATCCGAATATGGCTCCCGTTTTCCAAGTGCACCTCCGAATGTAATCTGATTTCTGAGAAGTTCCGTTGCAATTTCATTTAATATTTCTTTTACCTTTCCTTTCAAAAGGCCGCTCATTACTTCAGCATTTTTTACAGAAGTAATAGAGCTTGTCGCGCCAATTTTAATTCCTTCATCAGTTTTTTTGATATATTTAAGTCCCAGTTTGTCCAGAAAAATTAAATGTTTAATTTTTGGGTTTGGCAGTGTGGAAATATCAAGACCACCGCCAACAACTTCACTGTTTTCTTTATCTTTGCGAAGAAGCCTTACGGCTTCCCGAATGGAAACAGGATAATAGACATCTTCCACACCTTTTAGTTTAAGCATATGACCTCCTTTCTTCTTTTATATTTTATAAGATATAATATAATAATATAAAAAATAATCAAGGAGGCAAGATGAAAATCATAGGCAATGCAGCGATACTTACACTCGGAGGAGCAGGATTTATACGGGATGGAGCAATCGCAATAAACGGAGAGGTAATTGAAGAAATAGGCGATACAAATGAACTGAAGGCTAAATATCCGGATGCAGAATTTATTGATGCACAACATAAACTTGTTATGCCAGGTTTTTTAAACGCGCATATGCACCTTTACAGCACTTTTGCCCGTGGGATGGCCTTAGAGGGCGAACCCCCGAAATCGTTTGGGGAGATACTAAAAAAACTCTGGTGGAAACTTGATAAAAACCTCACTACAAAGGAGGAATTGTATTACAGCGCAATGGTGCCCCTTATTGAAGGAATAAGAAGTGGGACAACAGGAATTTTAGATCATCATGCTTCTTTCGGCCTTATCGACGGCAGCCTGGATATTATAGAAAAAGCTGCAATTGATGCGGGAGTGCGTTCCGCGCTTTGTTACGAAACCTCTGACAGATGGGGTAAAGAAGCGAGGGATGCCTCAATCAGGGAGAATGTGCGATTTATTATGAAGAAAAAAAAGGATGTAATAACAGAGCCTGAAACTCTTACTGCCGCAACGTTTGGAATGCATGCTTCTCTTACTCTTTCCGATGAAACCTTACGGATGAGTAAGTCAGAGGCGGACAGCCTTGGCGTAGGATTTCACATTCATGTTGCGGAAGGAGAAGAAGACGTTGAGGATTCTTTAAAAAAGAGCGGAGTTCGTGTTGTGGAGAGGCTTCGGAAGTTTGGCATCCTTGGCAACAAAACGCTTGCAATACACTGTATACATATAAATGAAAAAGAAGTGGATATTTTAAAAGAAACAGGTACGATGATTGTGCACAACCCCGAATCCAATATGAACAATGCCGTAGGTGTTGCGCCTATCTTGGACTTTTTTAAGAAAGGAATTCTTGTCGGTATTGGTACTGACGGATATACGCCTTCTATGTTTGAATCCGTAAAAGTTGCATATATACTGCCGAAACTTCATTATAAGGACCCTCGCGTCGGAGGAGCGGAATCACAAAAAATGCTTTTTGAAAATAACAGAAAGATTTTTGCAAAGTTTTTTGATAAATCGCTTGGTGTAATTGAGAAAGGTGCATATGCAGACATTATCATTCTTGATTATTATCCTCCTACGCCGTTCAATGCAGATAATGCTTTTTACCATCTTATTTTTGGAATGAGAGGTAGCCTTGTAAATACTACAATCATTAATGGAAGAGTTTTGATGAAGGATAGAAAGTTGCTTCATCTTGATGAAGAAGAAATTATGGCAAAGTCTCAAGAAGTTGCACAAAAATTCTGGAAGAAGATGGAAGATGGATAGAAAATTTTCAAGAAAAGATTTGGAAGAAATTATTGATGCTGCAAAGGGAAAAAGAAGGGCTGACTTACTGATAAAAAACGGCAAGGTGGTAAATGTATTCAATGAAACAGTTGAGGAAAAGGATATACTCGTTCATAAAGGAATTGTTGTAGGGGTCGGTAAGTATGGAGATGCTGAAAATATTGTGGATGCAGCTGGTGCATATGTTTCCCCCGGGTTCACGGATGCACACATGCATATAGAGAGTACGATGTCCATACCTCCCGAATTTGCAAAGGCAGTAGTTCCGCTTGGAACTACCACCGCAGTTGTTGATCCCCATGAAATTGCAAATGTTGCCGGGATTCCCGGAATCCAGTTCATGATAAATTCTTCGGATAATCTTCCCGTAGATATTTATTTTATGCTTTCAAGTTGTGTTCCTGCAACACCACTTGAAACATCCGGGGCTCACCTTTATGCCGAAGATCTTGCTATTTTTAAGGATAATCCCAGAGTTTTGGGACTTGCTGAGCTTATGAATTATCCTGGGCTTCTTGCCAAAGTTCCTGAAGTGTTGGATAAAGTGTCCATGTTTAGGGGCAGAATTATTGACGGACATTCACCGGGACTTAGAGGAAACGATCTGAATGCTTACCTTGCGGCAGGAGTTATGGCGGATCATGAGTGTACGGTGCCGCAGGAAGCAGAGGAAAAGCTTGACAAAGGTATGTGGATTATGATGCGTGAAGGGTCTCTTACGCGTGATGTTTTGAGGCTTGCCTCTATTATTTCCGATAAAACAAAACACAGAATACTGCTCTGCACGGATGATAAACATCCGGAAGATCTTGTGTATGAGGGGCATATTAATTTTGCAATTTCTCTTCTCTTAAAAAGCAATATTCCCCTTCCTCTTGCAGTGAGGCTTGCAACTCTTAACTCCGCGATGTTTTTTGGGTTTAAACGCAAGGGTGGTATAGCTCCCGGATACGATGCTGATATAGTGATTTTTCACGATATTTTAAAAATAGAGAAAGTTTTTAAAAATGGTAAGCTTGTTGCCGAAAATGGTAAAGCACTTTTTCAATTTAAAGGCATACTTCATGATGATGCTGTGAAGAATACAATTAATATTAAACCTGTTACATTTGAAAAACTGAAAATACCTGTGCAAAGTGGTAAAATTAGAGTAATTGGCATCCGCCCTGATACAATCCTAACGGATGAGCTTTTATATGAACCTAAGGTGTTTAAGGAAGAAATAGTGTCAGATACAGATAGGGATATAATAAAAATCGCTGTCGTAGAAAGGCATAAAGCAACGGGCAATGTAGGTATTGGTTTCATTCACGGTCTTGGTTTGAAGCATGGAGCCTTTGCTACATCTGTTGCACATGATTCGCACAACATTATTATAGCAGGGGAAAATGATAAGGATATGCTCCTTGCAATTGCACAAATTGAGGCAATGGGAGGTGGTATTGCAGTTGTTAAGGATGGTAAAGTATTGGGCTCCGTTTCTCTTCCTTATGGGGGGCTAATGACAAATAAGCCGATTACCGAAACTGCAGAAACACTTCTTCGCTTACACCGCATCGCGAAAAAGGAAAATGAAGTTTCCGTAGACGATCCATTTATGACTCTTGCATTTATGAGCTTGCCTGTTATACCAAAGTTAAAAATTACGGATAAAGGACTTGTGGATGTGGATAAGTTTGATTTTGTACCTCTTTTTAAGGATAACTAAATGAAAAGGATAAAAAATGGTTCTATTATTACAGATGGTAATAATCTTGAAAAAGTAACGATTTACGTTGATAAAGGAAAGATTGTTTCCATTATCAACGGAGACAGTTTCGATACTTCTGTAAGTGAGGAGATTAACGCCGAAGGGAAAGTAATTTTCTCCGGATTTATTGATCCCCATGTGCATTTTGATGATCCCGGGTTTACAGAGAGGGAAGATTTTGAAACTGGCACAAGGAGTGCAGCTGCCGGCGGTATTACAACTATTATTGATATGCCTTGCACTTCTATTCCTCCTGTTACAAGTGGTGCGAATTTTGATAACAAATTGAATATTGTGCAGCCTAAGGCGTATGTGGATTTCGCATTTTGGGGTGGAGTAACGCCAATGCAAATTGATAGCGGAGAATACAAAAGAACGCTGACAGAACTCAAAAATAAAGGTGTCATAGGAATTAAATTTTATACAATTTCCGGTATGGAGCTTTATCCGAGAATGCCTGTGCCACAAATGCATAAAGCGTTTTCTTATCTGAAGAATTTAAATTTAGTTGCTGCTGTGCACAGCGAGGATTTTTACCTGGTGGATTTCTACTCCCGTTTTTTACAGGAGCAGGGAAGGACAGACCCGGAAAGCTGGTTTGAAGGCAGAGTATACGAGGCTGAAGCAAAGGCGATATGGTCAGTTATGGGTATTGCAAAAAAGATAGGCAACAAATTGCATATTGTGCATCTTTCTTCCAAAGCAGGCCTTGAAGCTGTGAAATGGGGAAAGAAACACGGCATAGATATTACCGCTGAAACTTGCCCTCAGTATTTGCTATTTACCGTGGATGATTTAAACCGGCTGGGATCAATTGTAAAAACTGCACCACCAGTGAGGAGAAACGAAGATAGATTGGCGCTATGGCAGGGATTGGCGGACAGCTCAATTGATTTTATATCCACTGACCATGCTGCTGGGAAATATCCTGATGAAAAATCTTCATCCGATATATGGAAAGATTATGCCGGAATACCTGGTACTCAGCTTGTCGCTTCCGAAATTCTTACATTTGGGTATCATAGTGGAAAACTTACATTGGAAAAATTGCAGAACCTGCTTTCAATGAATGCCGCGTTGCGTTATGGCCTATACCCCGAAAAAGGTTCTATGCAAATAGGGAGTGATGCGGATTTTACGATTGTAGATTTAAATAGAAAATGGATTGTGGATCCGGCGAAACTCGAAAGCAAAGGAAAGTATTCTCCTCTCTCCGGGCAAACTCTCACTGGTAAAGTTGTAAAAACTGTTGTGCGCGGGGAAGTAGTATTTGATGAAGAAAAGGGCATTATCGGAAATAAAGGATTTGGAAAGGTGGTGAAACCAAATTATGAAAATTAAAATTTTAGTGGATAATTACGTAACGAACAGAGATTTTCTTGCGGAGCACGGATTTTCTTTGCTTATAGAAGATGAAGGAAAGAGGTATTTGTTTGACAGTGGGCAGGGAATGGCACTTTTGCATAATTTAAAACGCATTGGAGTTAAACTTACCGATATCAATAAAATTATATTGAGCCACGGGCACGATGATCATACGGGTGGCCTTAGATTTTTTATAGAACAAGGTGTTTTTCCGGAACTTATTGCGCATCCTGATATAATTTATCCGAAATTGAAGATACAGGGACAGGTTAAAAAAGATATCGGTTTGAAAATGACTTTGGACGGGTTTAAATTAAAATTTTCAAAGGAGCCTTTTAAAATAAACGACCATATTCTTTTCTCCGGCGAAGTGCCGAAAGTAAATGAATGGGAGCTTGAGGAAACTACATATTACAGGGAAAAGGGCGGAAAACTTATGCGAGATCCGTTCTCCGATGATATTTCTCTTTATATAAAACTTAATGAGGGGCTTCTGATTCTTACCGGCTGTGCACATTCAGGTATTATAAACATTATTCAGTACGGAATGAAAATTACCGGTGTAACTAAATTGTATGGAATTATAGGAGGTATGCACCTTAAAAATGCATCTTATAAAAGAGTAAATCGAACAGTGGAATTAATTGCTAAAATGGATCCGAAATTTGTTACTGTTTCTCATTGCACAGGCCTTATCCCCGGTAGCATTTTTAGAAATAAAATGGGAGATAAAATAATATTTACTGATGTGGGAAAAGAATTTAATTTT
>CAYYKP010000041.1:0-9311 GCA_964468055.1 uncultured Caldisericales bacterium
CTCCTCAGAATGACTGATTTGGTGAGAGATTCTTCACTCGCTGCTCCCTCGAGAACGACTGCTTTCCCTTTCCCCCCGTTATTTTTGATTATTTTACTATTTTTTCAGAGATCTCGTATGATTTTACAAATTTTATTTAATTGATTATACTGCTATAAACAATTCTGAGAGAAGGAGTTTGAAATGATTAAAACTATAAAAGGATGCAAAGATATTTACGGAGAAGATGTTGAGTATTTCAGGAAAGCCGCAAAAGTAATGTATGAAACTTCGGCTGCATTTGGCTTTAAGGAAATTATTCCGCCTGTTATAGAGTATTCAGAACTTTTCCAACGTTCTGTAGGGCAGGATACGGATATTGTAGAAAAGGAAATGTATACCTTTATAGATAAGGGCGGACGTAGTGTTACGCTAAGGCCTGAAATGACTGCATCCGTTGCACGTGCATATGTTGAACATCATTTTGAAACCCTGCCCGCGCCTATAAAACTCTTCTATCTGGGTCCTTGCTTTCGCTATGAAAAACCACAAAAAGGTAGATACAGGGAATTTTATCAGTTTGGTGTTGAGGTATTAGGCGATGAGTCTCCTTTGCTTGATGCGGAAGTAATTTCCCTTGCCTATAAAATTTCCGAAAAGCTTGAATTAAAAGGATTAAAAGTAAGATTAAATAGTATCGGGTGCAAAAAGTGCAGGCCTCATTATAAGGATGTACTGAGAGATGCGTTAAAGCCACATTACGATGAACTATGTGATGACTGTAAGCGTCGTTTCCATACGAATCCATTGCGTATACTTGATTGTAAAAGAGAAAAAAAGGAACTTAAAGATAGTTTGCCTAAAATTACCGATTATCTTTGTGATGAGTGTAAAACACATTTTGAAAAGGTAAAAGAGTATCTTACTATAATGCGTATACCGTTTGAATCGGATAGTACTCTGGTAAGAGGACTTGATTATTACACTAAAACCGTATTTGAAGTTGTTTCAGATGATCTTGGAGCACAGAATGCACTGCTTGGCGGGGGACGATATGACTATCTTATCGAAGAATTAGGCGGAAGACATACGCCCGGACTTGGCTTTGCCCTTGGAATGGAAAGGCTTGTTGAAATTTTGAAAGCACATAATGAGGAGTCTAAGGAAGAAAAGATAGTATATGTTGCCTATCAGAGCGAGGCTTTTAAAAAGACGATAGAAGTTGCAGATATGCTACGGAATAGAGGTTTTACTGTGCTTGTTGATTCGAAAGGCGGTTCTTTCGGAAAACAACTTCAAAGAAGCAGGAAGCGAAATGCAACGTTTACTGTAATTATCGGGGAAGACGAAATGAAAAACAATACCGTTCAAATTAAAAATATGAAAAAGAAGAAACAAAAAGAAGTTGCTATGAAAGAGCTTTTAAATGAGTTGGAGGTAGAAAGTGCTTAAGAGAAATATAAACTGCGGAGAAATCCTGGAAAATGAGATTGGTAAAACTGTTATTGTAAATGGCTGGATTCACAGAAAGAGGAATCTGGGCGGCTTGCTCTTTATGGATATAAGAGATCGTTCCGGTATTGTGCAGGTGGTTTTTAACCCGGATAAGTTTAATGGGGCAGATAATTTAAAAACCGAATCTGTAATAGGTGTTGAAGGTGTTGTACAAAAACGTGTTTCTGAGAATCCCAATTTGAAAACAGGAAAAATAGAGGTTGCTGCAAAACGATTAGAAGTTTTTTCTCAAGCCGAAGATTTACCCTTTAATCCTTTCTCAGGGCAGGAAGTAGATGAAACAGTACGCTTGCGGTATAGGTATCTGGACTTAAGAAAACCGGAGATACGCAAAGTGTTTGAAATGCGTGCAAAGATTACTGATAATATAAGAATATTTCTCTCTCAAAGAGGTTTTATCGAGGTGGAAACTCCGTATCTTACAAAGAGTACTCCTGAAGGTGCACGCGATTTTCTTGTACCGTCCCGCTTAAATAAGGGAAAATTTTATGCACTTCCGCAGTCTCCCCAGCTTTTCAAACAAATTCTTATGGTAGGTGGATTTGAAAAATATTTTCAAATTGCGCGTTGTTTCCGGGACGAGGATTTAAGGCAGGATAGACAACCTGAATTTACCCAGATTGATATGGAAATGTCTTTCGTAGAACAAGAAGATATTATAAAAATTGTAGAAGAAATGTATAAAGTACTTTTCAATGCCGTTCTTGGTATAGATTTAAAAACCCCTTTTCCGAAAATTGAATACGCGGATGCAATGAAGCGTTACGGATCGGACAAGCCGGATACACGTTTTGGCATGGAAATAAAAGATTTGACTGATGAGTTTAAGTACTCCGAATCAAACCTCATACGTAAGAATGTCGATACTGGAAATAAGGTGCTTGCTTTATTTTTGCCGGATGGAGCAGACCTTTCCAGAAAACAAGTAGATGAGCTTAAAGAGAAAACCAAAGAAATAGGATTAAGCGGTTTTATAGATATAAAGCTTAAAAACGGCGAGCTTAAATCTTCTTTTGCCAAATTCTTATCGGACGGCGAGAAAAATGCAATACTTGTAAACGGAACTAATAATGATCTTGCAATGCTTTTCCTTGTTACACCTAAAAAGGGATTTGAACTTGTGGGAAGAATGCGTGTTTTTCTTGGAAATCAATTTGAGCTTATTAAACAGGATGTTTGGAATTTCCTGTGGGTAATGGATTTTCCTTTTTTCTCCTTTAACGAGGAAGAGAAACGCTATGAAGCGGAACATCATCCATTCACGATGCCTAATCCGGAAGACATTGATAAAATTGAAAGTGATAAGGATAATGTTCGTGCTGTAGCATATGATCTCATATTAAACGGGAATGAACTTGGAGGTGGCAGTATCAGAATCCATAATCCGGAACTTCAGAAACGAGTTTTTAAAGCAATTGGGCTTTCCGAGGAAGAAGCGAACCATAAATTCGGATTTTTAATAAAAGCATTAAAGCTTGGAGCACCTCCGCACGGAGGTATTGCGTTTGGGTTGGATAGACTCGTATGGATTATGGCAAAAGCAAATAGTTTGCGGGATGTAATTGCCTTTCCTAAAACAACGGCAGGTATATCCCCCTTAAGCGATGCACCATCTGAGGTTTCCGAGAAGCAACTTAAAGAGCTTGGGATAGAGATAAAGAAACGTGAATAAACAGATTGACAGAATGCCAAAAGAGTACAAAGTGGCAGTGTATGCGCTTGTTATTGGTACTACTTATTTTTTTCTTTATTCATTGATTTTCTTTGGAAAGTTTAGATATAAACCATTTTTTACCGTTTCGCTTGTAATTGTCTTAACTTATGCCGCCCTTACCATATTTCTTATTATGAAGTTTAATTGGGCGCGTATTCTGCTTGCCGTGATGTCGATATTGCAAAGTATCTTATTTTTTCTTACAGTGCTTTCTTTATTATTCTTCAAACAAAGTACTGCATTTCTATCAAAGGTTTTACATACCGGCTCTTTTACATTTTATTTAATTCTCGGACAACTTAATGTTACACCGGATAGGGGTCTATTTGCCGCCTTAATAATTGCTGGTTGGAGTATATTTGTTGCATATCTGCTTTTACATAAAGACACCAAAAGTTACATAAAAAATAAAACTTACGTGCTTGCAGATACACATAAGGAAACTTCTATTGCAGTAATCGTGCTGTTTCTCTTAATAATTATAATTTATTTTCTTGCAAAGTTTTAAGTTTTAATATTGCAATTTATTTTGTATCTGCTATAATATTTGCATCTGCAGGCAGGATGCAGAAATTTTTTAGGAGGTTTAGTACTTTGGAAAGACTTACAGGTAGAGTGAAATGGTTCAATGCCCAGAAAGGTTATGGGTTTATTGTTCCCGACAATGGTGGAAAAGATCTCTTTATTCACTACTCAGCAATCCAGTCAGAAGGCTATAAGACTTTAAAAGAAGGCCAGAAAGTTGAATTTGAAATTGATCAGAGTGACAGAGGAGACAAAGCTATAAACGTTACAGTAGTTTCTGAATAAATCAGCTGATTTATCGAATTTGAAAAATGCATCCCCGGTGAAAACCGGGGATTTTTATTTTTAGAGGTTTTGTGTAATATATTTCTATATGAAAAATAAAACTTTAATAATTACAGAGAAACCATCCGTTGCAAGGGATATTGCACGGGCACTTGGAAGATTCACAAACGAGAAGGATTATCTTGAGAATGAACAGTATGTTGTTACCTGGGCACTTGGCCATCTTGTAACCCTATATGAACCGGAGGATTACGATAAAAAACTAAAATTTTGGACACTTTCCACTCTTCCGATAATACCTAAAGAATTTGAGCTCAAACCGATTAAAGAGACAAAGAAGCGGTTCAACGCAGTAAAAAAACTAATAAGCAGAAAGGATACGGGAACAATTGTTAATGCTTGTGATGCTGGTAGGGAAGGAGAATTGATATTTAGAAATATATTACACCTAGTGCCTGCTAAGAAAAAGGAAATAAAAAGATTATGGCTTTCGGCAATGACTAAAGAAGAAATATTAAAAGCATTTCGGAAGTTGCATGATGCATCGGATTATGACTTGCTTGGAGAATCAGCGGCAGTTAGAATGGAAAGTGATTGGCTTGTTGGTATAAATGCAACAAGAGCATTTACGAGGAGATGGGGCTCTATTCTTTCAGTAGGTAGAGTGCAAACGCCTACACTTAACATTATCTGCAGTAAGGAAAAAGAGATAAAAGCATTTAAAAAAGAGAAGTACTTTGAAATAGAAGGAGAATTTGAAAGTAATGATTTTTCCTATAAGGGGATTTATGTTGGTAAAAACAGGAAAACGCGGATAAAAAGCAGACAAGATGCTGATAAAATAAAAGAAAAAGTAAATAAAAAAGAGGGTACGGTAGAGAACGTAAAAAGATCCCTGTCCAAAAAACCGCACCCTTTACTTTACGATTTAACCGAGCTTCAAAGGGACGCGAATAGGCGTTTTGGATATTCTGCAAAAAGTACACTAAGTATCGCTCAGAAATTGTACGAGCGTAGAAAAATGATTACCTATCCGAGAACCGATAGCAGATACATTCCCAAAGCACTTGTCAAAGAATTGCCAGCAGTTTTAAGAGGTATTTCCGTACAACCATACGACAGATTCGTAAATGAAATACTATCAACAGATATAAATTTGGATAAAAGGGTGGTAAATGATAAAGGTGTAACCGATCACTATGCAATTATTCCTACGGGTAAAGCTCCGTCCCTTAGTAGCTTGACGAGGGAAGAGCTTAACGTTTTTAATCTTATTGCAAGAAGGTTTTTATCTGTTTTTTATAAACCTGCTACTATTGAAAAATTGTCTTTTAAAACTATTGTTTCCGGAGAAACTTTTAAATCGGATTTTTCCAGGGTAAAAGATCTTGGCTGGATGAAAGTATACAACGGAGAAAAAAAAGAAGCGTTAATAGACATAGAAAACGGAGTCAAAGTTATTTTAAAGAAAACGACCGTTCTTGAAAAAGAAACTCAACCACCCCCACACTTTACGGATGCAACTATGCTTACTGCAATGGAAACCGCAGGAAAATTTATTGAAGATGAAGAACTGAGGGAAGCAATGAAGGAACGCGGACTTGGAACTCCTGCAACACGTGCTGCTATCATGGAAAGACTTATTAACGTAGGTTATGTTGAGAGAGATAAAAAAGCATTGATTCCGCTTGACAAGGGTATGCGCCTTGTAGAGCTTGCAAACGAGGTAGGTACCGAAGAAGTGCTATCTCCATCACTTACGGGTGAATGGGAGAAAAAACTTCGAGATATAGAAAAAGGAACATTAAAACCGGATAAATTTATGCAGGATATTGAGAAGCTTACCGTGTCTATCGTAAATAAAGTGAAACAATACAAAGGTGATTATAGCATAAATATCGGTGACGGTACTCCTATTGGTAAGTGCCCTAAATGCGGGGGCAATGTGATTGAAACACCAAAGGCGTTTACCTGTGAGAATGTAAAGAATGGGAAATGTGACTTTGTTATGTGGAAAAGACTTGTAAATAAAACTATTACAAGAGAAATGGCAGAAAAACTTTTAAAAGGTGAAAAAGTACATCTTACAAAGATAATTTCAAAGAGTAAAAGATATTTTGATGCTGATATATTATTGAAGAACGGGAAAGTTTCTTTTGATTTTCCGGATGCGAAAACAGATATTTTAGTAAGCGATGAGCCTGTAGGAAAGTGTCCGAAATGTGGCAATAATGTAGTTGAAGGGAAAGAAACATATTTCTGTTCTGACAGAGATAACGGGTGTACTTTCTATATCAAAAAAATGATGGGGAATAAAGAAATTACGCGTGATATCGCAAAAGTTTTACTTAAGGACAAAAGAACCCCGCTTCTAAATGACTTCATTTCCAAAAGAGGAAGAAAATTTTCTGCTTACCTCTACATAGATGATAAAAATACCGTTCGCTTTGAATTTGAGAAGAGAAAGAAGGGTTCGACTAAAAAAATGCCCGCCAAAACTACTAAAAGTGTGAAAGGTATGGCTATTAAAAAAACAACGGTGAAATCAAAGCGTAAGACAACCGTAAAACGTATAGTTAAGAAAAAAATCGTAAAATCAACTAAAAAATGATTGTCTTTGTCGGAGGGGAAAGAAGCGGAGTAGGAAAAACAACGTTTATTAACATTCTTTTGAAACTATTTCCTCTGAGATTTGATGTTTTAAAGTTGACTCCATCGGATAAACTTCCGGATAATATAGAAATAGAGCCGGATATTCTTAACATAAAGGGTAAAGATACCGCACTATTCCTGAGGAATGGTGCGAAGAAAGTTCTGTGGGTGCATAGCAAGAGAAAAAAGATTGGTTATTATATTAATGAAGCATTTAATCTTTTGAGCGATGATGTTATAGTCGAGGGAAATTCCCCAATCTTTTATTCTAAATTTGATGTTGCATTTTTTATCTCTAAGAATAACTCAAAGATTGAGAAGGAGAGTGCAAAAATGTTCAAGAAAAAGACAGATTATACTGTAATAAATGTTGAACAAATTATGGTTCCCTATATAAAAGTGAACGTTATTTATGCAAACTTGAAACAGGAATTTGATATAACGTCGAGAGATTTTGAAATTTTACTTCGAAATATTCTGGTAGGTACTTGACTAAGGAACGTAAATGATTAGAATTGTAGGGAATTTAAATAAGGAGGTAGTTATGAATAAACCGGAACTTGTTAGAGAGCTTGTTGAAAAAACAGGTGCAAAGAAAAAAGATGTTGAAATGTTTGTCGGTTCTTTTGTTAAAACAGTGGAAGAGGAACTTGCAAAAGGTGGAAAAGTCTCATTAATTGGTTTTGGAACCTTTGGTGCCCGTAAGAGAAATGCAAGAAAGGGTATAAATCCAAAAACAGGAAAGTCAATTGACATCCCGGAAACAATCGTTCCCTTTTTTAAAGCCGGCAAGGTCTTAAAAGAAAAAGTAAAATAAAAATATTTACAAAATGAAATAACCTTGACAGTGTCTTTTCAAAAGATCCTAAAATATAAGCAGGCGGAACTTTACCTTAATAACAAAACACTATTAAAAAGTTTATCAAGTGTAGTTAAGATACTTCTTTAATAATAATGTTGCCTATAATATCTGCTGCTTCCGAAATTCTGTCTGCTGAGTTGCTTAGATGCCGATATACTTCTCTCATTTTAAAAATATAATGGAAGTCCGAATTTTCGAAGAGTGAAGCAAGAGCTTCTCTGTATGTTTCTTCAATCTCGTTTTCTATAACTTTTGCGGCAATAATATTATTACTGGCAAGCTGTTTATCGGTAAAAAGTTTGTCCGTCGCATAGCTTAGGTGAACAACGCCACGAGAGAGCTTCTGTATCATTTTTTTTAGATAATAATTCGGGTATACTTTATAAACAAGCATTTCTTCAATAGTATCTAATGAATAATCTAAGATATTATCTATTACATTGGATAAATTATATAAATCCTGCCTGTCCAATGGAGTAATAAGGCTTTTATTTAACTCGTTTATGAGCTCCCTCCTTCTCCTATCTCCCTCTTCTTCTACTTTTTTAATTTGAATTCTCGAATTGTGCCTTAGAATATCGCAATTTGATGCCTCTTTATCGATGCCCATAAATTCATTTAGGACGTTTATTCCATCTACCGTAAGTTTTGATTGCTCCCTTATGAGGTTTTGGAATGCATCCGGTTTTTTAAATATTGTTTCCCACATTTTCATATTAATCAACTCCTTCTATATAATATTTTATATCATTTTTTCCAAAATAAAAGTGAATAAAAAAGAAATAAGAATGGACATAGGTATTGTTACTATCCATGTTAATAAAAGATTTTTTACAACATGCCATTTAACGGAGTATGGTTTTTCCGAAAACCCTACTCCCACAAGTCCCATATTTAGCGTTTCGGTGCTGCTTATGGGAAGGCCTATTTTAGCAAAATATAAAACAGTAGCGGACGTAATAAGCTGTGTTAGGAAAGTTTGTTTCGGATTACTTTTCATAATCCTAAATCCCGCAGTTGACACAGAATTTGCCCCGAAGAATATTGTACCAATGATAAATACTAGTGCAAGACCAAATACGATAAACGGGTTCTTTGCGTTTGTGCTAATAGGGGAATGAGTAATTAATGCGGCCATGTATACTAAACTGAGCGTTTTTTCGGCATCGTTTGAGCCATAGCCAAGTACCAGTAAAACCGAGGTAAATATCTGTAATATTCTAAAAATAATCGATACACGCGGTTTTGCTCTTAATAATAATAAATTGGTAAATTTCAAAAAAATGTATCCTAAAATAAAGCTTATCAAAATTGAAGCAAGCAATCCTCCGAAAACTTTATATACCTCTATTACATGCAAGTTATGAGAGTATTGTGTTGCAAGAGCGCTTCCTACAAGCGATCCTACAAATGTGTAAGAAATACTTACGGGGTATTTTATTTTTTGTGCAATAATTACCCAGGTCATTGTTGCAAAAAGCGTTCCGTAAAGCATTGCAAGTGTCATATCCTGTATAGGAAAAATTTTTGTGCCGAGAGTTTTTACAACTGCTGTCCCAAATATAAACGGTGCGGCAAATAATGAAATAAATAATATTAGTATAGCTATAAGGGGATGTATAAAATTAGATGATATTATCGAGCCTAATAAAACTCCACCGTCATTTGCACCCATTATAAGTTGAAAAATCATAGCAAAACCAATAAATATCCAAAAACTTAATGTAGCTTCATGTACCATAGAAAGTTATGGTATCACATTTTTTTAATGCGTCAAGT